>CAZGCI010000012.1:0-58471 GCA_964524185.1 uncultured Thiohalocapsa sp. | reverse complement strand
TGCCGCGCATACCCCACTTAAGGTGATCCTCTTCGGCTCTTACGCGCGGGGGGATGCCGACGCGAGGTCTGATCTCGATCCGATAGTCATCGAGCGGGAGATTCCCGACGACAACGAGGAGTATCTGCGCTTGCATCAGACCTTGGATGGGCTCGGTATCGGTGCCGACCTGCTGCTCTTGACAGAGGCAGAATTCGAGCAGAAGCGCGACTGGTGGACCATCCCGGTCTATTGGGCCTCCAGGGAAGGCAAGGTGCTCTATGAGCAGCCATAGCGACCAAGCGCAGGCGCTGTACGACGCCGCGCTGCGCGATCGACTGAGCCTGCGGCCACTGCGCGAGTCGGGCCAAACGCCCGAAGAAGTCATCGGGTTTCACCCTAGAAAGAGCAGTTGTACGGTCGTCAGGGTGCGGTCCGCGGGCCTGATCTCCTGCTGGCTGGCAAGGCACAACGACGAGGAATAGCCGCTCTATTGCGAGGCGTTGTCACGCCGCCGGGCGCCCCGCGGGGCGTGCCCCAGTGGATGTCATTGGGTGAGCGCAGCGCGGCGCACCCAGTGGGTGACGTGCAGAGCGCGCCAAACTCGCAGGCAGCGCAGAGACGTAAAAAACACCCTGAAGCAGTCAACTGCTCTTTTTACGTTAAACCACGCCAGCTGCGTGATCGTCAGGCGAGGTGATGCCTCAAACCGAAGAGCGACGAGAATGCCTGCATGCCAGCGGTTGGCTTATTGGCCAGAGGTGAGGGCCGAGGCGCGCATGCGAGCCAAATGCTTCAGCGGTTTCACCTTGCATCAGCGCGATTACCTGGCGGTTGGCTCGGTTGGTGGGACTGTTGCGCTCTGTGCAGCGGCGGCTCAGGGCCAGAAGACCCACAGCAAGACTGCCCCGAGCAGCAGGCGATACAGGACGAACGGCTGCATCCCAATGCGCTTGATGAACAACAGAAAATAGTGAATGCAGAGATAGGCGCTGAGACCCGAAAGCACCACACCCAGGCCCATGGCGCCCCAGGCGACGGGTGTGGTACTGCGGATCAGATCCACGGTCTCGAGGCCGCCGGCCAACGCGATGACCGGGATCGACAACAGGAACGAAAACCGGGCCGCGGCCTCACGGGTTAACCCCAAGAAGAGCGCCGCGGTGATGGTGATACCCGACCGCGACGTGCCCGGGATCAGCGCCAGGGCCTGCGCGCAGCCAATCACCAGCACATCGGTCCAGCGCAGTTCGTATTCGCTGCGCTGACCCCGCTGCCGCCAATCGGCCCAGCCCAGCAGTAGGCCGAAGCCGATTAGTGAAACGGCCATCACCAGAGCGCCGATCGCCGGCGTACGCAGCGTTGTTTCGACGAACTCCTTGACCAGTAATCCCGCCACGCCCACCGGGATGGTGCCGACCAAAACCGCCCAACCCAGCCGCGAATCGGGCGTCTCTTGGCGGTTCACCAACGCTTGCAGCCAGTCCCTGATCATCTGCCAAAGGGCTTGACGAAAATACAGCACTACCGCGATGAGACTGCCGATATGAATGGCCAGATCGAATGCCAGTCCCTGGTCATCCCAGCCGGTAATGATCGGCACCAGCAGCAGGTGCGCGGCACTTGAGATAGGCAGGAATTCCGTCAATCCCTGAACGATTGATAAGACGAGGATTTCGATGAAAGACATGTGAGTGAATTCCGGATATTAAATCCTGACTAAGGGCCCGACGATTTTACCCACAATTCGCATCTGTGTGCGAGCCGTTTGGGAAGACGTGGGTTGACAGGCCTGCGGACGCGCGTTGATCGTATGTCGGGTCTTAATCACTGCCTGAGGGCTCCGTGAGTACTGATCCAAGCGACAGTTGTCGATGTCCCATCGACATCGTGACCTGACAGACCTCGGAGACCCTACCCTCCGCCGTGCCTGATGGGGCTTAATCGGGCTCTCTCCAGGCACGGCGTCATTGTCGATCGCTTGGCGCATCGACCCTTTTCGGTCAGTGCTCGGCAAACGCCGCCGCGACCCGCGGCGGCGTCCATGCGTGCCGCGTTCCCGTGCATCGCTGCGCTGCTCGGGGGGCACCGCATCAGTACTTGCCTCTCCTCGGCTCAACGAGAGCAAAAACAATGCATTGATACGCGCCCAGAGCAGGGCGCCGCATGCCGCCAACCCGGTTCCACGCCAGCCCTAGATCAGCTTGGAGGACGTCAAGCCATGAACTACCAAGACGTCGTTTTTACGCTCAAGACCGCCCTCGCTGCCCAGGACGCCGAGACATTCCGCATTGTCGAGGAGCGCGCGCACCCAGCCGATATCGCCACCGCTATCACCATGCTGCCGCTCGCGCAGCAGCGCCAATTGCTGGAATTGGCCAGTGCGCCCAAGCGGGCCGAGGTATTCGGCTATCTGCCGCGCGACCTGCAGGTTCGCATCAGCGAGACCATCGGCCGCGGCCGACTAGCCGAATTATTCCTGCACATGTCGCCCGACGAGCGTGCCGACCTCTACAATGCCTTGACCGAGGAACAGCGCGTGGCCGTGATGCCGGCGCTAGCGCAGATCGAGCGCGAGGACATTCGCCGCTTGGCCGCCTATCCGGAGGAGCAGGTCGGCGCGGTGATGACCTCGGACTATGCCACGCTCTCGCCCGATCTCACTGCGCCCGCCGCCATCGAGGAACTGCGCCGCATCGCCCCCGATGCCGAGACCATCTATCAGGCCTTCGTCATCGACGCCGAGCGTCATCTGGTTGGTACCGTGTCGCTGAAGGAGCTGATTCTCGCCGGCGCCCAGGCCCGTGTCGGCGAATTGATGAAGCTGAGCCCAGTGCGTATTGCCGCCGATGCGCCGCGCGAGGAGGCGGTGCACCTGATTAGCAAATATGACTTGATGGCGCTGCCGGTGGTCAATGACAGCGGCATGCTGGTGGGCATTGTCACCTATGACGATGCCATGGATGTGGAACAAGAGGAAAGCAGCACAGACTTCCAAAAAGTGGCTTCGGTGGGCGCCTTGGGCAAGAACCTCAAGGACGCCTCGGTTTGGCTGCTGTTTCGCAAGCGGGTGTTTTGGCTCCTATTGCTGGTGTTCGGCAACTTGTTTTCCGGCGCTGGGATCGCGTATTTCGAGGACACCATTGCCGCCTATATTGCCCTGGTGTTCTTCCTGCCGCTGCTGATCGACAGCGGCGGGAACGCCGGCTCGCAAGCGGCGACGCTGATGGTGCGGGCATTGGCCACCGGGGATGTGGTGCTCAAGGACTGGGCGGCGATGCTGGGCCGCGAATTGATCGTCGCCGGTCTGCTCGGGCTGTCGATGGCGCTGGCGGTGTCGTCCCTCGGCTTGTGGCGCGGCGGGCCGGAGATCGCTGTGGTGGTGGCCGTGTCGATGCAGGCGATCGTGCTCGCCGGCAGTGTGATTGGCATGTCGATGCCCTTCCTGCTGAGCAAATTGAAGCTCGATCCGGCCACCGCGAGCGCGCCGCTGATCACCTCCATCGCGGACGCTCTCGGCGTGCTGATCTATTTCGGTATCGCTACCAGCCTGCTCGATTTCTCGATGCGGGATGCCTGAGTCATCTCAAATCCACTGACGTAGCCTGCCACCTCACTCCTGCTCGAGCTTGCCAATGATGGCGTCGCGGATCTCATCGACGCTGCCGACGCCGTCGACCTTGATGTAGCGTGGTGCGCCCTCCCCGCCCGCCGCCGCCCACCTGGCGTAGTAATCGATGAGTGGGGCGGTTTGGTCGTGGTAGACCTTGAGGCGCTCTCGGACGGTTGCTTCCTGGTCGTCGTCGCGCTGGATCAGCGGCTCGCCGGTCTCGTCATCCTTGCCCTCTTCCCGCGGGGGGTTGAACTCGATGTGATAGGTGCGGCCGGAGGCCAGGTGCACACGCCGCCCCGCCATGCGCTTGATAATTGCTGCATCGGGTACGGCGATTTCTACCACGGCATCGACGAAGACGCCGGCGTCCTTCAGGGCGTCCGCCTGCGCCAGGGTGCGCGGGAAGCCGTCGAACAGGAAGCCGTTCTTGCAGTCATCCTCGGTAATGCGCGCCTTGACCATGCCCATGATGATGTCGTCTGACACCAGCCCACCCGCGTCCATGATCTCTTTCGCGGCCTTGCCAAGCCCGGTGCCGGCCTTGACGTGGCCGCGGAGCATGTCGCCCGTGGAGATCTGTGGGATCTGGAAATGCTCCTTGATGAAGCCGGCCTGGGTGCCTTTGCCGGCCCCGGGGCCGCCGAGCAGAATGATGCGCATTGTTCCTTCCTCAGTGTCGTGGTGGGGGGTCAAGGCTGCCACAGGGTGGGCAGCGCGGCAATTTCGCTTCACCGACGACCTGGCGTCGGGCTCCGCTCCTGTTCGCTGCCACTGCGTTGGAGGCGCCCGGCTACTGCGGCTCCGGCGCCGCCCAAACCGGCCATCGGCCGTGTCGACCCTCCGTATTTACCCTTGTGGCGACTAATGTTTCCAGCGGTATACTGAAGAGCCGGGGTCAGTGATCCCGGCACCTTCGTCCTGAACAATGCGAGGAGGCAATGCATGAAGAAGACCTTGATGCTGAGCGCCGCTGCTAGCGCACTGCTTGCCACACTGGTCACCACGCCCGCCCAGGCGTTCTGGGGCTCCTGGGGTAACGGTCCCTGGTACGGCGGCCCCTGGCACCGCGGTCCGTGGTACGGCGGCTATCCTTATTACGGCGGTTACGGCTATCCCGGCTACGGCGACTGGGGCAATCCGTACTACGGTGGCTGGGGTTACCCGGGCTACGGCGGTTGGGGCGGCTACCCTGGCTACGGCTGGGGCTACCCCTACGGCGCCTACCAGCAGCCGGTCGCCCCATCCACGCCAGAGGACAGCAGCACCCAACGCTGAGCCCACGGGGCCACGGCAGGCACCTTACTCGCACAGCAAAAGGGCCGGGCAACCGGCCCTTTTGCGTAGCGGGCCACGCCAGCCCGGAGGCCCAGACGGACGTGTAGCCCTTGTCAGTCCTCCCTGAGCTTGCTCAATACGGCTTGGCGGCCGGATAGTCCCGCATGACCTGGTCGGCGCTAAACAGTGGTGGCGCGAGCAGGGGGTCGTCTACGGGCCAGGCCTCAGGCAAGCGGCCGTCGCCGTAGCGCGCCAGCTCGGCGTCCAGCAACGCCGCCTCGGCGGGTGGCAGCATCCAGGCCGCCGCCTGCAAGGGCCGCAGCAGCGCCACGGCACCCGCGTCGTCGCCGGCGGCGGCACGCGCCAACGCCAGCGCGCGTCGATGCGGTGGGATGGGGCCGCCGGCGCTGAGGTCCGCGTTGAGCTTCGCGGCCAGGTTCAGTGCCGCTGCCGCATCCTGCAGGTCGGCATCCGCGGTGGCAGCCAGCAGCCGTGCCAGTGCATAGCGCAGCTGCGGGTCGTCCGGATAGGTCGCGACGACACTGCGCAGGCGCCCGAGGACGGTTGCATCCGACGCACCGCCGCGGCGCTCAGCCACCAGCGCCAGCAGCCGAGCCGGCGCCACATCATCATCCACCGCAAGCACCTCACGATAGGCCACGGCTGCAGCGCTGTAGTCCTCGGCGCGGAAGGCCAGGTTGGCGAGTTGGAACCAGGCGCCCGCATGGGCCGGCTCCCGCACCAGAACTTGTCGATAAAGACGCTTGGCCGCTGCGACGTCACCTCGGTGCTCGGCGATGACACCCACTAAGAACAGCGCCAGCGGGGCGTCCGGCGCCTGCGCCAGCACCTGTGCCAGCTCCGCACTCGCCTGGTCGTGCGCGCCGGTCAGCCAAAGGACGCGGGCGTAGCTGATGCGCGCCGCGACATTGTCCGGGGCGATCGCCAGGCCATCGGCGAAGCGCTGCACCGCCTGCGCGTAATCGCCGCCGCGCACGGCATGCAGCGCCTCCTTGAACGCCGGCAGGGACCGATCCGTGACCGCCTGCAGCTCGGCGATTAAAGGGTCGGCGACCTCCGGTTCACGCAGATCGAAGGCGTCGAGATGCGCGCGGGCCTGCGCGTCGTGACCAAGTGCCCGGTGGGCTTGGGCCAGGGGATAGTGCACCTCGGTGGCGTTGGGGTTGGCCTCGAGGGCGGCCTCCAGCAGCCTAACGGCGTCCTCGAAGCGCCGCTGGAGCAACGCGATCTGACCCAAATAGTAGCTCGCAACCCCGGTGAGGCTCGGCTCGGCGGCGGCACGCGTCAGCGCCTCATGCGCCTGGTCCAATTCGCTGCGGTCCAGATGCGCCTTGCCGAGGCGCAGATACAGCGGCGAATAGCTCGGGTCGATAGCCCTTGCCTGCTCGAGGGCCTCCACGGCGCGATCCAGATTTCCAGCCAGCAGCGCCAGGTAACCGGCGTAATAGGGCCAGCGGAATGCCTCCGGCTGCAGTGCCATGGCATTGCGGAGACAGGCATCGGCCTGGGCCTCCACCTCCACCAGCACCAAAAGCGCACCGAGACGCCCATAGGCCTCGGCCAGCTCGTCGCGATCCGGCGCTGCTGCCGCCAGCTGCGTGCTCAGCGCGCTCCGCGCCGCCGCCAGCGCCTCCTGCATCAGCGGCTCCGCGCCGCTGGTGTCGGCGTCCAGTACGGGTGTGAGCGTGATGCCGAAGATGCTGGGCGGATCAGCGACGCGGTCGGCTTGGACCCAGGCAGTGCTCATCAGCAGCACAAGTCCGAGCGCGACGAGCACAGCGGTCTTGCCTCGTACGCAGGCCCCAAGCGCTCCACCGCTGCCGCTGCACCCATGGCGCGCGCCGACCATGGGACACGTCGGATTGAGAGGAGCCCGTTTACGCATCGTCGCTGTCCTGGCTGATTTTGAGGGTGGTATCCAGGGCATGCGGGGTGACGGTTTGCGTGCTGCCGTCCGGCCAGACGATGCGCAACCGCACCGCGCCTGGGTCCTCCAGCGTGCCGAGCCCGAAGGTGACCGGCCGCTCCACCTGGGAGAGATAGCCCCGGGTCGGACGCACGTCACGCACCTGGGTGACATCCCCCGCGGTGAGCTCCAGCCGGGCGCCGATGGCGCCGGTGTTGGGCGGCCGGCCCGCGAGCGTCACCCGCAGCCAGTGGTGGCCGAGGGCCTGATCATTGCGCAGCAGGGCGGGCCTGCGGCCGTTTTGCGTGATCAATACGTCCAGGTCGCCGTCGCCGTCGATGTCCGCGTAGGCGATGCCGCGGCCCACCAGGTCCTGCGCCAGGTCGCCGACGGCCGCGGGCGTTGGCGGCATGTGCACGAAGCTGGCCCCGCAGGCGGCGCCGCAGTTCCAAAACAGCGAGGCCGGCTGGGCATAGTGCTGACTCTGCTGAACGGTATGGATCTCGTGCTCCAGGTGGCCATTGGCGAGCAGCAGGTCCTCGCGGCCGTCGAGGTCGTAGTCGAAGAACATGAGCCCGAAGGTAAGCGGAATGCGCGACGCGGGACCGAGCCCCTCCAGCACCGCCTCATCCACAAAGGGCGGGCGGCCGTCGGTGGAGACGAAGAGTGAGGCCATCTCGTTGGCGAAGTTGCCGACGGCGATGCCCAGGTCCGCGTCGCCGCGGAAGTGCGCCACGTCCACACCCATGGCCGAGGTGCCCTTGCCGTTGCGGTTGTAGGCCACGCCCTCGAAGATGGCCATCTCCTCGAAGCGGCCGTCGCCCCGATTGCGGTAGAGTAAGTTACGCACCGTGTCGTTGACCACGATGAGGTCTTGCCAGCCGTCGCCGTCGTAGTCGAAGGGCACAACCCCGAGCCCTTTCCCCACGGGGTTGCCGGTGATGGGGTCTGGGACACGGATGCCGGCGGCGGTGACATCGGTGAAGCGGATGCCCCCGTCCGCACCGACACCATCGTTGCGATACAACACATTGTCCGTGCCGACGAAGTTGACCGGGGCGCCGTAGGCCCGGCCGAGCCCGGTCAACCGAAAGTCGATCTCGAGATCGATGTCCCGGGACCAGCGCACATAGTTGACCACGAACAGGTCCACGTCGCCGTCCTGGTCGTAGTCGAAGAAGGTCGCGCTCGAGGACCAGGCGTCGTCTCTGCCGGCGACGCCGGCGGCCTCGGTGATGTCCTCGAAGCGCCGGCCACCGTCGGCTGCCGGCACATTGCGGAACAGCCGGTTCTCATTCAGCGTGGTGAGATAGAGATCGTCCCAGCCGTCGCCGTCGACGTCGCCGATGGCCACACCCATGCCGTAGCTGACCACGTCGAGCCCGCTGCCGGCGGTGACATCCTCGAATCGGCCGGTGCCGTCGTTGCGGTAGAGCCGCTGCGTCGGCTGCGCGGAGCGGGTTTGGTGGTCCGGCCACTCCCGGGAGCTCACCAAAAACAGATCCTGGTCACCGTCGCGGTCATAGTCGAAGAAGGCCGCACCGCTGCCGATGGTCTCTGGCATCAGCCGCTCGCCATAGGCGCCGTTGACGTGCACGAAGTCGATGCCGGACGCCTCGGTGATGTCGGCGAACTGGACCAGGGGCGGAGTGGTCGCCGCCGGCAGCGGCCCTGCGTCTGCCCCTGCTGTGCGCTGCGCCGGCTCCGGCAGCGCAATCACCGCCTCCGGCACCGGGGCCGGCGCCGTGGGCCGCAGCAGCAGATAGCCACCCACCGCCAGCAACGCGACGGCGCCAATCACGGCTAGTGAGGTCAGGAAGGCGCGGCGAATGCGGTCCTCGCCGCGGGTTGGCCCAGGCCTGGAGGAAGGGGGTCGCTGGTCGCTGTGCATGCTTGGCCTCCGCTGGCGCTGTGAACCTAGGAACGGTCGGAGCGGCTCTTACCCGAAAGGTGCGCTTTCGGTCGACACGCGTTCTGAATGTGCGCAAACACTGATCGCTGCGCGGAAGCGGCCAGCTGCCGTTTCTGGGGTTATACCCGTCGCACATGGGTTTTCGGGTAAGCGAGGTGCGTCGCGCGTGCCCGAGCGCAAAGCACGACGACGAGTCATAGTCACCACGATGGCGAGGAGTCGTCACGCGGCGATCGGGTGCCAGTCATTGCGCCGCGTCCGCCAATTGTGCAGCCTCCGTCACCGGCCTTAGCTGATAGATGGCCACCGGCTCGGCGGCATGGTTCGCAGCTGGGTTGCGGCTGCGGTGAAGACTCACGGCGCGCTCTACGGCGTTGTCGTCGGTGCGGAAGTACTCATGACGCTCGCGGTGGTGGGCGGCGCGCGGCCCGTCACCCAGCGCCGCCAACACCAGGCTCAGGTTGTGATGGGCCGCGGCGTGCTCTGGGTCGATCGCCAGCGCCTGCTCCAGCCGGCCCCGGGCGCGCGTCAGCAGCGCATCTCGCGCGGCACGGCGCCCATCGCCGCGCTCCTGCCGCGCACGCTCATAGAGGGTGCGGCCCAGCTCCGTCAGCATGCGGTAATCCCTGCCGAAATCGAAGCCGCGCGCGCGGGCGTCCTGGAAACGGGTGTCGGCGAGGGCCTCGAGCGCGTCGATGGCCCGGTCCAGATCGCCCTGGTCGCGGGCAATGAGCCCGGTGTACCAGGCCACCACCCAAGCCGGTGCGCCCTGCTCTGCGGCCCGGGCCAGCGCGCGCGCTGCCGCGTCGAGCCGGCCCTCGCGGTGCAGCACCCGGGCCAGGTTGAGGGCGCCGTCACCCCCCTGCCCCAGCGCGGACTGCAAGCGTTCCACCTCGCGGAACGCCGCCTCCGCCTGGCGGGACTCGCCGCGCGGTCCCTGGCGAAAGAGGCCGATGCCGTAGTCGTTCCAGCGTTGCCACCGGGGGATGGCCGGCGCTGGTGGGCTGGCGCCTGCGGGCGCCCCCGTGCCGGCCACCGGCAGCAGCACGTGGTCGGCAGCCAGCGTCGTGATGGGTAGATCGTTGCCCGCGAAGGCGTCGCCCCGCATGAAGCGGTAGAAACGGCTGTCGAACTTGCGGTAGCGCAGCGCCGCATGCAGCTCAATGGGGCCATCGATGGCCGCCGGAACGTCGAAGGCATAGTGCACCACCGCCGCTGCGCCCGGCGGGATTTGGTGGTCATAGAGCGCGACAAAGATGTCCTGGGCGTTGCGCCGGGTGATGCGAGTGCCGTGACGGTCCAGCAGGTAGGCGTTGCCGAACCAGGCCCAATCGTCCACCGCGCCGGTGGCGTCCCTGCCGCCGGAGCGGGCGATGACCTTGCCGCCGGCGCTGAGGCGGAGATCCAACCAGACCTCATTGGAATCCGCCGTGCCCTGGGTCAGCGCATGCCCGATGCCGTCGGTCCGGATCACGACCTCCAGCAAATAGCGCTCGCCGGGCCGCAGCACCGGCAGTGCCGGCCGCAGGGGGGCGTGGAGTTTGCCCTCGATACCGCCACCCGCTTTCAGCCCGAAGATGTCCACCCGGGCGGCGCTTTGCAGCAGGTCCACGCGGGCGGCGTTCTCATGTGCTGGACGCGCAAGCATGTCCGCGACCGCCGTGTTCGCGGCGGCGAATAGGTGGTCGTGCACCGCAAGCCGGTGCCCGCCGTCCTCACCCAGCCGCCGCGCTGCGGGGTCGTCGGCCGCCAACGCCGGCATATGGCAGCCAGTGCAACCGGTTTCCGCCTGCGCCGGGTAGTAGAAGCTGTCCACGCGGTGACCGGAGACGCCGCTCAGCAGAAAGCTGTCGTAGTGATTCTGCCCGCGCAGCCATCGGTAATGGTTCAGCGCCGGCGGCAGGTGCACCTTGTGGCAGGCGGCGCAGAGCTCCGGGCTCCGATGCACGGGCTTGAGCAGCGTACGTTTGTGAAACGCCGGCTTGGCGCGGATCAGCTGGCGGTGCAGGAAGCGGCCGACAACGGATCTGCTATCCGCAAAGGGGTAGCGCGGCGGCGGTGCGATGTTGTAGGCACCGTTACCGACGGGGCTGTTGACGGCGGTGATGGCGTGGCAGCCGAGGCAGCCAATGCCGGCGGTGGCGGCAGGGTCGGTCTCCGGGTCGTAGGCGGGGTCATCGAAGCGACCCGAAAACAGCGGCGCCTGGTCATGGCAGACCGCGCAGAGTCGCGCCGCCTGCACAGTACCATCGCGGGCCAGCAGCACCGCGCGGGTCTCGTCCACCGCAGCCCGATAGGCCGGGTTGTTGAAGGAGCTGAAGCGGTGCATGGACCCTGCATGCCGAGCGGCGATGTCCGCATGGCACTCGGCGCAGGTCGCGTCCTGCAGCAGCGTCTCCGGAGCGATGGTCCGCCCCGCCGGCACCTTGGCTAGCGCCGGCTCGAACGCCCGCACCATGTCCGGCTCTTGCAGCAGCTTGAACCCATGCACCGCAAGTGCCACCGCGGCGAAGCCCACCGCCGCCCCTGTCCACACGAAGCCGGCACGCCAGCGCAGCCGCGGCCCCGCCAGCCGGTGCAGCACGAACAACCACACCGCCACGAGCGGTGACAGCACATGCACCCAATACGCACCGCTGCGCACCGCCGGGTCGTTGACCTCGAAGACCCCGAAGCGCGTCAACAGCAGCCCTGAGCCAAAGAGGGCCAACAGCGTCAGATACAGCGCGACGCCGGCGCGGATCGCATAGCGGTTGGTGCGCCAGCGCGCGCGGCGGAAGTGCAGCGCCCCGAACACCAACGCCGGCGGCATCAGTGCTAGCCCGAGTCCCAGATGGCCTAAAAACAGGGCCAAATACAGCGGGTCCTGCAACACCGCACCAGACCACCGCTCCGCCACACTCACCGCCAGGAGGTATACCGAGTTGACCCCCATCAGCCCGGCGCCCAGGAGCACCACCCATAACAGGCGGCGCAGCGCAGGGCTCAGTACGGGGGCGGCATTGGACGGCGAAACGGTGGCGGCCATGGCGGGCGGAACAGCGGTGCTAGCCATCGATGGCGGAGCGACGTGGTCAGCCCCTGAACTATAGCGCTTCGGCCGCGCGCGGGCCGGCCAAAACCCGACGAAACGCAAGGATCGACCGAACAGATTCGAGTGGGCCGGCGCTTGGACGACCCGGCCCGACCTTCAGCAACGCCTCGGGGCGCGAGTCACCGCGGCCGAACCTCCCGCTGACCCGACTCAGCGCACACATTCCGCAGCTGCCTCATGATCGGCCAAGTCTTGATGGACTGGCGGGTCGGGCGCCGGAGCGTCTGCTAGTCATACCGGCGCGTCATGGATGCGTGTGCGGAAGTGCCGCTCCGGCCCCGGCAGCCGCTCGATGGTGCCGATACGGAGCCGAAAGCGACCTGCGGCGCGGTCTTGGTAGTAGTGCCTAAGCGATTCGCCGATGACGGGAAAGGCGATCTCGTCCCAGGGGATCTCGCCCTCGCGCATGAGCTCCACCGCCAAGCTTTCGACACCGGGGCCGAAGTTCGGTCGCTCGAGGCGCGCCCGAAACAGCATGTAGACCTGGTTGATATGCGGCAGATTGAAGAGCGCGTAGAGGTCGCCCACCGTCACCGCCGCGTTGGCCTCTTCGAGGGTCTCGCGGGCAGCACCCTGTTGAACGGTTTCGCCGTTTTCCATGAACCCCGCGGGCAGGGTCCAGAGACCGTAGCGGGGCTCGATGGCACGGCGACAGAGCAGGATACGGTCCTGCCATTCTGGGATGCAGCCGACCACGATCTTTGGGTTTTGATAATGCACCGTCCCACAAGCGTCGCACACGTGCCGCGGCAGATTGTCGCCCGTCGGCACGCGCACCGTGACCGCCTGGCCGCAGTGGCTGCAATACTTCATGCTGTTTTCGCCTCCCAACAACGGCAGTCGGTCGCGGCCCGGTGGAATGGGCATGCGGCCCGCCGCCACGCGTCTTATACCCGTCGCGCATGGGTTTTCGGGTAAGCGAGGTGCGGCGCTCGTGCCCGAGCGCAAGGCACGACGACGCGTCATAGTCGGCACTATGGCGAGGAGTCGTCACGCTGCGATCGGGTGCGAGAGGCGTGCATCGCGGCCGAAAACCCTTGTGTGACGGGTATAACATGGGGCCCGACGCCGCGGGCGCCAGTGCCGACGCGGGCGCTGTTGCCAACGGGGCCCGACCGCGTTGCGGCCCACGGGGCCACTGCCCGCGGCCAGCCCGCACCGTCACCAACGCCCATTCATCCACTCAGCTCGCATCGGGAAGTGCAATGCCTGCAAGCACCTATAGCATCCAACCGGGCACCTGGGACCTGACCGGCGCCACGTTCGTCGACGGCGGCGTCAACTTCTGCTGCTTCTCGCGGTATGCGACGGCGGTGGAGCTGTTGCTGTTCGAGGGGCCCGCAACGCCCAAGCCGTTCCAGGTGATCACGCTCGACCCCAGGGTGCACAAGACCTTCTTCTTCTGGCACGTGCTGGTGGAAGACCTCCCCGACGGCACTTGCTACGGCTGGCGCATGGACGGCCCCGGGGATACCGCCGATACCGGTTGCCGCTTCGACCGCGAGAAACTGCTGCTCGATCCCTGGTGCGTCGCCGTGGACGACCGGCTCTGGGATCGGGACGCCGCGAGCCGCCCTGGCGATAACCTGGCCAGGGCCATGCGTGCGCAGCTGGTGCGGGACGACTACGACTGGGAGGACGACGAGCACCTCCATGTGCCGCTGACGGAGGCGGTCATCTATGAGATGCACGTCGGTGGCTTTACGCGCCATCAGTCCGCGGACACCGCCCACCCCGGGACCTTTCGCGCCGTCATTGAGAAGATCCCGCACCTGCAGTCGCTCGGCATCACCCATGTGGAACTGCTGCCGGTGATGGCCTTCGACCTGCAAGACGTACCGCCGAAAACGGCATCCCTCGGCCTCGAGAACTTCTGGGGCTACAGCACCCACAGCTTCTTCGCGCCGCATCCGCATTACGCCACTGACCCCAAGAGCGCGCGCGACGAGTTCCGGGACATGGTGAAGGCCCTGCACAAGGCGGGCATCGGCGTCATCCTTGACGTGGTCTACAACCATACCGCCGAGGGCGGCGCGGAGGGCCCGACCCTCTCCTTCAAGGGCATGGGCAATGAGATCTTCTATCACCTGGACTTTGCCGATAAGCGCCGCTACCGGGACTACACCGGCTGCGGCAATACGGTGAATTGCAACCACCCCCTGGTGACACGCTATGTCATCGACAGCCTGCACTACTGGGCCCACGACATGCACGTGGATGGCTTCCGCTTCGACCTTGCCAGCGCCATGGCCCGCGGCGAGGACGGCACGCCAGAGCACCACGCACCGGTGCTCTGGGCGGTAGAGCTCTCGCCGGAGCTCGGACGGGCACACATCATCGCCGAGGCCTGGGACGCTGCCGGCCTCTACCAGGTGGGGGATTTCCCGGGGTTCCGCTGGGCAGAGTGGAACGGCCACTACCGCGACGTGGTGCGCGCGTTTGTGCGCGGCGATCCGGGCGTCATTCAGCACGTGGCCACGCGCATCGCCGGTTCCAGCGACCTGTATGAGCAACGCGGCCGGCTGCCGGCCAACTCCATCAACTTCATCACCTGCCACGACGGCTTTACGCTGTACGACCTAGTCGCTTTCAACACGAAGCACAACCAGGCCAACGGCGAGGATAACCGCGACGGCCACAACCACAACCTGAGCTGGAACTGCGGCGTCGAGGGGCCGACGGACGACCCGCAGATCAACGCGCTGCGCCGTCGCCAGGCGAAAAACCTCATGGCGATCCTGTTGCTGAGTCAAGGCGTGCCCATGCTGCTGGCCGGCGACGAGCTGCTGCGCACCAAGCGCGGCAACAACAACACCTACTGCCAAAACAACGAACTGTCTTGGATCGACTGGCGCCTCGCCGAGGACAACCGCGACATGCTTGACTTTACCCGCGGCATGATCGCGTTGCGCAAGCGCCACCCGACACTGCGCCGCAGTCGCTTTCTGACGGGCAAGCCAGACCGCGACGGCGCGCCGCCGGACATCTCTTGGCACGGGGTCGACCTGGACGCGCCCGGTTGGGACGACGACAAGGCCCGCACGCTCGCCTTTATGCTGGCCGGCCTGGCTGCAGACGAGCCGCACCTGCATGTGATGCTCAACATGTCTGCAGACGTGCTCGACTTCGCGCTGCCGCCGCTCGCGGACAGGGGCTGGTTCCTGGCGGTGGATACGGGTGGCGAAGCGGCGTTGCACGCCCCCGACGGGCAGCCGCCCGTGCACGGCGAGCGCTACCGCGTTCGCCCGCGCAGCGTGGTCGTGCTTGAAGGCCGGTGAAAACCTCGCCGGCTCCGCGCGGTCCCGTTGCGTTGAGACCGTTAGTCTCGCGCCGTTTCCTAACCCCAACTCAGGAGTCAGCAAATGCAACTCGGCATGATCGGCCTCGGGCGCATGGGCGCCAACATGGTGCAGCGGTTGATGGCCGCCGGGCACGACTGCGTGGTCTTCGACAGGAATCCGGACGCCGTGCAGGCGCTTGTCGACGAGGGCGCCACGGGTGCGGACAGCGTTGAGGATCTCTGCGCGAAGCTGACGGCGCCGCGCGCGGTGTGGATCATGGTGCCCGCGGCGGTGGTGGATCGGGTCATCGACGACCTGCGCCCGCACCTGCAGGCCGATGACACCATCATCGACGGCGGCAACTCCAACTATCAGGAGGATATCCGCCACCAGAAGTCCCTGCGCGACGCCGGCGTGCACTTTCTGGACTGCGGCACGTCCGGCGGCGTCTGGGGCCGTGAACGCGGTTATTGCCTGATGATCGGCGGTGACACGGACGCGGTGCAGCGCCTCGACCCAGTCTTCAAGGCGCTCGCCCCGGGCATGGGCGACATTGAGCGCACGCCCGGGCGCAGCGGCGCGCCAACGCCCGCTGAGCAGGGCTACCTGCACTGCGGGCCGAGCGGCGCCGGGCATTTCGTCAAGATGGTCCACAACGGCATCGAGTACGCGCTCATGGCCTCCTATGCCGAGGGGCTGAACCTTCTGAAGCACGCCGGCATCGGCCGCGCCGACCAGACCATCGATGCCGAGACCGCACCGCTCTCCAACCCCGAGCATTACCAGTACGAGTTCAATCTTGCCGACGTCGCCGAAGTCTGGCGCCGCGGCAGCGTCGTCGCATCCTGGCTGTTGGACCTCGCCGCCATCTCGCTGTACGAGGACAGCGACCTCGGCAGCTTCGGTGGGCGCGTCTCGGACTCCGGCGAAGGCCGCTGGACCTGCCAGGCGGCCATCGAGACCGGCACGCCGGCCCCACTGCTGACCGCCGCACTGTATGAGCGCTTCACCTCCCGTGGCGAGGCGGACTTCGCCAATAAGATCCTGTCCGCAATGCGCTATCAGTTCGGCGGCCATTACGAAAAGCCATAGGTCTGACAGCCCGTCGACACCGTCGCCCTCTGCTGCGAACGCCTGCGCTAGTGCATGGCGTTTTTAGAGCGCCGTTACCGCTCCTTTGAACATGCGCTCATAGCATGTCGGCCGAATCCCCGCGCAAAAGGAATCCAACCATGTCCCTCATGCAGACCGACTATACCGAGGCGCCGCCGGCACCGCCCAATGTGATGATCATTTTCGGCGCCGGCGGGGACCTCACCAAGCGCAAGCTGGTGCCGGCGCTCTATCACCTGTGCAACGCAAAGCTGCTGCCTGAGAGCTTTGCCATGCTCGGCCTCGATCGGCTGGAGATGGATGACGACGCCTTTCGCAATCTGATGGGCGAGCAGATTCGCGACCACGTGGGTGAGGTCTTCGATGAGCGGGTGTGGGGCAAACTCTGCGAACGGCTGCATTACATGAAGGTCGACATGCTCGACCCGCAGGATTACGAGCACCTCTGCGAGCAGCTGAGCCGGATCGACGCCGAGCGGGGCACCGAAGGCAATTACCTTTTCTATATGGCCATCCCGCCCAGCCTCTTCTCCAGGGTGGCTGACTACCTTGGCGATGTGGGCCTGCTCCATGAGAACGAGGATGATTGGCGTCGTGTCATCATTGAGAAGCCCTTCGGGCGTGACCTCGACTCCGCCATCGCGCTCAACAACCATCTGCACAAGCACCTGGACGAGGACCAGATCTACCGCATCGACCATTACCTGGGCAAGGAAACCGTGCAAAATATCATGGTCTTCCGATTCGCCAACGGCTTCATCGAGCCGTTGTGGAACCGCCAGCACATCGACCACGTGCAGATCACCGTTGCCGAGTCAGTGGGCGTGGAGCACCGGGGCCCCTATTACGAGGAGGCTGGCGCCATGCGGGACATGATCCCGAATCATCTCTTGGTGCTGCTCGGCTTCCTCGCCATGGAGCCGCCCAACTCCTTTGAAGCCACTGCCCTGCGCGATGAGGTCAACAAGGTCCTCGACGCCATCAAGCCATTGACGCCCGAGCAGGTCCTGACCCACGCCGTGCGCGGCCAATACGGCGCCGGCACCATGCCTAACGGCGAGCAGGTGATGGCCTATCGCGCTTCCAATGGCGTGAATCCCAATTCCCACACCGAGACCTTTGCGGCACTGAAGCTCGGCATGGACAACTGGCGCTGGGCGGGGGTGCCCTTTTATCTGCGCACCGGCAAGCGGCTTGCGGCACAGTACACGGAAATTGCCATCCAGTTCAGAAAGGCGCCGACGATCATGTTCCAGGATACTGAAGTCGACGAGCTGGAACCGGATATGGTGGTGCTGCGTATCCAGCCGAATGAAGGCATTCAGATGAGCCTCGGCGCCAAGATTCCGGGACCCACCATGCGCATCGGCGCCGTGAACATGGACTTCTGCTACGAGGACTATTTTGGCAATAAGCCTGCCACCGGCTACGAGACCCTGATCTATGACTGCATGAAGGGCGACGCGACGCTCTACAAGCACGCCGACACGGTGGAGAAGGGCTGGGAGATCGTCCAATCCGTGCTGGATGTCTGGTCCGCCCTCCCCCCACGCGAATTTCCCAACTATGCGGCAGGCACCTGGGGCCCACCCGCCGCCGGCGACCTGCTCCGGCGCGACGGTCGACTCTGGCGCCGGATTCAGGTGCCCAAGGCTCACGGGCGGGGGTAAGGGGCGAGGCGCAACCGCGGACGCCGGGGGGAGTGTCTGCGCCTTGGCCCTCGGCCCTCGGCCCTGGCCAGTGAACGACCCGCTGGCGTGCCGGCACCCGAGTCGCTCGCCGGCCTGAGGCCGCGCCTCGCCAACGCTCGGCGCCGTGGAGTGCGCGATGGTGAGGTCGCGCTTCACATGGGATGCTGCGTATGCCTGCCTGTGTGCCCACGGGCGCAGCCGCGAGCGGGGCTGCCGTTGACTATACTGAAGCGCGCGCAGACGGCAGCGGCGCACGCGTCGGCTTCGGCTTGCGCCGCTGTGTCCCCACACACCCTGACCCCGACGGAGGTAGTCCCATGAATTGGAAAGAACAACTGGACAAGGCCATCGCCTCGATCAAAGAGGCAGCCGACAGCGAGCAGGCGCACGAGATTGCCGCCAAGGCGAAGACCACGGCGTCGAATCTGCTCGAGAAGGTCCGCACCGGCGCCGTCGGTGCGGCGTCCTCGTTCGTGGAGGCGAACCGCGATCCCTCCTCGTTACAGGTGAGCTTCTTGAACGCCAACCTGACCATCCTGTCGCCGTCCGAGGGTATCTCGGTGACGCGCCCAGACGCAGCGACCCTCGTCGTGAGTGACGGCCATGAGAACGGACTGGTCATCAACGCGGCGGCCGACCCGGCCTTCATCGTCGAGCGGATCGGCACCGTGACGGAGGTTTCCAGCAACACCTTCGACCTCGGATCGGAGGACGGCGTGAATGTGGTGGTGACCAAGTTCTGAGCCATCTCTCGGCGGAGCTGATGCTCCGCCGACCCGTCCCACAGCGCCACGCGCCATCCGGGCGTGCGCCGCGGTCGTGGCGCGCGTCCCCCAACAGCAAACACATAGATCATCGTCAATCAGTCGAAGCAAGATCATCGATGCAGCCGAGGGATTCGCTCCGCTAAGATGCGCCTTTTTGTGCCAGGACCTCGCCTGCGAATCCCGCCATGCCCGCGAATCTGCTGACGACCCTGTTCCCCTTCCTGCGCTGGTTCCCGATGTCCGGGCAGACGCTGCGCAGCGACCTCATTGCCGGAATCACCGTCGCATTGGTGCTGGTGCCCCAGAGCATGGCCTACGCACAGCTCGCCGGGCTACCGGTGGTCTACGGGCTGTATGCGTCGGCGATACCGGTCATCGTCGCGTCGCTGTGGGGCTCTCTGCCGCAGCTACACACAGGGCCGGTGGCCATGCTCTCGCTCATGTCCGCGGCAGCGGTGCTGCCGCTGGCGACACTGGGCAGTCAGGATTTCATCGTGCTGTCGGTGATGCTGGCCCTCATGGTCGGCGTGCTGCGGCTGGCCCTGGGGCTGCTGCGCATGGGCATCCTGGTGAATTTCCTCTCCAGCCCGGTCATCGTCGGCTTCACCAATGCCGCAGCGCTGATCATTGGGCTGTCGCAACTCAGTAAGCTGTTGAACGTTCCCTTCCCGCGGACGGATACCTTCGTCCTGGATTTGTGGAACGTGGTCGCGCAGCTCCCGGAGACCCACATCCCGACCCTGCTCTTCGCCCTGGCTACCTTTGGCATCATCTTTGGCGCCCGCCGCCTGATACCGAAGATTCCGGGTGTGCTGCTGGCGGTGGTGCTGACGACGGTGGTGAGCTGGGCCATCGGCTTCGAGCGCAACGTGACGGTGCCGGTGACGGCCATTGAGGAGCCCGAAGCCCGCGCCCTAGCCCGCGACTATGCCGCGGCCACCCGCGCCATTGCGTCCCTGGGCGACACCACCGCGCGGCTCAATCACGAGATCCGCATCCTCAAGTCCGAAGGAGACCCCAAGCGCTTCGCCGAGCGTGCGCTGCTGGAGGCGGACCTGCGGGTGCTGAACCGCGAGTTGGACCAGCGCAAGCGCGCCAATAACGACCTTCAGGTCGCCCTGCACAACCTGCGTTTCGAGCACGCCGTCACCGAAGACGGCCAGGACCGCTTCTATGCGCGCGGCGAGGTGCCGGCGCCGTTGGCAGCCGATGGCCGCACCTGGCGGCTGAGCAAAATCGACGGCGACCAGGTGAAGATGATGGGCGGCGGCGCCGTGGTGGGCGCCATTCCGCCGGGCCTGCCGAGCCTGCACGTACCGCAGCTGCGGATGGACATGTTCTGGGCCCTGTTGCCGTCGGCGCTGGTGATGGCGCTCATCGGCTTCATGGAGGCCACCTCCATCTCCAAGGCCATCGCCGCGCAGACCAAGGAGCGCGTGGACACCAGTAAGGAGCTGGTCGGCCAGGGCCTGGCCAATATCGTCGGGAGTTTCTTCAGCAGCTACACGGTGAGCGGCTCCTTTTCGCGCTCGGCAGTGGCCGCCAAGAACGGTGCCCAGACCGGCATGTTCGCGATCTACAGCGCCCTCGGCGTCATATTGGTACTGCTGTTCTTTACGCCCCTGCTCTATCACCTGCCACAAGCGGTGTTGGCCGTCATCGTCATGATGGCCGTGTTCGGTCTCATCAACACGCGGGCCTTGCTGCGCGCTTGGCAAATCGAGCGCCAAGAGGCCATCGTCGGCGTTGTGACCTTCCTGGCCACGCTGGCGATGGCGCCGCAGCTCGCCAATGGCATCCTGCTCGGCGCCGGACTCGCCATCGTGCTCTTCCTGGTGCGCACCATGAAGCCGCGCACCGACATCCTCGGCCTCGATGCCGAGGGCCGGCTCGCCGGCGTCAGCATGAACGACGTGGCACCCATCGGGCAGCACTTCATCGTCGTGCGCTTCGACGGCTCCCTCAACTTCGTCAACGCCTCGCGCTTCGAGGACGTGCTGCTGGAGGCCCGCGCCAAGAATCCACAAGCGCGCGCCGTCCTCGTGGAAGGCAGTAGCATCAACGACGTGGACGTCACCGGCGAAGAGCGCCTGCGTGATGTCATCGAGACCTTCCGTGACAACGGCGTCGAGATCTATTTCTCCGGCCTGAAGGCGCAGGTGTACGAGACGCTGCGTCGCGGACGCATGTTTCACCTACTGGATGAAACTCACTTCATCCGCACCAAAGCGAAGGCACTCGAGTTCATGCAAGAGACCTTCGACAGCGGTAAGTCGCTGCAGCCGGCGGCACCGGCGGTGGGGCCGAAAACACCCATACTCGGCTGAGGGGGTGTGACACCAGCAAACATCTGGCGCGATCACGCAAGATTCGGCGTTAGCGCTCCTTCGTTGAACTAGGAATACGGAGGCTCACGGCGATGGGGTGGTGGTCGGACGGCTTCCGACCGCCGCCATAGTCTAGTAACCGCCAGCTGCCGCGCACCTTCCAGTCTGTTGCGGGGCCGCCGAGCACAATGTGATCGATGGCGTAGGGATACCTGGGGTTGTGGGCGTAGGGGAAGGGCCGTCCCGCGCCGGCGAGAACCAGTTCCGCATCGGGGTCAAGTCGGTTACTGCCCGGCCTGCAACGACGGCCCAGGTCCGGGTCCGGCCGCCAATCGCAGACCTCGCCGTCGTTGATGTCATCCCAGAAGTGGTCGTTGCGCTGGTCCAACTGGCGGTTGAAGTCGCCGATCACGATGAAGGGTTTATCCGCGGCGGCCTGGGCGTCCATCCATTCCTCCAAAATGCCGCGTTGCCGCCGCAGGACCTGGCATTGTCCACGGCGTACCTCGCCATCCAAGGTACCCCATGCGCAGCCGGACTTCAGGTGCACGGACATGAGCTCGAGCGGGGGCCCGTCGGTGCCCGTGATGCGGATGCGAGTCCCCCAGCGACGGCCATGGACCCCGAGCTCGCGCAAGCCCTGGACGACCTGGAACCGCAGCCCGGCCTGCTCGAGCCGCTCGCGCCGGATGGCGAAGCCGGTGCGCTGTGCGAGCCGGCGCTGGCCGGGCATGCCGAGGCAGTCATCCCGGCCGATCTCGCGGCGGGCGGAAACCACGAGCGCATAGACGTCCGGATCAAAGACGCGCGCCAACGCGTCCGTGTTCTGCACCTCCTGCACGGCGATGATGTCTGCATCGAGCGCCGCGACGACCTCGCGCAGGCGCTCATAATCGGACTCGGTCCGGGGGCGACAGCCGGCGCCATCGGCCGCAGCCAGGTGCTCGATATTCCAGGTGGCAAGTACGAGCTCGGCCCCGTGGCCGGCCGCTGCGGACGGCACATCGGGGCCGACGGCGGCGAGGCCGACCAGCACCGCGGCCCACAGGGTGCGGGCCAAAACGGTTTGGCCATGCCCACGCTGCTGGTTCACGGCAGGCTGATCCGCCGCATGATCCCGTCCTTGAGCTTCCAGTGTTTGAGACCGGCGCCGATATGCAACACCAGCAGTGCCGTCACCACCAGCCCGCCGATGCCATGGAAGAGAAAGAGTTGATCACTCAGCGCGGTATTTTTGCTGATGAAGCCGGGCAGCTCCCAACCGAAGAACTGCACCGGATAGCCCCCGGCCGCGGTTGCCAGCCAACCGCCAATGGGCATGCCCAGCAACAGCACATAGAGCAACAAATGGGTGGCGCCCGAGATGGCCTTCTCCGGGCCCGTCAAGGGCGTTTCGTATGCCGGTGGGGGCGACAGACGCCGCAACGTGAGTCGCAGCACCATCAGGAGCAGCACCAAGATGCCGAAGGTCTTGTGGTACTTGTACAGGTCATTGGTGATCTGCTCGCCGAAGGTGTTGACCACCCCCTCGTAACCGAGCCACCAAAGGGTAAAGCCGACGGCTAAGAGGCCGAAGACTATGAGCGCGATGAGCCAGTGCAGCAGGCGCTGCGTGAAGGTGTAGCGATGAGCAGAAGCCATGTGACGCTCCTCGAGTTCTCGTCAAGATTTACGGGATGATGGACCGCGAGCCTGGTTCAGTGCACAACCGTCCCCGCCGCGGCTCAGATTGCGGCGCGGCAGGCTTTCGCAAAGGACCGGCGCCAAGGACCATCGCGAAGGAGCGGGGACAGCGGCGCAACAAACGCACGATTGAGCGGCATGGTTTGCCACTGCCGGAGCCGATCCAGGGGAGCGGCCGGTCCGGCCAGGCAACGCCCGCAGCCGGGTCGCGCAACTCCCCCCCCGCCCCCATCTCCCGCGGGAACCGATACGGAGACCCTGCCATGTCTGACGCCACGCTCCCCACGAGGCGCTTGCGCGAGAGCTTGAGCTATTTGAATTGGCTCTACAATCCCTTCCATGGCCTCGATGCCACCGGCATCTACGACCTGCTCGCCACCAGCTCCCCCACCGAGCGCGGGCTGTACTTGAATCTCGGTTACTGGCGCGAGGCGTCGGACCTAGATGCCGCCAGTGACGCCCTGGCCATGTTGGTGGGCGAGACGGCGGCGCTCGGCCCCGCAGACACCGTGCTCGACTGTGGCTTCGGCTTCGGCGATCAGGACATTCTGTGGGCACAGACGTTGAAGCCGGGCCACATCACCGGCCTCAACATTACGGCCTCACAGGTGGACCTGGCTCGGCGGCGGGTGACTCAGCTCGGCCTCGATGACCGCATCGACCTCCGCCACGGCTCGGCCACGGAGATGCCCATCGCGACCGCCAGCGTCGACAAGGTGGTGGCATTGGAGTGTGCCTTTCACTTCCGTTCCCGCGAGCGCTTTCTCCGCGAGGCCTGGCGGGTGCTGCGCCCGGGCGGACGGCTGGTGCTTGCGGACATCATCCCGATGCCGGCGGTGCGCGGCTTCCCCATGCGCATGGAGCAACAACTCTCCTGGCGGCTGGTGGCGGGTAAGTTCGCCATCCCGCCGGAGAATGCCTATACGCGGCCGACGTACCACGCCAAGCTCGCCATGAGCGGCTTCGAGCAGATCGGCGTCGAGTCCATCCGCGAGCACATCTATGCACCGCTGCATCGCTTTTTGGCGGAGCACCCGCAAACGCTGGAGCGACTGCACCCCATGGCTCGGCTCCCGGCCAAGCTCGCGCTGCGCTTCGAGGCCACCAGCGTCTACCGAGGACTCGACTACGTGCTTGTCAGCGCCCGCAAGCCGCAGCAACTGCTGGGCGCAGCGCGACAACACTGATGAGTTTTTGCTTCCGGGCCATCGGGACCGCACGCACACCGTTCACGGACAAGTTCGGCATCCCGCGCCAGGCCGGGCTCGTGGATGCGCCCGGTCGCATCCTGCTGCACCCGCCCTTCGACCGCCGCGAAGCCTTCGCCGGATTGGAGGGGTTCAGCCATGTTTGGCTGATCTGGGTGTTTCATGCCGACTGCCTCAGCGCTGGCTGGAAGCCGACGGTGCGCCCGCCGCGGCTTGGCGGCCGTCGCGCCGTCGGCGTCTTCGCCAGTCGGGCACCCTACCGACCGAGCCCCATCGGACTTTCGGCGGTGGCCCATGAGGGGTTGGTGGCGGCCGCCGACGGGCTGGCATTGCACGTCCGCGGTGTCGACCTGCTGGACGGCACGCCAGTGCTGGACATCAAGCCCTATGTGCCCTACTCGGACGCCTTACCAGAGGCAGCAGGCGGGTTCGCCACGACGGGTCCGGAACGTCGGTTCACGGTGTGCTTTAGCCCGCAGGCCGCCGCAGGGGTGACGGCCCGGGATCCGGACGGTGCGCTGGCCCTGCGTCGGCTCATCGTCGAGGTCATTGGCCAAGACCCACGACCTGGCTATATGGATCGGTATCCACAGCGGCGCGAATTCGGCCTGCAGCTGTACGATTGCGACATCCGCTGCCGCCTTGACGCCAACACCGCCCTGGTCACCGACTGCGCCCCAATCGCGGAGCCTGCCGACCCCTAGGCCCAAACCGGCAAGCCGACCCGCCGCGCACCGTCCGCCGAGGTGCAGGCCTTATCCGGGGATCGTGAAAAGCCCCCCCGCATCGGGTAAAGTGGCGTGTCTTGCCTCTTGCCAGCGCCGGCGCCTGGGAGCGCCGCGCCCGCCCTCAACGGAGACCCCGATGGCCGCAGAAGACCTCATCGCCCCGTCCATCCTGTCCGCGAACTTCGCCAAGCTCGGCGAGGAAGTTGACAACGTATTGGCCGCTGGT
Source organism: uncultured Thiohalocapsa sp. (assembly GCA_964524185.1). Taxonomy (GTDB): domain Bacteria; phylum Pseudomonadota; class Gammaproteobacteria; order Chromatiales; family Chromatiaceae; genus Thiohalocapsa. Next base: position 33,647 of record CAZGCI010000012.1, on the reverse strand, counting down.
GCCGATATCGTCCATTTCGACGTCATGGACAATCACTACGTGCCGAACCTGACCATCGGTCCCTTGGTCTGCGAGGCGCTGCGCAAGCACGGCGTGACGGCGCCCATCGACGTGCATCTCATGGTGAAGCCTGTGGACCGTATCGTGCCGGACTTCGCCAAGGCCGGCGCGAGCTACATTACCTTCCACCCGGAAGCCAGCGAGCACATCGACCGCACGCTGCAGCTGATCCACAACGAGGGCTGCAAGGCCGGGTTGGTCTTCAACCCGGCAACACCGCTGTCGCACTTGGAATACGTGATGGACCAGGTGGATATGATCCTGCTGATGTCCGTTAACCCCGGCTTCGGGGGGCAGAGCTTCATCCCGTCCGCGCTGACAAAGCTGCGCCAGGCACGGGAAATGATCGACGCCTCTGGGCGCGAGATTCGGCTCGAGATCGACGGCGGCGTCAAGGCGGACAACATCGCAGAGATCAAAGCAGCCGGTGCTGATACCTTCGTGTCCGGCTCTGGGATCTTCGGCAAGGGCCAGGACTCTGACCCCAACCGCTACGACAGCATCATCCGCCAGATGCGCGACGCCATCGCAAGCGCACGCTGACGCGCCGTCGCAAGCGCACGCTGACGCGCCATCGCAGGCAGCGCCGCCAATTGCGCAATCACCAACCGCGGAATCAAAGGAGTCGTCCGGCATGGCCCAATCCACCGAGCACCTGCGCGTCGGCTCGCGCCGCTTTGCCCCGCAACTGGTGCTCATTGATCTCGACGGCACCCTGGTGGACAGTGTGCCGGATCTGACCCGCAGCGTGGATGCGATGATGGCCGCACTGGGTCGCCCGCCCCGCGGCGAAGCGGCGGTGCGCAACTGGGTGGGTAACGGCGTCGAGCGGCTGGTCAAGCGGGCACTGACAGGCACGCTCCACGACGAGCCGGAGCCGGCGGACTTCGATCGGGCCTACCCGATCTTCTTGCAGCGCTATGCCGTGCACAACGGAGAGCGCGCGCGGCTCTACCCCGGCGTTCGGGACGGACTCGCGGCGCTGGCAGACCGCGGCGTACACCTCGGCTGCATCACCAACAAGGCGGCGCGCTTCACTGAGCCTCTGCTAGCCGCTTTAGGTGTGTCAGAGCACTTCGGCATCGTGCTCAGCGGTGACAGCCTGCCGGAGAAGAAGCCCAGTCCCCGGCCGCTGCTGCATGCGGCGGCCCATTTCGGCATCGCGCCCGCAGATGCCCTCATGGTGGGTGACTCCATCAGCGACGTCAAAGCGGCGCGTGCCGCCGGCTTCCCCGTGGTCTGCGTCAGCTACGGTTACAATCACGGCCTCGACATCCGCAGCGCAGGTCCGGACGCGGTCGTCGATTCGCTTGCGGAGCTCGATGAGCTGCTCGCGGAGACTGCGCACTGAGCAGCGGCGCCATGACACAACGCCGGACAGCCCGCCATGACGCCTGAGAACTTCGCCGCCCTGGTGCGCCAGGGCCACAACCGTATTCCCTTCGTCTGCGAGGTCCTCGCAGACCTGGACACCCCGCTGAGCTGCTACCTCAAACTCGCGGCTGGGCCGTATTCCTACCTGTTTGAGTCTGTTCAAGGCGGCGAGAAGTGGGGCCGCTATTCCATCATTGGACTACCGGCGCGCACGGTACTCAAGGTCTATGGGCACCGGATCGTCGTGGAGCACGACGGCATTGTCGTCGAAACAGCCAAGGCGGCAGACCCCTTGGCCTGGATCGAGCAGTTCCAAGCCCGCTTCAACGCCGCAGAGCATCCGGACATGCCCCGCTTCGCTGGGGGCCTAGTGGGCTACTTCGGCTACGACACCGTCCGCTACATCGAGCCCAAGCTGGCGCACTGCCCCAACCCGGACCAGCTGGGCACGCCGGACATCCTGCTGATGCTGTCTGAAGAGGTCGTCGTCTTCGACAACCTGCGCGGGCGCATCTACATGATTGTCCACCTGGACCCAGCGGCGGGCGACACGCCGGCAACCGGTCAGGCCCGGGTCGACGCACTGGTGGCAAAGATGCAGCGCGGTGCGCCGCGCAACCCGGATGCGGGCGGGCGCAGCATCGTCGAGACCGACTTCGTGTCCGGCTTCAGCGAGGCTGGCTTCATGGCTGCCGTCGCGCGCATCAAGGACTATATCCTCGCCGGCGACTGCATGCAGGTGGTGCTCTCCCAGCGGCTGTCCATCCCCTACCACGCGCAGCCGCTGGACCTTTATCGGGCGTTGCGCGGGCTCAATCCGTCGCCCTACATGTACTTCCTCGACTTGGGCGACTTCCAGATCGTCGGCTCCTCCCCGGAGATCCTGACCCGGCTCGAGGACGGCGTGGTGACGGTGCGACCCATTGCCGGCACGCGCCGCCGCGGCTACACGGAGGACGAGGATCAGGCCCTAGAGGCGGAGTTGCTGGCAGACCCAAAGGAGCTTGCTGAGCATCTCATGCTCATCGACCTTGGCCGCAACGACTGCGGCCGGGTGGCCCAGACCGGCAGCGTACGCGTCACCGATCAGATGATCGTCGAGCGTTACTCTCACGTCATGCACATCGTGAGCAATGTGACGGGCAACCTCGCCGATGGCATGAGCGCCATCGACGTGCTCCGAGCCACCTTCCCCGCCGGCACGGTCTCGGGTGCGCCGAAGATCCGCGCCATGCAGATCATCGACGAGCTAGAGCCCGTGAAGCGGGGCATCTATTCCGGCGCAGTCGGCTACCTCGCCTTCAACGGCAACATGGACACAGCCATCGCCATCCGCACGGCGGTTATCCAACACGGCGCCCTGCATATTCAGGCCGGTGCCGGCGTGGTGGCAGACTCCGTGCCAGAGCTCGAATGGAAAGAGACCATGAACAAGGGCCGCGCTGTGTTCCGCGCTGTGGCCATGGCCGAGGCTGGCATCGAGCGCCACCCCTGCGTCGGCGAGTGACCTAGCGCGCCAGTCGCTATCATTTCTGGGCCCAACCTGGACAAGACCCCGACCCAGCGGGTCTTGCACCGCAACCGCACGGGCACCGCCGAGAAAGCCCCTGCCGGCTCCCAAAAGCGGGCTAGGACACCCACCCGCGCAGCTCCCCATTTCTGGCTAGAAAGCCAGCGCTTATACCAACATACCCCAGTCGGAGCCGCGCGCGCGGCGCTGTGAGAACGACCTTTCATCGGACGCTGAGGCGTATCACCAAAAAAACGCATTGCATCACGCTGGTCTTTCACTACTATGGAGCCATGCAAGGATTGTCCAGATTTTGCAACGGGAACTTTCCGTTCAAAATCTGCTCGAAAACCCGGTGCAACGTGTTGTCAACGGCTCCTTAGGGTGCTACGATAATTTCAGAGCAAATTACTCAGGTATACAGACCATGGCTGAAGCAGCATCGATCAAAGACATCGCCAACCTCGGTTCGCTGTCGACGGGCACGATCGACGCCTACATCGCGAGCGCATACCAGATTCCTGTGCTGACGCAGGAAGAGGAACGTAGCCTTGCGCTGCGCCTGCGCGATCACGACGACATGATGGCTGCGCGGCGGCTGGTGCTCTCACACCTGCGTTTCGTGATCCGGATTGCCCGTGGTTACCTCGGCTACGGCTTGCCCCTGCCAGACCTGATTCAAGAGGGCACCGTCGGCCTGATGAAGGCGGTGCGGCGGTTTGAGCCCGATGTCGGCGTGCGGTTGGTGTCGTTCGCAGTGCACTGGATTCGGGCCGAGATACACGAGTACATTCTGCGCAACTGGCGCATCGTGAAGGTGGCCACCACCAAGGCTCAGCGAAAGCTGTTCTTCAACTTGCGCAGCGCCAAGAAGCGCCTCGGCTGGTTCTCCAAGCAAGAAGTGGACGAGGTGGCAGCAGACCTGGGCGTCAAGCCCGAGACGGTTCTCGAGATGGAGTCGCGTCTGGCGAGCCACGACATGGCCTTCGACGGACACGACGATGATGACGACGAAGGTCCGTCCGCCCCCGCCACCTACTTGCCGGACATGCGCATGGAGCCCGCCGCTAACCTCGAGCGCGAGGACAACGACGCCCACCAGCGCGAGCGCCTGTTCGCGGCGCTGGAGGGGTTGGACGAGCGCAGCAAGACCATCTTGCGTGAGCGTTGGCTCACCGAGAAGAAGCAGACCCTGCACGAGCTGGCGCAGCAGTTCGGCGTCTCCGCCGAGCGCATCCGTCAGATCGAGAAGAACGCCATGAACAAGTTGCGGGTGCAGCTCGAGATGTAACCTGCAACGCGGCGTACGCGCCCGCTTCACACAGCCCGCCCTCCGGCGGGCTTTTTTGTGCGCCTCGAGAGCGGTCCGCGCGAATATGCCATCATCAGCCCCGGCGAAGACCGCCGTCGCGCGGCCGTTGGTATCAGGCAACGGGTTGTGCGTTTAACCGTTTCATACAAACGCCTCGATGCAGGCCAGAGCACTCATCCGAACACCATGCACCGCACACTGAGATCTACCCTCGCCGGCCTTGCCCTTTGGACCCCCATCGCCGCCCTGTCCCCCGCCCTGCAAGCCGCAATTCCAGCGGCGCCGGTGATGTCCCTGTACAAATTCAACGGACCATTGACCATCCCCACCTACCGCATCGGCGCCAACGGCCCCGGCGCCCAGTCCGGCAGCCTGACCCAAGGCACAGCGGTGATCCCGTGCTTGGTGATGCAGAACGGCCAGCCGTTGACCGACGGCAGCGGCACGCCGTACGTGGGCTTCGAGATCGTGGTGGATGCAGCGCGGGCGTCAGATCAGTCGGCGACGCGCGCGTTCGAACGCGCACTGGCAGCGCAGAAGACCAAGCAGGTCAAGAACCACCACTGTGGCCCGGGTGTGCAGCGCGTCGTCAACGTGCGCGATCTCTATGCGTTGGAGAAGTCGCCGTTCTTCGACCCGCCTGGCCGCGGCAACCAGCAGGCCGCTGAGCGCGCAGGTCAAACCACGTTGGACAAGATCGTGCGCAGCTTTCACAACTCGCCCCAGTGCGCCAAGGTGAACGAGCGCATGACCGGCCGGCGGGACAAGTTGGCGTCGGCCTGGGACAGCTTCAGCGTCAGTCACAAGGGCAAATGGGACAGCGAAACCCTTGCGCGCGCCAAACACCTGGACTATGCCATGCGCACGGCCATCTTCGAGGGCCATCTCGATCGCGGCTGCTCCGCTTACGGTGCTTGTGAGCGCAGCACCGTGGTGCTCTCCGTGCGCAATCGCGCCGTCGGCCAGTGCTTACGTCGCCAAGGCTGCCGCTTTCCGGGAGATTTCCAGGGCGTCGCCTCGGATGTCTCGCAGTACAACATCTGGGATGCCTACCTGACCATGATCTCGGGGCTCACCGCCTGCTATCTGCGCACGGACCTCGAAACCAAGCCTTTCTATGATCGGGTCCAGGCCATGTATACCCAGAGCGTCGGCGACGCCGAGCGCATCCTCTATGGCGGCGATTCCGCCCTGGGTGAGCTCTTTCCGGGCAATACGCTTCGGGACCTGACGGAAATGCGCCATTACTACCACCCGCCGGCCATGGGCAAGTGCTTCCCGCAGCAGAGCCGGATCGAATACATGTCGGGCGCCGTCGCGAAGAACGGCCCGGACCACGCACTCATCGCCAACACGCGCATCAAGGTCGGTGACCGCATCGGTAGCGGTTATCGCTTTCAGGAATTCCGCTTCGAGATGGAGGACTGGGGCGACGACATCCGTATCGAGGACAACTATCCGGGCTTCGTCGTCGACGGCCGCAAGGTGCGTCTCAGTGGTGGCGGCGGCTGCACCGCCTACGGCGTCTCGCCAGGCTGCAGCTTCAACAAGGTGGGCCGTTGGCGGCGCACGCCGAACTGGCTCAGTGCCGGGCGACCCGTGGCGCTCAACTGCCGCATCCAGGACCAGGGCGAATCCTGCCGCGGCAGCGGGCGCAGCGTGAGCGTCGCTGTGGGAGGGGCCTGCGACGTCGACATGATGCCCGTCACCGGCGTGCATTGACCGCCGCTCCGCTGGCTCGGCAATTTTGCTGAGCCAGGGCAACGTGCACGACCCTGTTGCGGGCTAGGCTCGGGGCTCCGCGATCACCACCAGCAATCCGGAGGCATGAAAAGCCAATGAACACCGCCACAGCCAGCCCGCTGCGCCACCTAGCCATTGCCCTGATCACGCCTGCCCTCGTGCTCAGCGCCGTGTCCGTCCAGGCCGACGACGCCGCGCTCCGCGATAAGGCCAAGGCCGCCGGCCTGGAGCCCGTGCCCTTCGGCCTGCAAGCGGTCACCGACAACCCGGTGACGCGCGAGAAGATCGAACTGGGCAAGATGCTGTTCTTCGACCCGCGGCTGTCGGCCTCTGGCGTCATCTCCTGCAACACCTGTCACAACCTCGGCACAGGCGGCGACGACAGCCTGCCGACCTCCGTCGGCCACGGCTGGCAGACCGGTCCGCGCAATGCGCCGACGGTGCTAAACGCCGTGTTCAACGTCGCCCAATTCTGGGATGGCCGCGCCGAAGATCTGAAGGCCCAGGCCAAGGGCCCGATACAGGCCGGCGTCGAGATGGCAAATAAGCCCGAGAACGTCGTCATCACGCTGAAGAGCATGCCCGAGTGCGTGGACCACTTCACCGGCGCCTTCCCAGGCGAGGCAGATCCGGTGACGTTCGACAATATGGCCAAGGCCATCGAGGCATTCGAGGTCACGCTGGTGACGCCCAACGCACGCTTTGATCAGTTCCTCGAGGGCAACGACAATGCACTGACCGACGAGCAGAAGGCGGGCCTCGGCCTCTTTATCGACAAGGGCTGCGCCGCCTGCCACAGCGGCATCAACCTCGGCGGCCAGAACTACTATCCGTTCGGCCTGATCAAGCGCCCTGGCGCCGACATCCTGCCGCCGGAGGACAAGGGTCGCTTCGAAGTAACCGACACGGCCTCCGACGAGTACGTGTTCCGCGCCGCGCCGCTGCGCAACATCGCACTCACCGCGCCATATTTTCACTCCGGCCAGATCTGGGATCTGGAGCAAGCCGTCGCCGTAATGGGCAGCGCGCAGCTTGGCACCGAGCTCACCGAAGACGAGGTCACCAACATCGCGGCCTTCCTGACAACCCTGACCGGCGAGCAGCCGAAGGTTGAATACCCCATCCTACCGGTCGAAACGGCCGACACGCCGCGGCCCCAGCTCTGACCCGACCGCACGGGGCGCCGCAGGAGCCGGCGCGCGCCCCGCATGCAAGCGCTCCGTTACGCGCCTACCCCGATGCCTGACGCGCAGGGCAGCGCCAGCCGGCGAGTTGACGTGCCCTTTCCGCCCCTGAAACTGCAATCGTGTCGGCTTACCAACAATGGACCGCCGGGGAAGGAGAGGCGCGAAAACCTTCCAATGCAATCGTTTAGAGTCGAATCCCACACTGGCATGATGCTTGCATCGAGCTAGTTTTATGAGATTTGTCAATCTGGGCACGCCCGCCATGCGTCAGTGTTACGGTACCTGACAGTTGCAGGTCCCAAGGGCGCAGACACGAAACGCGCCGCGTGATCCAACCCTTTCCCGCCACGGGAGTCGAGCCATGTGGGACTATTCCGAAACCGTCAAAGAGCACTTCTTCAACCCGCGCAACGCCGGCGCCGTCGCGGATGCGAACGCCATCGGTGAAGTGGGCTCCCTGTCCTGCGGGGACGCCCTGCGTCTCACCCTGAAGGTGGACCCGGCCACCGACACCATCCTCGAGGCGGGCTTCCAGACCTTCGGCTGCGGCTCCGCCATCGCGTCCAGCTCCGCGCTGACCGAGATGATCAAGGGCATGAGCGTCGACGACGCCCTCCTCATCAGCAATCAGGATATCGCCGACTTCCTCGAGGGCCTCCCGCCCGAGAAGATGCACTGCTCCGTCATGGGTCGAGAAGCGCTGCAGGCGGCGGTCGCCAACTACCGTGGCGAGGTTTGGAAGGACGACCACGAAGAAGGCGCCCTGATCTGCAAGTGCTTCGCCGTCGATGCCGTGCTGATCGAGGACACCATCCGCGGTAATGGCCTCAGCACCGTCGAAGAGGTCACCAATTACACCAAGGCCGGCGGTGGCTGCTCCGCCTGCCACGAGGGCATCGAGGAAATTCTCACACGCGTGCTCACCGAGCAGGGCAAGGCCTTCGACCCCAACGCCACGGCACCACCGCCGGTAGGTCGGGCGAAGCTCGGCAACTTGGCCCGTATCCGCCGCATCGAGCATGCCATCGAGGCCATCCGTCCGAATCTACAACGCGACCATGGGGACGTGGAACTGGTGGACGTCGATGGAAAGAACGTGTACGTCAACATGACCGGCGCCTGTTCGGGCTGCCAGATGGCGTCGACGACGCTGGAGGGGATTCAGCAGCGGATCGTCGAGGATCTGGGTGAGTTCGTGCGGGTACTGCCGGCGCCAAAGGGTCCAGCGCCGAGGGCCGCGGGCCGAGGTGCCCCGGCCTGAGCGTGCCACCGCGCCGGCGCCGACCCTGCTCTTCGGACCCAGTCCTCGGCCTTGCCGGCGTCGCAGCGGACCTAAACACGTTACCAAACAAGCCCAGCAGGAGAGACCTATCATGCCGCCACAAGCTGCCGCGCCGGCCCCGGGCATCTATTTGGACAACAACGCCACCACCATGGTCGACCCCGAGGTGCTGTCGGCCATGCTGCCCTTTTTTACCGAGCAGTTCGGCAACCCGTCCTCCATGCACCAATTTGGCGACCGCGTCGGCCGTGCCATCAAGACCGCGCGCCAACAGGTGCAGGCCTTGTTGGGGGCGGAATTGGACTCGGAGGTGGTGTTCACCTCCTGCGGCACCGAGTCAGACTCCACCGCCATCCTCTCGGCCCTCAGGGCCCAACCGCAACGGCGCGAAATCATCACCACGGTGGTCGAGCATCCGGCGGTGCTGTCGCTCTGTGAGCACCTGGAGAAGGAAGGCTACCGCGTCCACTACCTGACGGTGGACAAGAAGGGCCGGCTCGACATGCAGCAGTATCTCGACGCATTGTCGAGCCAGGTCGCCATCGTCTCGGTGATGTGGGCCAACAACGAGACCGGCACGCTGTTCCCGGTGGAGGAGATGGCCGAGCTAGCCCGCTCCGCCGGCGTCATGTTCCACACCGACGCGGTTCAGGCGGTGGGTAAGGTGCCCATCGATCTCAAGCGCACCGCCATCGACATGCTGTCGCTATCCGGCCACAAGCTACATGCCCCCAAAGGCATCGGCGTGCTCTATCTCCGTCGAGGCACCCGCTTTCGCCCGCTGCTGCGCGGCGGTCACCAAGAGCGCGGCCGACGCGCCGGCACCGAGAACAGTGCTTCCATCGTCGGCCTGGGTAAGGCCTGCGAGCTGGCGCTGGCGCATATGGATGCGGAAAAGACCCAGGTGCGCAGGCTGCGGGACCGTCTGGAGCACGGCATCCTGGACGCGGTGCCGAGCTGCTTCGTCACCGGGGATCCGTCCAATCGGCTGCCGAACACCTGCAACATTGCCTTCGAGTACATCGAGGGCGAGGCCATTCTGCTGCTGTTGAACAAGCTCGGCATCGCGGCCTCCAGCGGCTCCGCCTGCACGTCGGGCTCCCTTGAGCCGAGTCACGTCATGCGGGCCATGGACATCCCCTTCACCGCCGCGCACGGCACCACACGCTTCTCGCTGTCGCGCTACAACACCTCAGACGAGATCGACCGCGTCATCGAGGCGGTCCCGCCCATCGTCGCGCGGCTGCGTCAGCTCTCGCCCTATTGGGACGCCGCTGCCAATGCGCCCGTGGCGGAGCATGAGCAGGCCTTTCAGCCCGCCTACGCCTGAGTTCACACTGAGACTTAGACCGTTAGATATTGCTTTACCAGCTCGTCGCCCAGCTCGCCCATGGGCCCAGCGGCGACGAGCCGGCCGCGGTCCAAGATCACGAAGCGGTCCGCAACGCGCCGAGCGAAGGGGAGTTTTTGTTCCACTAGCAGCACGGTGAGCCCTAAATCTTCCATCAGCCGGCGGATGATGTCGCCGATCTCATGCACGATGTTGGGCTGGATGCCCTCCGTGGGCTCGTCGAGGATCAGGAGCTTGGGATCGATGACCAGTGCGCGGCCAATGGCAAGCTGCTGCTGTTGCCCACCAGAGAGGTCACCGCCGCGCCGGCGCAGCATGTCCTTGAGCACCGGGAAGAGCTCAAAGATGTACCCGGGCACCTCACGCTTGCCGTCAGCGCGCGCCGGCAGGCCGATTTCCAGATTCTCTTGCACCGTGAGCAGCGGGAAGATCTGCCGGCCCTGCGGCACATAGCCGATGCCGAGTGCGGCACGGCGCTCCGCCGGCAGCCGGGCGATGTCGCTCCCCAGGAACTCCACATGACCGCTGCGCAGCGGTAATAGCCCCATGATGCATTGCATCAGCGTGGTTTTGCCAACGCCGTTGCGGCCCATGACGCAAGTGCACTTCCCCGCCGGCACGTCGACGTCGAGGTCCCAGAGGGTGTGGCTTTCGCCGTAGTATTGGTTCAGATCAGTAATGGCAAGCACAACTCATCGCCCGAATTTGCCGGTTCGGAGACCCAATCCAAATGAAAAATGGTCGCCGAGGATCTGGTCAACGCCGCCCGGATCGGGGCCAGCGTCTCCCCTCTATTCGCCGAGGTAGACCTCCATCACTCGTGGGTCGTTTTGCACCTGATCCATGCTGCCCTCCGCCAACACGGTGCCCTGGTGCAGCACCGTAACCCGCTTCGCGATGGACCGCACAAAGTCCATATCGTGCTCGACGACGATGATGGAGTGTTGGCCCTGCAGCGACAGGAGCAGCTCCGCGGTTCGATCCATCTCCTGGTGGGTCATCCCCGCCACCGGCTCGTCCACCAAGAGCAATAGCGGGTCCTGCATCAGCAGCATGCCGATTTCGAGCCATTGCTTCTGCCCGTGCGACAGGGCGCCCGCGCTGCGATGGGCATGCTCACCGAGGCCAATGATGCCGAGGACCTCATCGATGCGCTCACGCTGCACGCTGGTGAGCGTCGCCAGCAGAGTTGGGAAGACCCCCTTATTCCCCGCCATGGCCAATTCCAGGTTTTCGAACACGCTATGGTGCTCGAACACGGTGGGCTTTTGGAATTTGCGGCCGATGCCAATTTCCGCAATCTCTGGCTCGGTGAGCTTGAGTAGATTGATCTTCTGGCCGAAATAGACGCTGCCGGTGTCAGGCCTGGTCTTGCCGGTGATGATATCCATCATCGTTGTCTTGCCGGCACCATTGGCACCGATGACGCAACGGAGCTCCCCGGCGTCGACGTAGAAGTTCAGGTGATTGATGGCCTTGAAGCCGTCGAAACTGACGTTGAGATCCTCGATGTACAGGATCGGGCCGTGGCTCACGTCAAGCTTCAGGTCCTTCACCTTGACCATGAAGTCAAACGTGCGGTCCCGTCGCATGGACTCCTTGAACTGCCGCAACGCGCGCTGCTGGGGGCCGAAATCAAAGACCCGGTCCCGGCCCAGCAGGTCGGGTCTGTCGTCTCCGGCCGGGCTCAAACGCCGTCCTCCTGCTTGCGCCCCTTCGCCTTCACGACGAACTGGAACTGGCGGTCCCGGCGGATGGACTCCCTGAACTGTTGCCAGGTCTGTCGCTGGCTCCTGAAATCGAAGGCGCGGTCCCGGCGCAGCAGGGTCCGCGGCTCATGCTCTTTCGTGCTCATGCGCTCACCTCCTTCGTCAGCTGTTTCAGCTTCACTATCAACTCGTACCAGCGGTCCCGGCGCCTGGGGGCCGTAGACTCACTAAGGCGATTTCTGTCAACGTTCATACCATCTGACTTGTCTCGACGCCCGCCTTCGGCGTCGCGCTGGCGCCCCCTTGGCTTGCCATGCTCCCGCCAGCGCTCCTTGAAGGTAAGCGCCACTCCTTCGTCTAACGGCCGGCGTCATCTCGTATCAAAGTGTCCGGCAATCGCCTTATACCGCCGCGCCCTGCGCCGCGGTGCTACCCCGGCGACGCTTCAGCTGCCGGACCAACCCGACAATACCCTGCGGCAGGAACAACGTCACGAGGACGAAGAGCGCGCCCAGTGCGAAAAGCCAGGCCTCCGGGAAGGCGGCGGTGAAGTAGGTCTTGCCATAGTTCACGGCGACAGCGCCGACCACGGCACCATACAAGGTCGCGCGTCCGCCAACGGCCACCCAAACCACCAACTCGATGCTGTTCAGGGGCGCAAACTCGCCCGGGTTGATGATGCCCACTTGCGGCACATAGAGCGCACCGGCGATGCCCGCGAGCATGGCCGAAAACGTCCAGATGGCGACTTTGATACGGTCGACGCGATAACCGATGAAGCGCGTGCGTGCCTCCGCATCGCGTATGGCGACCGCCACCCGGCCGAGCTTTGAGGTGACGATCCAACGACAGGCGAGGTAGCCGAGTGCCAGCGCAAGCGCGCTGGTCACAAAGAGCGCCACCCGCGTTGTGTCCGCCTGCAAGGTGAAGCCCAGGATATCTTTGAAGTCCGTCAGGCCATTGTTGCCGCCGAAGCCCAGCTCGTTGCGAAAGAACGCAAGCATTAAGGCATAGGTGAGCGCCTGGGTGATGATGGACAGGTACACGCCGGTGACCCGCGAGCGGAACGCAAGCCAGCCAAAGATGAATGCCAGCACGCCCGGCACCAGCACCACCATCAGGGCGGCGAACCAGAACATGTCGAAGCCGAGCCAGAACCAGGGCAGCTCCTGCCAGTTCAGGAAGACCATGAAGTCCGGCAGCACCGGGTCGCCATAGACGCCGCGGTCGCCAATCTGCCGCATTAGGTACATGCCCATGGCGTAGCCGCCGAGCGCAAAGAAGGCACCGTGACCTAGGCTCAGGATACCCAGATAGCCCCAGACGAGGTCCACGGCCAACGCCAGCAGTGCATAGGTCAGGTACTTGCCCAGCAGCGTGACCGTGTAGGTGCTGACGTGCAACGGGTTGTCCGCGGGCACCGCCAGGTTTAGCACCGGCACAGCGATGGCGACGAGCAGCAGTACGCCGAGCATGACCTGCCCGCCCGTATCAACCTTCAAACGCGTCAGTGGACCCATTTCGCTCCCGTTCCAACTCAAGCCAGCAAAGTCATCCCGAGCCACGTCAGTCCATCATCCGCCCCAGGGTTGCGGGTCGATCGCGCCCAGCCCCTAGACGGGAATCCGTCATTCACGCTCTTCATCCGTCCGCTGCCCGTCCGCGCTGCGGGAACAGCCCGCGCGGGCGCCATTGAATGAACAGAATGATGAACACCAGCACGAGGATCTTGGCCAAGACCGCGCCAACCCAGGGCTCCATGAGCTTGTTCGCTACGCCCAATGTGAGTCCGCCCACCAGCGTGCCCCACAGGTTACCTACGCCGCCGAAGACAACCACCATGAAGGAGTCGATGATATAAGACTGCCCCATGTTCGGGCCGACGTTGGTGAGCTGCGACAGCGCCACTCCTGCCACACCTGCGACGCCGGCGCCGAGCCCGAAGGTCAGCGCGTCGACCCGCGCCGAGCGCACGCCCATGGCCCGCGCCATGGCACGATTCTGCGCCACGGCCCGCACCTGCAAGCCCAGCGCCGTGCGCTTCAAGATCAAGAGCAGTGCAAAGAACACCAGCAGCGCAAACAGCAGGATAAAGAGCCGGTTGTACGTCAGCGACAGCGCTGGGTTGATGGCCAGTGAACCGCTCATCCAGCTAGGGTTCTCGACAATCACGTTTTGTGCCGAGATCGTGGTGCGCACCAACTGCTGCAGGATCAAACTGATGCCGAATGTGGCGAGCAAGGTCTCCAGCGGACGGCCGTACAGGAAGCGGATCACGCTGCGCTCGATGGCGACACCGAACAGGCCGGTGACGACGAAGGCTGCTGGGATGGCCACGAACAGCGACCAATCGATGGCGTTAGGCATCGCGAGCTGCACCAGGTAGGTGGTGTAGGCGCCGATCATGATCAGCTCGCCATGGGCCATGTTGATGACGCCCATCACGCCGAAGGTAATCGCGAGCCCAATGGCGGCAAGCACCAGCACCGAGCCCAGGCTGAGCCCGAAGAAGAGCGTCTCTACCTGGCGCATGGTCTGCACCCGGCGCTGGATGTCCGCGCGGGCCGCCTCGGCCGCGGCAAGCACCGCCGGGTCCTGCTCGGATGCGATGAGTGTACCCAGGGCGTTGCGCGCCTCCGGATACAGGCTGCCGCCGAGGGCCTCGACGGCGGCCAGCCGGTCCGCCGAGCTATCGGACGCGAGTGCGGCGACCGCCAGCGCCAAAGCCATCGCCTCGCGCACCTGCGGATTGTCCTCGTCCGCGAGCTGTGCTTCCAGCGCGGCGAGACTCGCCGGGTCGGTGGTGCCGAGCATCTGCCGTGCCGCCGACAGGCGTAACGCCGGATCTGGATTGGCGAGGGTGAGCGAGGCAATGGCCGTCCGCAGGGACCCGCGCATGCGATTGTTGACGGTGATTTTGGTGACGTCTCGGCGGCCAACGCCGCCCAGATCATCACCGGTGAGCGCATCGGCGAGCGCAAAGCCGTCAGCGTCGCGTGCGGCGAAGACGACGCGATCGTCTTGCTTGCGGACGTAGAGGTTGCCGGCAAGCAATGCCTTTAGGAGCGCCACAGCACCGGGGTTGCCGCTCGCGGCGATGTCCGCGACGGCCTGCTCCTTGATGGTGAAGGAGCGATCGGCGAGCGCGGCAACGGCGGCGTCAAAGGTCGGCGGCAAAGCCTCGGTGGGCGCATCGGCGGGCGCCGCACCGGCAGCGTCGTCGGCTACGTCATCGAGAGAGACATCGGCCGCTACTGGGGCGGCGCCAGCAGCAGGGCCCTCACCGTCGCCCTCCGCCCACAACGGCGCCGCTCCGAGGAGGCTTCCGAAGACCAGCACCAGCGCCGTCAGCGGCAGCGCGTGGCGGAGTGCGCTGCGACGTCGCTCATCAGGGTTCCACTGCCGCATCGGGGGTTTGATCTCAAGCTGGCGGGTGCGAGGCAATGCGCTCGGGTCGGGGTCGGGACAAGCCGACTCGGGCTCGCCCAAGGGAAAGCTGCCGCGCCACACGCGGCGCGCTGCCGGACGGTGGCGCGCTGCGCAGGCACGAGAGCGAGAGGCCTACTCCGCGGCGGTGGCGCCCAGGCAGGTCTCGGTCTTGGTGTTGTAGTTGCCGCAGTTGATGGGATCAGTCCAGTCGGCGATGAGGTCTTTGGAGCCTGGCAGATAGTCAGACCAGGCATCGCCGGGGACTTCTTCATCCGTCTGCCAGACGACGGCGAACTGCCCGTCTTCCTGGATCTCGCCAATGAGCACCGGTTTCGTGATGTGGTGATTAGGCAGCATCTTGGCGGTGCCGCCGGTGAGATTGCCGGTCTCAAGACCGACAATGGCATCGATCACCGCGTCCGGATCCGTGGAACCGGCCTTCTCAACCGCCTTCACCCAGAGGTCGAAGCCGATCTTGTGCGCCTCCATCGGATCGTTGGTGACCCGTTTATCGCTCTTGATGAAGTCTTGCCAGGTCTCGATGAAGGCGTCGTTTTCCTTGGTATCGACGCTCATGAAGTAGTTCCAGGCCGCGAGGTGCCCCACCAAGGGCTTCGTGTCGATCCCGGAGAGCTCTTCTTCACCCACCGAGAAGGCGACGACGGGAATGTCTTCGGCGGAGATGCCCTGGTTGCCGAGCTCTTTGTAGAAGGGCACGTTGGCGTCCCCATTGATCGTGGAGACAACCGCGGTCTTTTTGCCCTCAGACCCAAACTTCTTGATGTCTGCGACGATGGACTGCCAATCGGAATGACCGAAGGGCGTGTAGTTGATCATGATGTCCTCTTCCGCGACGCCGTTCTGCTGGAGATAGGCCTCGAGGATCCTGTTCGTCGTGCGCGGGTAGACATAGTCCGTGCCGGCGAGCACCCAACGCTCGACGCCGAACTCATCCTTCAGGTAATCGACGGCAGGGATCGCCTGTTGATTCGGCGCAGCGCCGGTGTAGAAGACGTTGCGGGAGGATTCTTCGCCCTCGTACTGCACCGGGTAGAACAGGAGCCCATTCAGCTCCTCGAAAACCGGCAGCACGGACTTGCGCGACACGGAAGTCCAGCAGCCGAAGACCGCGTCGACCTTCTCCTGATCCAACAGCTCACGCGCCTTCTCGGCAAACAGGGGCCAGTCGGAGGCGGGATCCACGACGACGGCCTCGAGCTGCCTGCCGAGCAGCCCGCCCTTCTCGTTCTGCTGCTCAATCAGCATGAGCATGGTGTCCTTCAGTGTGGTCTCGCTGATGGCCATGGTGCCCGACAGCGAGTGCAGCACGCCGACCTTGATGGTCTCATCGCTCGCGGGCGCCGCAGCGGCCTCTTCCTCCGCCAGCAGCGGTGCCCCGCCCAGGGTTAACGCCAGGATCCCGGACCAGGCGACGGTCTTGAGGGCGAGGGTCTTTAGCAGGGGTGCGCCGTGGGCTGTCGTCCGCATAGGTGTGTTGCTCCGAGTCGGTTGAAACGCATGCCGCGGCAATGGTGCTGCCGTCGCGCGGCAAGCAAAGCAAGCTGCGCGCCAAGTGCGCAAGTGCTTCACCCGCAGGGCTCGGACATCAGGATTGCCAAGAACCGACAGCCACCCAGGCGTCCAGGCGCACCATTGCGGTGCGCTGGCCGCACCAAGGCGGGCCGAGTCCGTTGACCATGGTGCAGCTCAGACATGGGCGCCGACTTGGCGCAACCTGCCCGGCCCGGCCCGGCCCGGCGCGGGGCGCGCTTATGCCCGCTCTACAGGAAACGCCAGCACATCGTCGAGGTGCTCTGCCCCAACGGCGCACATCAAGACCCGATCTAGACCCAGGGCGACGCCGGCGCACGCCGGCAAGCCAGCATCCAGGGCGCCGAGCAGGTGCTCGTCCACCGGCTGCACCGGCTGCTCCAGGCTGGTGCGCGCATCGATGTCTCGGGCGAAACGCCGGCGTTGCTCCGCGGCATCCTGGAGCTCATCGAAGCCGTTCGCCAGCTCCATGCCCGCGAGATAGAGCTCGAAGCGCCGCGCCGTTGGTGGCTCGCCGGGCTCGATGCGGGCCAGTGCCGCCTGGCTCGGCGGGTAATCATGGACAAAGCTCAGTACATCGCGCCCGAGGTCCGGCTCGAGGCAGTGCGACAGCAGTAGATCCAGCCAGCCATCGGCCTCGAGCGCCAGGGCGTCGGCACCGACGATTTGGCGGGCTTGCGCCGCGGCCTGCAGCACCGGCACGGTCGCTGTCCATGGATCGATACCCAGGCGGCCTCGAAAGAGGTCGCGATAGCGGATGTGCTTCGCCGCAAGGTCGGGACGCCCGAGGAGCCGCCGCACCAGCGCGCCGACCTCGTCCATCAGCGCCTCGAGGGAAAAACCGGGGCGGTACCACTCCAAGAGCGTGAACTCGGGGTGATGGCGGCGGCCGCGCTCATCGGCGCGGAAGACCTTGCAGACCTGGTAGATGGGCCCGCTGCCGGCGGCGAGCAGGCGTTTCATGGGGAACTCTGGCGAGGTCTGGAGATACCAGCGCCGCGAGCCGGCCCCCGTGAGGTCTGCGTCCAGGTGCAGGGGCGCTATGGCAGGGTCCGGATTGGCGGCGCTGCCGAGAATGGGCGTCTCCACCTCCAACACGCCGCGCTCCGCGAAGAAGGCCCGCAGGTCGGACAGCAGCCGTGCTCGGGCATGCAGTCCCTGGAGGTCGGCCCGCGGACGCCAGTGGCTGGTGCTCACTCCTCCTTGGCGCGGGAGAGATATTCACCGCTGCGGGTATCCACGCGGATGGTTTCACCCTGTTCCAGGAACAGCGGCACGTTGACCACTGCGCCCGTCTCTAGGACAGCGGGCTTGGTGCCCCCGGTGGCCGTGTCACCGCGTAAACCTGGGTCGGTTTCGGTGATGGTCAGGATCACGAAGTTCGGCGGCTCGACGGACAGGGGTGCACCGTTATAGAGCGTCACCCTGCACATGTGCTGTTCCTTGAGCCACTTGGCCGCCTCACCAACGGCGGCGGCGTCGGCACCAAGCTGCTCGAAGGTCTCCGTATCCATGAAGTGCCATATCTCGCCGTCGCTATAGAGGTACTGCAGATCCGTTTCGTGTACATCTGCCGCCTCCACCGAGTCACCGGACTTGAAGGTCTTCTCCACCACCCGTCCGGTCTTCAGATTGCGGACCTTGACGCGGCTGAAGGCCTGGCCTTTGCCGGGTTTGACGAACTCGTTCTCCACGATCGTGTATGGATCGCCGTCCAGCATGATTTTGAGTCCGCCCTTGAATTCGTTGGTCTTGTAGCTCGCCATAATGCGCGTCTCCGTGGGTGCGAAAGCAATCCGCAATGATACGCGATGGAGCGCATGCGGCGCCCGCATTGCCGACCCCGAACGGCGCAGAGACTGCAGATAACACCTGTCCGCCGGCGCATGCGCTAGGGCATCCACCGCGGCTGGTGGAGCGCTTCACGCCTCCTCAGGCCGTGGGCTCGGAGAGGCTATTCAAGGCCCGCAGAGCCAAGGCGAAGCCCAGAATGAGCAACCCAGCCATCAGCACCGACCAGGGCGCCGCACCCAAGCGCTCGAACCATTGCGTCAGGAAATGGATGGCACCGAACACGGCACAGAGATTGACAACCCAGCGACGGCCGGCACGCAAACCCCAAAGCCCAGCCGCCACCAGCGCCACCGCCCAGGTGATTGCGAACACGGCGGGATCGACTGACAGTTCGCGGGCACTCACTACCAAACGGTCACCGAACAGCGAGCCCACCCAGAAACCGAGGTTGACCAACAATACCCCAGTTCGCGCGGCGCTGAGCGCAAGGCCGGCCAGCCGCGTCGGCAGGCGCAGATGCAGCAAGAACGCGAGCAGGGCAAAGAGCGCGAAGGCCAGCACCGTGAGCGCAGGCGCATCGATGCCAAGCAGATAGGTTGCAGCGAAATACCCCGCACGTGCACCGAGTGCCGAGGCCAATGCCAACACCGCCAGCACCACCAACAGGTGGCTTCGCACCAGTATGCCGGGGACCGCAAGGATGAGCGCAGCAGCCACGTAGGCCGCGGCGGCGCCCTCTGCCGCCAGCACCAGACCCCCCGTGGTCAGCAGACTGCCGATGATGACCCAGAGCGTCGCCAACAGCTGCCATCGGTGCGCACCAAAAAAGACCAAGGCCAGGCCAAGTGCGGCCACCGCGAGCCCGATGAGCATCGCCGTGGTGGGCGCCGGCACCAGGGCAATGGCCGCGCCGGCGACAGCAACGACACCGAGCCCCGCCAACAAGGCATAGGCCAAGCCGGCCGTCTCCTGCATGGCATGGCGGCGCAGCTGCGTATGTTGATCGGCGCTGATTGCGCCATCCGCGAGGAGCTGGTCCAGGTCGACCAAGGCCTTCATGACTCGGTCGCGTTAGGGTCTGACAAGAGCGCTTGCGGACGGCTGTGCTCAGCCGCCCGCAAGCCGATACAGGTTGAGATCCGCCGCAAAGACGAGCGCCGAGTCCGGCGCGGACTCGGGGCTACCGCCGTTTAACGCAGCACGGAAGACCTGTTTCAGCCGGGCGTTAGACGCCAGCACGTCGCCTACGAAATAGCCATGCGACTCGCCCACACCGTCGGCGTGGGTGACATCCACGTAGAAGGCGTTTCGGGCGACGAGGTTCTTGATGTAGTGCCCGAGGCGCGGCTGCTGCTCCTCGCCGGGCTTACGCCGCGACCACTTCAGCGCAAAGTCGTTCTCGTTGATGAAGATATACAAGCGGTTGCGGACGTCGAGCGCATGCACCCAAGCATCATGATCAGGGTTGTTGGTGTCTGCGGCCACCAGGCAGACGTTATCGAACAAGAGCGCCCGGGCGTCCCCCATGCTGGGGCGCAACGCGTACTTAAGCACGTAATTGCCCATGCTGTGGCAGACGAGACTGAGCTTGGTTGCACACCGCTCGCTGCACAGCCTGGCGTATAGCGCCTGGGTGCGCTCCGGGTTGTCCGGGTGGCGCTCGGCCGCCTGCTCACGCAAGCTCTCACGCATGCCCTGTGTGAGCTTCTCGTGGAAGAACTGCATCTTCTCGAAGAAGCGGTTCAGCGCATCCATCGATGCGCGGGCATCCTTCTTGTCACGCCGATAGGCGGCGGTGCCGCTGATGAGGCCACCGCCGTTGGCCGGCCAACTGAACACGAGGCAGATCACGCCATGGTCCCGCTCGATCTGCTCGGCGGTGGTCACCACGTCGCGAATGTCGTTATTGTATCCGTGTACATAGACGACCAGGTTCCGTCCCGTCGCTTGGGTCTGTTCATACAGGTCACAGGCGACTTGGAGGCTTGCGTGGCGAACCTCCCTGGGATCGATGTCCAGGTTCCATTGGTCCCTGAGGGCACGCGCTTCGCGAATCAGCAGCTCGTCCTTGAGGGTTTCGGCGATCCAGTCGTTACCCCGTCGCTCCACGCGGAGGATGCGCAGCTCATTGGGCCCTGCGCGGTTGGGCCTTTTGCCGAAAATGCTGAGATCCGCCGGTTTCCCAGGCTTCGTTTCCTGCACTTCGCGGTTGGTGACGACGTACATGGCGTTGGCCTCAATAGCCGTAACCGCCGCTCTCGATGTGCTTGATGCGGCCGTCTTCGATGGTGATGTACTGGATGAATCGCTGGGGACCAAAATTATAGGTCCAGATCTCGACCGGCACGTCATCGTAGGCCATGGCGTATTGACCCAGGACGTTGTCATAGATGCGATAAGGCACCCGGCGCCGGCCCTGCTCCACCAACGTGGGCTCGCCGCAGGTCTGCAGCAGCTTGAAGGTGCGGTCACCCTCGTTGACCACATCCGTACCGCAGCGCAAGGCCTGTGCCGGCGCAGCAGTCAGCAGACACAACAGCACCAAGCACGGCTGCACGCGCCGTCGCAGTCGGCCGCCGCGGCGAGCGCAGTGCGCCGAAGCGACTCGTGGCGGCTTACTCGTAGCGGACCTCCAGCACTTCGAACTCACGCTTGCCCCCGGGGGCGTCGACCATGGCCACATCGCCCTCGGCCTTGCCGATGAGGCCTCGGGCGATGGGCGAGCTCACGCTAATCTTGCCCTGTTTGATGTCCGCCTCGTCGTCGCCGACGATAACGTAGGTGTGCTCTTCATCCTTGTCGATGTCCAGCACGTCCACGGTCACACCGAAGACCACCTTGCCGGTCCGTGGCAGCTGGGCCACGTCGATGATCTGCGCGTGAGAGAGCTTGCTCTCGATCTCTTGGATACGCCCTTCGATGAAGCCCTGTTGCTCGCGCGCCGCGTGGTACTCGGCGTTCTCCTTGAGGTCGCCGTGGGCACGGGCCTCGGCAATGGCTTCAATGACGCGCGGGCGCTCCACCCGTTTCAGCTTCTCGAGCTCGGCACGCAATAGCTCAGCGCCTCTGGCGGTCAGAGGGACCTGACTCATCTGTGAAATCCTCTTCTGCGTCGCGACGCGGCCTGGCGCGCGCAACGTGCTGTGGTAGCGTCTTTGGGTTAGACGGGCTCAGCGTCATCACGCCGGTGCCCAGGCTGGGAGGTCGTGGGGCCAGTCGAGGGGAAACAGCAGGCTAGCTGTTGACCATTGCGAGCGGCCCCGGCGCAGCTCGCCGTCTTTCATGCCCGGCTAGCCTAGCGCCGACATCCGGCTCAGTAAAGCGTCTGTAACGGATAGACGTTGAGCAGATTGCCCTGTTTCAGGGCCATGCACGTGGCCTCTGCCCCGGCGATGGTGGTGGTATAGCTCACCTTGTGTTGCAGCGCTGCGCGGCGGATCTCGGCGGAGTCTGCGATGGCCTGTGCGCCCTCCGTGGTGTTGACGATGAACACAATCTCGTCGTTCTTGATCATATCCACAATATGCGGACGCCCTTCCTTGACCTTGTTCACGCCGATGCACTCCATCCCCGCCGCGCGCACCGCCCGGGCCGTGCCGTGGGTGCCGTAAAGCGCAAAGCCGAGATCTTGGAGGGCGCGCGCCACCGCCAGCAGCCGGACGCGGTCTGCCGTGCGGACACTGAGCATGGCCTTGCCGCGCCGCGGCAGCGACATGCCGGCACCCTCGACGGCCTTGCCGAAGGCCTCGGCGAAGCTCTCGCCGATGCCCATCACCTCGCCCGTGGACTTCATCTCTGGTCCGAGCACCGTGTCCACACCCGGGAACTTGACGAACGGGAACACGGCCTCCTTGACGAAATACAGCGGCGGTGCTAGTCGCTGTCCCAACCCCTGTTGCGCGAGGGTACGGCCGACCATGCAGCGCGCACCGACCTTGGCCAGCGGCACGCCGACGGCCTTGGAGACGAAGGGAACCGTACGCGACGCACGCGGGTTGACCTCCAGGATGTAGATCGCCTCGTCCTGAATGGCGAACTGGGCATTCATCAGTCCGCTGACGCCGAGCGCCAAACCCAGCTGGGTCATTTGCTCACGCAGGCGCTGCTGGATGGCTTCGGACAATGTGTAGGGTGGCAGCGAGCAGGCGGAGTCGCCGGAATGGACGCCGGCCTGCTCAATGTGCTCCATGATGCCGCCGATGAGTACGCCCTCGCCATCGCAGATGGCGTCCACGTCAACCTCGATGGCGTTGTCCAGAAACCGATCCAGCAGCACCGGCGCCTCGTTGGAGACGCTGACGGCGTTGCGGATGTAGCGGGCGAGTTCGACATCGTCGTAGACCAGCTCCATGGCGCGGCCACCGAGCACATAGGATGGGCGCACCACCAGCGGGTAGCCGATGGCTGCGGCCTGCTCCAGGGCCTCGCTCTCGCTGCGGGCGGTGGCATTTGGCGGCTGTTTTAGACCCAGCTCGTTGACCAGACGCTGAAAGCGCTCGCGATCCTCGGCACGGTCGATGGACTCCGGCGAGGTGCCGATGATGGGCACACCGGCGGCCTCGAGATCCCGGGCCAGCTTGAGCGGCGTCTGCCCGCCGTACTGCACGATGACGCCAAAGGGCTGCTCCGCCTGCACGATCTCCAACACATCCTCCAGCGTCAGCGGCTCGAAGTAGAGCCGGTCGGAGGTGTCGTAGTCCGTGGAGACGGTCTCCGGGTTGCAGTTGACCATGATGGTCTCAAAACCGTCCTCACGCAGCGCTAGCGCCGCATGGACACAGCAGTAGTCGAACTCGATGCCCTGGCCGATGCGATTCGGCCCGCCGCCGAGCACCATGATCTTCCGTCGGCTCGTCGGTGCCGCTTCACACTCCTCCTCGTACGTGGAATACATGTAAGCGGTGGCGGTGGCGAACTCCGCCGCACAGGTGTCCACGCGCTTGAACACGGGGCGAATATCGTGGTCGTGCCGCAATCGGCGAATGCTGGCCTCGTCGCTGCCGACGAGCTTGGCAAGGCGCTTGTCCGAGAAGCCCCTGCGCTTGAGTTGTCTCAGCCGCAGCGCATCCAAGCCCTCCGGCCCCGCCGCCTTCACCGCCTGCTCCAGCGCCACGAGTTCTTCCAACTGGGCCAGGAACCAGGGGTCGATGCCCGACAGCGACTGGATAGCCTCCAGCGACCAGCCAAGGCGAAGCGCATCGGCGAGGTAGAAGATGCGATCGGGGCCCGGCTGGCGGATTTCACGGCGCAGGATGTCCTCCGCGTTGGGGTCGGCTGGGCTCACGATTGGGGTCAGGCCATCGCGGTCGGTCTCGAGCCCACGCAGCGCCTTTTGCAGCGACTCCTGGAAGGTGCGGCCGATGGCCATGACCTCGCCCACGGACTTCATCTGCGTGGTCAGCCTCGAGTCCGCTTCGCGGAATTTCTCGAAGGCGAAGCGCGGTATCTTGGTGACCACATAGTCAATGCTGGGCTCGAAGGAGGCCGGCGTCGCACCGCCGGTGATCTCGTTGCGCAGCTCGTCCAGCGTGTAGCCCACTGCGAGCTTTGCGGCGACCTTGGCGATGGGGAAGCCCGTGGCCTTGGAGGCCAACGCGGAGCTGCGCGAGACGCGCGGATTCATCTCGATGATGATCATCCGCCCGTCTTCCGGGTTGATGGCGAACTGCACGTTGGAGCCGCCGGTATCGACGCCGATCTCGCGCAGCACCGCCAGCGAGGCGTCGCGCATGATCTGATATTCCTTGTCTGTGAGCGTCTGCGCCGGGGCGACGGTGATGGAGTCGCCGGTATGCACGCCCATGGCATCGAAGTTCTCGATGGAGCAGATGATGATGCAGTTGTCCTTGTGGTCGCGGACCACCTCCATCTCGAACTCTTTCCAGCCGAGGGCGGATTCTTCAATGAGCAGCTCGCTCGTGGGCGACAGATCCAGGCCCCGGCGGCAGATCTCGTCGAACTCCTCGGCGTTGTAGGCAATCCCGCCGCCGCTGCCGCCCATGGTGAAAGACGGACGGATGATGGATGGAAAGCCCACCTGCGCCTGCACCTGCTGTGCTTCCTCCAGGCTGTGGGCAATGGCCGAGCGCGGCATGTCGAGGCCGATGCGGCGCATCGCCTGGCGGAATAGGTCGCGGTCCTCGGCCTTGTCGATGGCCTCGCGGGAGGCGCCGATCATCTCGACGCCGAAGCGCTCGAGCACACCCTCTCGAGCGAGATCGAGGGCACAGTTCAGCGCCGTCTGACCGCCCATGGTGGGTAACAGGGCATCCGGGCGCTCGCGCTCGATAATGCGTTCCAGCACCCGCCAGTTGATGGGCTCGATGTAGGTTGCATCGGCCATGTCTGGGTCGGTCATGATGGTGGCCGGGTTGCTGTTGACCAGAATCACCCGGAAGCCCTCCTCCATGAGCGCCTTGCACGCCTGAGCGCCCGAATAGTCGAACTCGCATGCCTGGCCGATGACGATGGGTCCAGCGCCGATGATGAGCACGCTGTGGATGTCGGTGCGCTTGGGCATGGCCGCTGTCGTCTGTCCGTTCGCTGGTGTGGTTACCCGCGTCGGTGCCGACGGCGGGCAACAGCCTGTTGGTCGAATCGATGCCACCGGCGACGCAGACCGCCGGCGGCAGAGGAGTCTGCGCACGTCGTCACGCGTCCGCTCCCGCCGGAACCGCGCAACGCCCGCCGTGCCGGGTCACATCACCGGCGCGCGGCCATGGTTGCGACGAATTCGTCAAACAATGGGGCCATATCGTGCGGCCCAGGACTCGCTTCCGGGTGGCCCTGGAAGCTCAGGGCCGGCCGCTGGCGATGTCGGATGCCCTGCAGTGAGCCGTCGAATAGGGAGCGATGGGTGGCCATCAAATCCGCCGGCAGCGTGGCCTCGTCTACGGCAAAGCCGTGGTTTTGGCTCGAGATCATCACACGGCCGCTCGCGAGCTCCTGCACCGGGTGGTTGGCCCCATGGTGGCCAAACTTCATTTTGACGGTCCGTGCGCCGCAGGCGAGGCCCAGCAACTGATGGCCCAGGCAGATACCGAACAACGGGATGTCTGCCGCCAGCAGCTCGCGGATGGCCGTGACCGCGTAGTCACAGGGCTCAGGATCGCCCGGTCCGTTACTCAAGAACACGCCGTCCGGGCGGCGCTCGAGCACCGCCGCGGCCGGAGTTTGCGCCGGCACCACGGTGACGCGGCAGCCCCGAGCGGCGAGCATCCGCAGGATATTGCGTTTGATGCCGAAGTCGTAGGCAACCACGCTGAACTGCAGCGAGGGATCATCCGCCGGCAGCGGCCGCCCCTGCCCGTCCGGTCGCGACCACAGGCCCGCGGTCCACTCGTAGGGCGCGGCCGTACTCACCTCCCGCGCAAGGTCCATCCCGGCTAGACCGGGAAAGGCCCTTGCTGCAGCCAGCGCCGCTGCCTCGTCCACCGCTTGTCCCGCCTGCAAGCAGCCGCTCTGGGCGCCCTTCTCGCGCAGGATACGGGTGAGCCTGCGTGTGTCGATATCGGCAATGCCGGGCACACCTTGAGCACACAGGTAGCCCGACAAATCCTGCTGTCGGCGCCAGTTGCTCGCGCGCCTGGGTAGATCACGGATCACTAGACCCGCCACGTGAACGCGTGCGGACTCTTCATCCTCGTCGGTGATGCCGGTGTTGCCGATGTGGGGATAGGTGAGCGTGACCAGCTGGCGGCTATAGGATGGATCGGTGAGGATCTCCTGGTAGCCGGTCATGGCGGTGTTGAACACCACCTCGCCGACACGCTGGCCGGCGGCGCCGATGGAAACGCCGCGGAAGATTGAGCCATCCTCCAACACCAGAACGGCTTGTTCGTGCAAGGCGGCCTCCGGGCAAGGCTTCGGGCGGTTTCCGGGCTGGTCTCGTGCTGATGGCGGGCAGACCCTGTCGCGGCGTCAGTCATCCCGCCTGGCACCCTATCGAGCCGCGCAGTTTCGGGGCGGGTGCCGTTCGCGCAGGCGTAGGCCGCAAAATCTCCAAGATACTAAAGGATGCCTCGCGGGCTGTCACGCGTGCATGCGCGACTCCTACGTAACCCGTCGGCGCCCAACCTGAGTTCCGCGCGGCCCCAACCCCGATCCGGCCCGCCCAAACCACCCCTGTCAATTTCGATGCACACGCCGACGACGGCCCGCCCGCAGGGGGATGCAGCGGCGTGCAGAGCGCGTCAACGCCGCTAGAGTGCTTGACCGCACCGGATGTTTGCGGATGCGCTGAGTGTGCTACGCCGCATCGTGTGCCAGGGGCCAGCAGGGGGAAAGGCCGAGGGCCGAGGCGCAACCGCTGATGCCAGGACTGTGCGTCCGCGCCTTGGCCCTGGGCCCTTCGCCCTGGCCCATGAACGACCCGCTGGCGTGCCGGCACTCGCGTCGCTCGTCGGTCTGAGGCATCGCCTTGCTGGTCCTACAAATACGGCTGCATCCAAGCCACGAGCTGGGTCGTGTCCATGGCGCCCGCCTGCCGGCCGAGCTCCTGGCCCGCGCGAAAGACGGCCAGCGTCGGAATGGAGCGAATGCCGAAACGCATGGCGAGCCCCTGACACTCCTCGGTGTTGACCTTGGCCAGCCTCGCCCTGGGCTCCAGCTGCCGGGCGGCGGCTTCGAAGGCCGGCGCCATCATCCGGCACGGCCCGCACCACGGCGCCCAAAAATCCACCAGCACCGGCACGTCGCTGCGGGCGATGTGGCGCTGGAAGCGCGCCTCATCGAGGACCATCGGCTGCCCCTGGAACAGTGGACGATGGCACTTGCCGCAGGCCGGCTGCTCCCGGAGCCGGGCGGCAGGCACGCGGTTGACGGCATCGCAATGTGGACAAACAAGATGCAGTGGCTCGGCCATCGTGGTCTCCTTGCAGTGGGAGGTTGAATCACCCTTAGTCTCCGACTATTTTCCATCGCTGTCGTTGCTTGTCATATCCCGCTGGAGCCCCCTATGGCTGAGTCCCCGCATGTCGTCACTGTCACCGAGGCCGACTTCGAGCAGGTGGTCCTCGCCGGCTCGTTCCAGCGCCCCGTGCTCGTGGATTTCTGGGCCGACTGGTGTGCGCCCTGCCGTCAGCTCATGCCAATCCTGGCCAAGCTCGCCGATGAATTCGGCGGGGCCTTTGTGCTCGCCAAGGTGGATACGGAGGCCGAGCAGTCATTGGCGGCGGCCTTCGGTATTCGCAGCCTGCCGACGGTACAGTTGTTCAAAGACGGCCAAGCGGTTGATCAGTTCATGGGCGCGCTGCCTGAGGGCCAGATCCGCGAATTCCTTGCCCGTCATGTGCAAAGCACCCTCGACCGGCGGCTCGCCGCTGCCGCGGAGCAGATGGAGCAGGGGGATTTGGACGCCGCCGCCGCACTGCTCGCGGAGGTGCGCGCCGAAAGCCCCGATAACACCCGCCTGTTCCCGGCTGAGGTGCGCCTGGCGCTGGCACGGGGGGAGCGCGACGCGGCCGCCGACCTGTTGGAGCACACGCCCATCGAGCTTGTCAACGATCCAGAAATCGCACAGCTCCGGGGCCGGCTGGCCTTCGCCGAAGCGGCGGAGCAGGCGCCCAGCGTGGAGGCATGTGAGAAACGTCTCGCCGCGGACCCCAACGACAGCGCCGCCCGCTACGCACTCGCCGCGCGGCAGGTTCTTGCGGGCGACTATCAGCCGGCACTCGACCATCTGCTGACGCTGATGCAGCGCGATCGTACCTACGGCGACGATGCAGGCCGTAGGGGGATGCTCATGATCTTCGATCTGCTCGGCGACGACCCGCTCGTCACCGCTTACCGTGTCAAGCTCGCGCGCTTACTCTATTGAAGGTCTGCGCCGTTGCCCCGGCCTCTCGCGCGCTAGGGTCTCAGGCAGTGACCGACACCACCGCGGCCCGCGGCCGCTCGTCACCGAACGGAGCCTGCCCAATGCGACGCCTGACCACCTGCCTCATCGCGACCGTGCTCAGCGCCGGCACCGCACTCGCTGACCCCGTGGTCGAGCAGATCGACGCCGCCAAGCGCGCCTATCAGAGCGGTGAAGAGCAAGTCGCGATTCAGGCGCTCGAGTTCGCTGCGGCGCAAATCCGCGAGCAGCGCAAGGCCAGGCAGCTCGGCCTGCTACCGGCGCCGCTGCCGGGCTGGACCGCTGATGATCCAGTGAGCGATGCGGGCGGCATCGCTGCCCTCTTCACGGGAACGAACCTCACGCGCGCTTACCGCGAGGACAATGGCACCGGCAGCGTCACCATCAGCATCACCGCGGACTCGCCGCTCCTGTCCATGATGACCGCGCTCATGCAGGCCAATCCGAGCGCGACGCCCTACATGCACGCGGGGTTCCGGGGCGTCATGGAGATGCACCAGACCGGCAGCAGCCGGATCCTGCTGCTGGTTGGCACGCGCATCCAGGTGCAAGTCGAAGGGAGCGATGTCGACCAGCAGACACTGGAGGCATACCTGCACGCCATTGAGCTGCAGGCGCTGGAGCAAGCCCTGCTCGGATAGGACCGATAGGACCGGGTGCGGCGCCCCTCGACACAACGGCGGCGAGTGTCCAGCCGTCCGTCCTCTGCGGCACTTAGGGGCGCCACGCGAGCCGCGGTCCAAGCGAGCCCATCGCCGCAACCGCGGCAGGCGCGGCGATAATTCGTGCTGATGCGACAGCGCATCGTCGGCGCGCCGCCGCCGCGTGATCGGCGCGCCCAAGGGCCCGCAAGCGAAGCCCCTGCTAGCGCCCAGCCCGTCGGTCTCTCAGAGCACGAGCCGCTTCAGGTAAGCACGGAAGCTGTCGCCGAGACTCGGGTGCGCCAGCGCATACTCCACCGTCGCCTCCAAGTAGCCTTCCTTGCTGCCGCAGTCGTAACGCTTGCCCTCGAAGGGATAGGCCACCACCGGCTCGTCCTCTAGCAGTGCCGCAATGGCGTCGGTGAGCTGGATCTCACCGCCTGCACCGGGCTTGGTCTGCTCCAGCTTGTCGAAGATGGTCGGTGACAGCAGGTAGCGGCCCACCACCGCTAGGTTGGACGGCGCATCGCCGGGCTTTGGCTTCTCGACGATGGACACCACCCGCAGCGTTCCGTCGGGCTGCTGTTCGGTGGCGACGATGCCGTACTTGTCCGTCTCGTCGGGGGGCACCTCTTCCACGCTCAGCACACTGGCGCCGGTACGCTCGTACACCTCCGCCATCTGCTCCACTACACCCTTGTCGTCACTGCGGATCAGATCATCCGCGAGAATGATCGCAAAGGGCTCGTTACCCACCACCGGCTTGGCGCAGAGCACCGCATGGCCCAGGCCCAGGGCCTCCGGCTGGCGCAGGAAAATGCAGTCCACATGGTCTGGCAGCACGTTCTGCACCAGCTTCAGGAGCTTGTCCTTCCCGGCCCCCTTGAGCTCGGTTTCTAGCTCGTAGGCCTTGTCGAAGTGGTCCTCGATGGAACGCTTGTGCCGCCCGGTGATGAAGATGAGATGCTCGGCACCACCAGCTTCGGCCTCCTCGGCCGCATACTGGATGAGCGGCTTGTCCACCACCGGCAGCATCTCCTTCGGGCTGGCCTTGGTGGCTGGGAGAAAGCGCGTCCCGAGGCCCGCCACCGGAAAGACGGCTTTGCGGATTTTCGACATGTCAACTCCTACTTTACATTGCTGTGCTCGAAAGATGAGGCACCGCCCGAGCGACGGTCGCGGTCAATCACCGATCTCCGCGGCGATGGCCGCGAGCGCCGCCGCCGGGTCGGGTGCCGCGGTGATGGGCCGCCCCACCACCAAATAATGTGCGCCGGCGGCCACGGCGTCGGCGGGGGTCATGACCCGTTTTTGGTCCTGCACCGCCGCGCCCGCGGGGCGCACGCCGGGCGTCACCAGGCGGAAGCTCGGGCCGAAGCGGGCGGCGAGCGCCGACGCCTCCTGCGGCGAGCACACCACGCCATCGAGCCCGGCGGCCTGTGCGAGCCCAGCCAAATCCAGCACCCGCTGCGCCGGGGCACCGGGGCAGCCGATGGCCGCCAAATCCGCCGCCGCCAGACTGGTGAGCACGGTGACGGCGATCAGCAACGGGCGCTCGCTGCGCCGTGCGAGCCGTGACTGCGCCGCCTCCAGCATGGCCGGCCCGCCCTGAGCGTGGACATTGAGCATCCACACGCCGAGATCCGCCGCCGCCTCGCACGCACCCGCTACGGTATTGGGAATGTCGTGGAACTTGAGGTCCAGGAACACGGCAAAGCCCGCGTCCACGGTGCGTCGCACCAGCGCCGGTCCGGCGCGGGTGAAGAGCTCCTTGCCGATCTTCACGCGGCAGCACGCCGGATCCAAAGACCCCAGCAGGGCCTCCGCCGCTGCCGTATCGGCAAAATCCAGGGCGACGATGATGCGCGGGCCGGGCTGATTGCTCATGCGTGAGGGTGTTCCGTCCGTCCGGCCCGTTCGCTCAGGTCGTTCAATGGCGCCGTTCCATCAGGCAATCTGGCGCTGGCGCAACACGGCGGGCTCCGCGATGGGCTCCGGCTCCACCGCCTTGATGCTGCCCCAGCGCTTGCAGCTTGGGCATTGCCAATGGAGCTCACGGGCCTCGAATCCACAGTGGTCACACTGGTAAACCGGCTGCGCCGCGAGTTGGCGTGCGATCACCTCCAACAACACGCCATCCTCTGCCGAGGGCAACTGCTGGAACTGTTGGCGCAGGGCGAGCAGCCGCTCCGCACCGGACAGATCCGCGTGGCGGCCGAGGTAGTCCACAAGGAATTCGCGCGCCGCTGCAACGCCGCGCTCAGTCTCAATGGCATCACACAGCCGCAGCATCAGCGGCGGTGACGGGTGTTGTTCGAACAAGGCCTCGAGCTCCACCGTAATGGACTCGCGGCCCAGCCGTTGCCAGCACTCCATCAGCCCCGGCAGCATCGCCGGTAGATACTGCGGCCCCCGTTGGGCGACGCGCCGATAGAGCAGCGCGGCCGTCTCAGGGTCACCCGCCGTGAGCTCCATCCGCGCTTGTACCAGGCTTGCCCGGATGCAGTTGTCGTCCACCGCTTGGGCGTCCAGCAGGTGCGAGCGGGCGCGCTCCGGCTTGCCATCGCGCAGGCACTGCTCCGCAAGCTCACAGTGATACTGGGCAATTTCGGTGCTGAGCGACTCCCCACTGCTGCGTTGCAGCGCCTCGGCGGTCTCCAGGCACTTCGGCCATTCCTTCTCGGCCTGGTAGATTTCGATCAGCGCGCGCAGCGCCCGCTCCTCTTGCAACCGGCGCTCGACCAGCTCTTTGAACAAACTCTCGGCCCGGTCGAAGAGGCCGGCCAGCATGTAATCCCGGCCCAGCTCATAGAGCGCAAAACCGCGATGAGCGGCGCCGAGGTTCGGCCGAGCTACCAAATTCTGGTGGATGCGGATGGCTCGATCCACCTCGCCCCGGCGCCGAAACAGCGCCCCCAGTGCGAGGTGCGTCTCCACCGTTTCACTGTCCACCTCCGCCAGCTTCAGAAAGACATCGATGGCCTTATCGGGCTGCTCGTTCAGGAGGTAGTTGAGCCCGCGGAAGAACACGGGCTCCCGCTCGGCGTCCGGACAACGGTGGGCGGCGCGGCGGGCCAGCCACCAACCGCTGGCCGCCGCCACCGGCAACAACAGGAACAACCACTCCATCAGCCGCGCCCCAAGCGCTCGGTGGCGGCGCGCTGGGCATGCCCGGCGCAGCACACGGCCGAGCCTCGCGCTTGCCAGCGGACTGGAAACCCAGCGGGGCGTCGCGCACGCAGGACAACCGTTCGGGCGGTATGGACTTTGATCATGCCGTTATCATACAAGCTGTCGTTTACCACCGCATTGCGGTGCCGCGGGTGTCTACCATGGTTTACTCGCGCGGGACGCGCCCTCACGTGTCTCCCTAACAAGCGGAACATCGCGACGCCTCAGTAGATCCACACGATGAGCGAATTCCAAGGCCAGGTGGCCATTGTCACCGGCGCCGCCGGCAACGTTGGCACAGCGCTTTGCCACAAGCTGGCTGCGGCCGGTGCCGGCCTCGCACTACTGGACCGGAACACGGAGGCCATGGCCAGAGTGCTGAAGGAGTTGCCGCAGGGGACTGATGCTGCAAGCTTCGCGGTGGATCTGCTCGACCCCGCGTCGGTCACCACCACTGTGCAGGCCGTGCAGGAGCGTTTCCAGCGCATCGACATACTCGCCAACGTGGCGGGCGGCTTTGCCATGGGCCCGACCTTGGACGAGACGGACGATGCCACCTGGAACCTCATGCTGGATCTGAACGCCCGCTCGGTCTTCCACATGGCCCGCGCCGTCTTGCCGCTGATGCGCTCGGCGGGGTACGGACGCATCATCAACGTTGCCGCCCGCGCCGCCCTCCAAGGCCAGGGCCACATGGGGCCTTACTGCGCCGCCAAGGCCGCAGTCATCTCCCTCACGGAGACCCTGGCGGCGGAGACGAAGCAGTTCGACATCAACGTCAACTGTATCCTGCCCGGCACTGTCGACACCCCGCAGAACCGCGCCGCCATGCCAGACAAGGACCACGACAGCTGGGTACCGACGGACGCACTGGCGGATGTGATGCTTTTTCTCGGCTCCCGCGCGGCCCGCTGCGTCAGCGGCGCCGCCGTACCCGTCTACGGGCGCAGTTGAATCCTGTGCAAGAGTTCTGCCACAAATCGGCTACAGCCGCCATCCTGCTCTCCCCCGGCACGGCGCCGACCCAGCGCGGGGCGCCCCGCTCGCCCTGGCTCATCGCGGTCCTTGCGCTGCTCGTCGTCCTCACGTCCAGTACCGCCGGAGCCGTCGACAAATCGCTCTTCACGGAAGCCGATCAGGCTCTGTTGGTCGATGCCGTGGAGGCCGCCTTCGAGCTCGACCTCTATAACGCCCGCTGCCGCAGCGACCAGTCCGGCCGCCGCACGGAAAACCTCAACAAGGCACTCGTGAGCCGTTATCGGATGACGGTGCTGGACGTGCTCGACGACTTCTTTCCGGAGGGCTACTACCGCACCGCGCGCGAGCGCATGAGCGACGAGTTCCTGAGTCGACTGCGGGACATGGGCGGATGCGCCGGCGCGAAAGAGGCGAATCTACGCGTCGAGCTCGGTGCACGCTATGACGCCGCCATGCAAGCGCTATCGGGCCGACCCTAAGTGACCGTTCAGAAACAACATGAACATGGCCGGAGACGGAAACAAACTACGAAAAGCGCGAAATACGCGAAAGTCACCCGGATCTCGCGTGCATTTCCGGAAGTTTCGGGCTTTTGGCGTGTTTCGTAGTAACGAGTAGATGGACCGCTTGTTGTTGAATCGTTGTTATACCCGTCGCGCATGGGTTTTCGGGCAAGCGAGGTGCGTCGCTCGTGCCCGA
>CAZGCI010000011.1:0-59395 GCA_964524185.1 uncultured Thiohalocapsa sp. | reverse complement strand
GAACCAATTCAACGCATTTCGATGTTGACGGCCAAGACGGTATCTACGCCGTGCCTCGGCTTTTTGAGCAGTGACCGGAGATTCGCCTAACACATGGCGCCGCAGGCTTTCTGGGCCGCCGCCGAGGACAGGGCGACGGCCACCTCAGGCCTCACGGATCTCAAAGTTGTGGGTCACTGTGGCGGTGGCGCCGAGCATGATGGACGCGGAGCAGTACTTCTCGGCGCTGAGCCCGATGGCCCGCTCCACCTGTTTCGGGCTCAGGTCGTGGCCGGTGACGATGAAGTGGATGTGAATGCGGGTGAAGACCTTGGGGTCGGTTTCCGCGCGCTCCGCGGTGAGCTCCACGACACAGTCCGTCACCTTGGCGCGGCCGCGGCGCAGGATCAGCAGCACGTCGAATTCGGTGCAGCCACCGAGCCCGAGCAACAGCATTTCCATAGGCCGCACCCCCAGGTTGCGGCCGCCGAGGTCGGGCGGGCCGTCCATGACGATGGCGTGGCCGCTGCCGGACTCGCCCAGCATGGCCGCGCCCTCCACCCATTTGACGCGCGCCTTCATGCCGGTCCACCCAGCGGTGCGGGCCGCCGTCCCAAGACCCGGGGGGCCGTGTGGGCTGCGGCATTGGAAGCGTAC
Source organism: uncultured Thiohalocapsa sp. (assembly GCA_964524185.1). Classification (GTDB taxonomy): domain Bacteria; phylum Pseudomonadota; class Gammaproteobacteria; order Chromatiales; family Chromatiaceae; genus Thiohalocapsa. Next base: position 58,759 of record CAZGCI010000011.1, on the reverse strand, counting down.
GTGTGTGTGATCCTGGGGGGCATAACGGCGTCCGGAACGGCTGCGGCGCCGACCACCGTGTCGACGGCGTCCAGCGCGATGTTTGAGGATCTCTTGTCAGGTTGAACTGGCGAGGCGCTACCTCAGGCTGAAGCAGCGGGTGGCAGGGGCCAGACCAAGTTGTTGACCAGCGAGCGGGCTGTCATTGGCCAGGACCAAGGGCCGAGGGGCCCCGGCGCTGAGCGCGAAAGCGCCTCGGTCCTCGGACCTTCCGCATCGCCCTTCCGCATCGCTCTGGCTGCTCGCCTTTCCCCCGCAGACTATCATGTCCCCAGCCCCTCACTGCGCCAGCAGCTCCGCCAGCTTGGCGCCCGGGTCCGGCGCACGCATGAAGGATTCACCCACCAGGAAGGCGTGCACGCCGTGCTCGCGCATCAGTGCCACGTCGTCGCGGCTGTGGATGCCGCTCTCGGTGACGAGCAGTCGGTCGGGCGGGACCTCCGGCAGCAACGCCAGCGTGGTGTCGAGGCTCACCTCGAAGGTGCGCAGGTCGCGGTTGTTGATGCCGATAAGGGGGGTCGGGACCGCGGCCGCCCGTGCCAGCTCTGCGGCATCGTGCACCTCCAGCAGCACGTCCAGGCCCAGCTCCTGTGAGAGGCCGGTGAGCGCTGCGAGCTCGGCATCGTTGAGGCAGGCGGCGATGAGCAGGACGCAATCCGCCCCCATGGCGCGCGCCTCATGGATCTGGTACGGATCCACGATGAAGTCCTTGCGGATGACCGGCAGCGTGCAGGCTGCCCGCGCGGCCATGAGGTGCGCCGGATCGCCCTGGAAAAACGGCTCGTCCGTGAGCACCGACAGGCACGCGGCACCGCCGCGCGCATAGGACGCGGCAATCTCCGCCGGGCGAAAGTCCGCGCGCAGCAGCCCCTTGCTCGGGCTGGCGCGCTTGATCTCGGCGATGACAGCCGCGCCCCCGGCGCCGATGCGCTGGTGGAGGGCCGCGGCGAAGCCCCGCGTTGGCCCGGCGTCGGCGGCGGCCTCCATGAGGGCCGCTAGGGGGCGCGCGCGCTTGGCGGCGGCCACGGCGTCGACCTTGCGGGCGACGATGCGCTTGAGGATGTCCGGCGTGTCGGTCATGCCGGGTCGGGGCGGAGGCCCGCCGTCAGCTCGGCGAGGGCATCCAGCCGGGTCGCCGCGGCGCCGGTCTCGATGGCCGCACGCGCCGCCGCCACCCCGTCGGCCAGGCTGTCCGTGACGCCGGCGGCGTAGATGGCCGCGCCGGCATTGAGCAGGACGATGTCCAGTGCCGGTCCGGGCGCTCCGCTGAGGGCTGCCCGCACCAGCGCCAGGCTTTGGGCGGGGCCGTCCACGCGGATCGCATCGAGCGAGCCCGTGCGGAGGCCGAGCGACTCCGGCGTGATGCGGTAGCGGCGGATTGTGCCCGCCTCGAGCTCGGCCACATCCGTCGGCGCGGCGATGCTGATCTCGTCCAGGCCATCGGCGGCATGCACCACCAGCACATGTTCGGCCCCGAGGGCACCGAGCACCTCCGCCAGCGGTTCCAACAGCGGCTCGGCGAAGACTCCGAGCACCTGCCGTCGGACGCCTGCGGGGTTCGTGAGCGGCCCCAGCACGTTGAACAGGGTCCGCACACCCAGCTCCCGGCGCGGACCGATGGCGTGCTTCATGGCGCCATGGTGGGCGGGCGCGAACATGAAGCCGACGCCGAGCTCCCGCACGCAGCGGGCGACCTCCTCCGGCGTCAGATCCAACCGCACGCCGGCGGCCTCCAGCAGGTCAGCGCTGCCGCTCTTGGACGACACCGACCGGTTGCCGTGCTTGGCCACGTGACAGCCGGCTGCGGCGGCCACGAACATGCTGGCGGTGGAGACGTTGAAGGTGCCGGCACCGTCGCCGCCGGTGCCGACGATGTCCACGGCGTGCGGCAGGTCGCCGATGTCCACACCGGTGGCGAGCTCGCGCATCACCGCGGCGGCGGCGGCGATCTCCGGCACCGTCTCGCCCTTGAGCCGCAATGCCACCAGAAAGCCGGCGATCTGCGCCTCCGTGGCGCCGCCGGTCATGATGGTGCGCATGCACGCGGTCATGTCGTCGGCAGTGAGGTCGTGCCCGTCGATGACGCGGGCGATCGCTTGTTTGATATCCATAGGCCGTTGGGGTGTCGGTTCTCGATGGTCTGGCGGCCCTCGACGCCAATGCACGGAGCCGCGTGCTCAGTGTCTGGGGGGCGCGCGGTCGCTTAGGCCTGATCCTGCAGGAAATTTTTGAGCAACGCGTGGCCGTGGCGGGTGAGGATGGACTCTGGGTGGAATTGCACGCCCTGGACGGGCAGCTCGCGGTGGCGGATGCCCATGATCTCATCCCGGCTGCCGTCCTCGCGGCAGGTCCAGGCCGTGACGGTCAGCTCCGCCGGCAGGTGCTCCGCGTCGACGACCAGGGAATGATACCGGGTGGCCTCGAACGGGGTCTCGAGGCCGGCGAAGAGGCCCGCGCCCGCGTGGTGGATGGGCGAGGTCTTACCGTGCATCACCGCTCTGGCCTGGATGACCTGCCCGCCGAACGCGCGGCCGATGGCCTGGTGGCCGAGGCACACCCCCAGCACCGGCACCCGGCCGGCAGCGGCCTGGATGAGGGGCACGGAAATCCCTGCCTCATCCGGCGTGCACGGACCCGGCGAGATGACGATGCGCTCCGGTGCCGTTGCCAGGGCCTCGGTGACGCTCACCTCGTCGTTGCGCAGCACGCGCACCTCCGCGCCGAGCTCGCCCAGATACTGCACGAGGTTATAGGTGAAGGAGTCGTAGTTGTCGATCATCAACACCATGGGTGCTGTCCTGTGGGTCGTGGGCGCTGCCTGTTGCGCCCGTTGCGCGTTCGATGCTCGGGAGGCTCGCGGCTGGGCCAGCGTTGCGCCAGCGTTGGGCCAACGCTGCCTAGGCGCTGTCGGCGGCGCCCGGTGCCCAGAGGCGCTGCTGCAGCAGCTCGCCCACCAGGCGCGGCGTGGGTGCGCGGCGCAGCGCCAGGGAGACCTTGTCCAGCGCATCCACCAGGGCGAGCAGCGAGGCCGTATCGCGCGGGCTGTGGGTCAAGATGTAGCGCAGCGTGGCCGCATCCAACGCCAGGCCGCGGCTGGCGGCCTCGCGCTCCAGTAGGCGGGCCCGGCCGGCGTCGTCCAGCGGCTGGAGCGCGTAGGTGGCGCAGGCCGACAGCCGCGAGACGAGGTCCGGCAGGGCGAGCCCCAATGCCGGCGCCGGCGCCCGCGCCGCGAGCAGGAGCCGCCCGCCGTGCTCGCCCAGGGCATTGTAGAGATTGAACAGGCCAAGCTCCCAGTCTCGCCGACCCGCGATGACCTGCACCGCGTCGAGCACCACCGCATCGCACTGCTCCAGGCCCTCTAGCACCCAGGGCGCCAGGGCCGGCATATCTAGGGCAAGGAAGCGTGTCTGGGCATCCGCGGCGACGGCCGCGTCGCAGGCCGCCCGCAGCAGGTGGCTCTTGCCGGTGCCGGTTTCGCCATGGATCAGTACATGCGCGGCGGCCGGGTCCGTCGCCCAGTGCCGCACCGCGGCGACGACGGCCGTGTTGCCGGCGACGACGAAGCGCTCGAAGCCGCCCCGATCCGCCAGGCGCAGCGGCAGGCAGAGTTGGCTCAGCGCGGTGCTCACCGCCGGCGCTGCGTTGCCCGTTTGCTGCCGCCGGTGCGCCGCGGCGCCTAGTGCGCGAGCGCCCGCGCGGTGGTGGCGAGCCGGCGCCCGAGCGCCTGGCAGAGGCGCTTCTCGGCGTCGGTGACGGCGTTGTCGTTGTCGATGCCGGCTACGTGGGAGGGGCCGTAGGGCGTGCCGCCGGCGTCGGTGTGTAGCAGATCGGTTTCGCTGTAGGGGAGCCCGAGGAGCAGCATGCCGTGGTGCAGCAGCGGCAGCATCATGGACATGAGCGTCGTCTCCTGCCCGCCGTGCAGGCTGGAGGTGGAGGTGAAGACGCCGGCGGGCTTGCCGATGAGTGCGCCGCTGAGCCACAGCGGCGAGGTGCCGTCTAGAAAAAACTTCATTGCCGCGGCCATGTTGCCGAAGCGGGTGGGGCTACCCAGGGCCAGTGCCGCGCAGTCGCGGAGGTCGTCGAGTTCTGCGTACGGGGCGCCGCTGTCGGGGATGCTGTCCGCGACTGCCTCGCAGACGGTGGAGACCGCCGGCACCGTACGTAGCCGGGCCTCCATGCCAGCCTCTTCCACGCCCCGGGCCACCTGCCGGGCCATCTCGGCCGTGGCGCCGAAGCGGCTGTAAAACAGGACGAGAACATAGGGTGCGGCTGCGGGCATGGATCTCTTCCGGGTGTTGGCGGGACAGGGGGTTGGCGAACTGGGTTGCTTGGCGGGGCCAGCTGTTTGCGAATGCGCCGAGTGTTCGCAGTCGCGTCGTGTTACGGGCGGCGGTAAGGGTCGAGGCGTGCCGGCTGAGGCCGGCTTGCGAGGTCGCGCCTTCGCCTTCGGCCGGCGCCAGTGAACGACGCGCTGTCGTCGCGACGACCCGGCGGCGCGTTGGTCAGCGGCTCTGCGTCGCTCAAGCATACCGCCGACGGGCCGCTGTCGCTAACTGGCGTTGTTCTTGGGGGGCTCGCATGCGGTGCAGACGAACTGCGGCAATGCCGCTCCGCATCCCGCCGGGGGAGGGCAGCCCGATGACGACAACGACGCCAGTTGTTTTTGTGTTGAACCCGTTTTTGACGCGTTCCTTCGTGCGCAGCGGAGCACGGAGGGGTACTCGTGTCGGCGCGTTCAGTGCATGGAGTCGCGCACGCCGGCGGGCACGACGCCATCGCTGAAGAGCTCGCGGGCATCCACGGCGTCGAAGCGATAGTCGCGGTTGCAGAACTCGCAGGTGACGGCGATGTTGCCCTGCTCGGCAAGGATGTCGTCGATCTCGCGCTGGCCGAGGGCGCGTAAGGTCTCTTCGATGCGCCCGCGCGAACAGCTGCAGCGAAAGGCCACTGGCTCCGGCTCGAAGAGTCGCACGTCTTCCTCATGGAACAGTCGGCGCAGCAGGTTGTGCACCGGCAGTGTCAACAGCTCTTGTTCTTGCACGGTGTCGGCGAGTGTAACGGTTCGGTCCCAACCGTCGGCGTCCTCCACCGTTCCGGGCACGCGCTGTAACATGAGGCCCACCGCTCGGCTACCGTCCACGGCGAGCCAGAGGCGGGTTGGCAGTTGCTCGGAATGGCCGAAATAGGCCTCGATGGCGGCGCCGAGACCGGCGCCCTCCAACGGCACGATGCCCTGGTAGCGCTCACCCCGGTTGGGGTCCAGCGTGAGCGCGAGGTGCCCGGTGCCGAAGAGTTGTCCGAGGCCGCCGTGGGGCACGTCACCCTCCCAGCGGGCCAGTCCACGCACCGTGCGGTGGTGGGTGCCTTGAACCACCAGCGTGCGGATGGGGCCGCTACCCTGGGCCTGGAGCGTGAGTGAGCCCTCGAACTTGAGGGTGGCGGTGAGCAGCAGCACCGCCGCCAAGGCCTCGCCGAGCGGACGCTGTACCGGGCCGGGATAGGGGTGGCGGGAGAGCACGGCCTGGTAGGCGGCATCGAGACAGACCAGCTCACCCCGCACGCCGAGGCGCTCGAACAAGAACCGGTGCAGGCTGTCGCGCTGGGGGGCAGTGGCAGCGCGGCTGCTCATTGGCCACCCCCGCGTCGCACGGCGGAATCGGCTGTGTCAGGGTGCTTGGCGCGACCTTCGCGCGCGTCTGGAGTGTCTGACCGCAGCCAGCCCCACCCGCGACGGCTGTCCCCGGCGCGGGTGGAGTCAGCTGCCAGGGTCGTGTCAGCGCCTTTCCTGCGGGTGGTCCTGGCCATCATAACGGTGTGCGTGTGATTCAGCGGTAGTGGAGAACCCTGGCCCCCGGCCAGCCTTGCCCGCCGCCTAGATTGCTTGGCCGCGGCAGCTGTTTTGCCGATGCGTCAAATGTCCCACGAGACGTCCCGTGCCAGGCGCCGGCAGGGGGAAGGGCCGCGGGCCAGGGCGCAATCACCGCTGCCAAGACGATGCGTTCGCGCCTTGGCCCTCGCCAGCGTAGGATCCCCTGGCGTGCCGGCGCCCGAGTCGCTCGTCGGTCTTCGGCCTCGCGCCTGAGCAATTGGTGCTGTTGCTCGGGGTATGCAACCGGAACACGCCAGCGTCTGTCGCGATGCCGTTGGATTGCTTGATCGCGCGACAGGTTTGCGAATGCATCATGTTTTCGGTGCCGCACGCGGTCCTGGGCGCGGATAGGGTCAAGGAAGAAGGGCCGGGGGGGAGCGGACCCGCATCCCGGTGCCCGCTAAGAGGCCTCGGCCCTCGGCCCTTACCCAGCGTTTATACTTAATGGTTTTCGCCATCTTTGCGATTGTCCGACCGTTGGGGGATCCAGCAGATGATGATCGGTAACCTGTGGCGGCTCAGCGCGCCGCCCCCGATGCTGGCGCCGTGTCGTGGTCGGCAACTGAGCGTGAGCCTGTTGCTGGGGCTCGTCCTCGGGGCTGTGCTCTTCGGGGGCGGGCTCAGCGGCTGCTCGTCGCAGCCCGTGGTCTATGGCGGTGGGCGGGTCGCCCAGGCCGACATCGATGCGTGCCGCCGGCTGGCTCGGCAGGCGGGTGCCGGTGGCGATGCCAGCGGTGTTGCCCGGGACACAGCCGTGGGCGCCGCTGCCGGTGGTGCCGCCACCGGCGCCTATGGCGCGGTGCGCGGCTACAGCGACGTCGGCAATCGGGCGGCGGCGGGAGCCGCGGCTGGCGCAGCAGCGGGCCTGGTGCGCGGCGTGACCCGCAGCACCGAGCCGAGCAGTACCTTCAAGCGCTATGTGGACCGTTGCCTGCGTGAGCGCGGTTACGACGTGGTGGGCTGGAATTGAATGCTTGCGTTGAGACCCGCCGGTTGACAGCGGTCGCCGGCGGGCGGCCCCGCAACGACCGAGCATGGCCCGCTGCCGTTGCGGCATGTATACCCGGCAAACACAGGTTTTCGGTCGCGATGCACGCTGCTCGCACCCGATCGCAGCGTTACGACTCCTCACCATAGTGGTGACTATGACTCGTCGTCGTGCCTTGCGCTCGGGCACGAGCGACGCACCTCGCTTTCCCGAAAACCCATGTGCGACGGGTATATCTTAAACCGCCGACGCCGGGCCATCTGCTTTGGGCAGCGCTGCAGCGTCGGCTCGCCGTGGTCCGGCCGCTGGCGCGTTTACGCAACGTCGCGCAGGTAACGCTCGACCGAGGCCTCTAACGTCACCTCCCCGCGCAGCACGGCCGCCTCCCAGCGCTGGCGCCAGCCGGCCATCAGTAGCTCAGCGCGCTGCCACTCCAGGTAGATCAGGCGTGCGAGGGGACCCCCTTCGTCCAGAAAGCCCGTGCTGTCGAAGTCCCGCGCTGCACGCTCACGGTCGTACTGGAAGCGCACCAGCTGCGTCTGCCAGCGCCCGCCGCGCCAGGTGAACCGCCCGTAGCTGCCGCGCATGTCGCCGTCGAAGGGGGAGCCGGCGGAGCCCACGTTCACCACGTCCATGCCCTGGGTGCGCCGCTGATGGGTGCGGTGGGTATGGCCGGCGACGAACAGTGCGACCCCCTCCGGCAGCTTGCCCACCAGCGAGGCATCCGTCCGACCCGGCGTGATGCCATCGCGATTGCCGGCCATGGTGCCGTGGGTGACATGCAGCCAGGCATCGGCGCCCGGGGGGTGCAGACAGAGGTGATCCGGCCAGCCGCGCAGGCGCTCCGCCTGGTCGGCCACCTGCCGCCAGGCGAAATCCGTGAAGCGGCTGATCTCCCGCTCGGGCTCGGACGCCGGCGCGCGCTCGCCGCAGCGCAGCACCCAGTGCTCGTGGTTGCCAGACACGGGTAGCCAGCCCTGCTCGCGCCGCATGGCGTCGAACAGTGCCAGGCAGCCGCCGCTGTCGGGTCCACGGTTCACGAGATCGCCGGCCATGAGCACCATGTCGGGGTGCCAAGCTTCGATGTGCTCGATCACCGCTTCCAGCGCCGGCAGCACTGCCTGGACGTCGGAGAACACCGCGACTTTCATTTCGACTGCTCCAGGGGGTTGGTGGGGGTTGGTGGGGGTTGGTTGGGGGGCTGGCGGTTGGGCCCGGTGGTTCGGGCTCCCGCGACGGCTCCCACGGCTGCGCCGCCGCCTTGGCCTGCGGATCGGTGTGTTGGGAGCGCACGACAGCGGCGGCGTTTGGGGTTTAAGCTTACCGGCTACACTGATGCCCGCCGGTGCGTTTTTAGCTTACCGGATACTCCCGCCCGTGTTGCAGAACTTGCCCTTGCGCCCATGACCGAGAATCACCCCGCTGCCTTTGCCGAGACCGCTGACCCCGATTGGGATATGCCGCTGACCCTGCGTATGACACCGGCGTTACTGGTGCATGCGTTGATGGAGAACGCCTCTGGTGTGCACACGGGGTGGGAGAGCTGTGTCGACGAGTCGACCTTGCTCTCCGAACTCGTGGTGATGGATGACAATGGCAGTGCTGCGGTGCGTCTGGTGGAGCAGGAGTTCGCCGATGAGACGGATCCGGAGGCCGTGTGGCACGACTGGGCGGTGGAGGTGCGCATCGGCCGTGTCATCACGGTGGGGCACTTCTCGGTGCGAGCCAACGCGCCGCCGCTGGACTGGAACTGGCACCTGCGCGAGGCCGAGCGCACCTTCGAGCGCGCCTGCGTGCTGCTCGGACGGCGGGTGCGCCGCGGCCTGGCCGTCGAAGAGCCCTTGCCCGAAGAACTGCCGCCGCGCGCGAGTCGGCACTAGATTGCTGGAGCCCGCCAGATGTGTGCAGCTGCGTCAAATGTCCCACGCGGCGTCGTGGGCCAGGCGCCGGCAGGGCGGAAGGGCCGAGGGTTAAGGGCCGAGGCGCAACGGCCGACGCCAGGACTGTGCGTCCGCGCCTTGGCGCTCGGCCCTCGGCCCTGGCCAGCGAACGACCCGCTGGCGTGCCGGCGTCCGAGTCGCTCGTTGCTCTCAGGCGCGTGCTTGCAGCCCTCAGGCGCTTGCTTGCGCGCCCCCCTGCGGCGGCGCGGCAGACTGCCAGCCCTGCCCGCGCCGATTGGCGCAACCGTCCACAGCATTTGCCAACAGCCCTATGAAGATCCACATTGACCTAGACATCACCCCCGAGGAAACGCGCAAGCTCATGGGCCTGCCTGATGTGGAGGTCTTCCAGCAACAGTTGCTGGAGGACATCCGCGCGCGGATGCAGGCCGGCGCAGAGGGCTATGACCCGCTCAAGCTGTTTCAGCCCTACGTCGCGAGCAGCCTCGCTGGCATGGATATGATGCAGAAGCTCTTTGCGGCCGGGCTCGGTGGCGCCGATGCGCATGACGCATCGAGCGCTGGCGGAAAAAAGCCCGGTGCATCCGACTAAGTGACCGTTCAAAAACAACATGAACATAGCTGCAGACGGAAACAAACTACGAAAAGCGCGAAATACGCGAAAGTTACCCGGATCTCGCGTGCATCTCCGGAGTTTTCGCGCTTTTCGCGTGTTTCGTAGTGACGAGTCGATGGACCGCCTGTTGTTGAATCGTTGCTAAGCGGCCACGCCGCCTGGGGTGATAGCGCTTCAACCTTAGTTTCAAACACGCGAGAGGCCCGCCGGGCATCCGCTGGGCCCCACTGGACCGGGAGATCACCGTGATCAGGCAACTGCTGTTCTCTGTGGCGTTTGGCGCCGCTCTCATCACAAATCCGCTCGCTGCCGCCGCGGCGACGGGAACGCCGTCGGCACCACCCCTCGTGGACGCCGCTTGGCTCAAGGGAAATCTCGACGCCGTCGTTGTGGTCGACCTGCAGGAGCCAAAGGCGTTTGAGCGCTTCCATATTCCGGGCGCCGCAAATCTGCCCTACGACCGCTGGCGAACCAAGGCGCCAAAGGGCAACAAAGACCCAGCGCTGCTGGAGTCCATGCTGCCCGACGTGGACGCGCTGGAGGCCATGCTGGGCGGGGCTGGAGTCGGCAACCAGGACCACGTCGTGCTCGTTGCCACCGGCCGCAATGCGGGTGACCTCGCCGCCGCGGCCCGGGTGTTCTGGTCGTTCAAGGTGCTCGGCCATGACGCCGTCAGTGTGCTCGACGGCGGCCTCGTCGCCTATGCGGACGCCGGCGGTCGACTCGCCCGGGGCCCAGAGACGCGCCCGGCTACCACCTTCAGGGCCGCGGTGCGCCCGGAGCTGGTGCCGGACGCCGCCGCCGTTGAAGCGGCCCGCGCCGGCGGCAGCCAATTGGTGGACGCCCGCAGCGAGGGTGAGTTTGTGGGCCTCTATACGGGCGACAGCGACGAGCGGCCCGGCACCATCCCCGGCGCCAAACACCTACCCTATGATTGGGTAGCCCTGGACGGTGGCGCCCGCCTGCGCAGCCGCGGCGCACTGGAACAGCTGTTCGAGGCGCGCGGCATCGACCCGCAGCGGGATCAAGTGCATTTTTGCCACAGCGGTAATCGCGCCGCGCTGAGCTGGTTTGCCGTCTATGCGGTGCTCGGCAACGAGAACGCGACCCTCTACGACGGCTCCATGATGGAGTGGGCGCAGACCGAAGACAGGCCCGTCGCCGCGGCCATCGAGCTCTGCGAGGCCTGCTGAGGGTGCGGCCTCGATATATACCCGTCCACATGGGTTTTCGGTCGCGATGCACGCCGCTCGCACCCGATCACAGCTGACGACTCCTCGCCATAGTGGCGACTATCACTCGTCGTCGTGCCGTGCGCTCGGGCACGCGCGACGCACCTCGCTTACCCGAAAACCCATGTGCAACGGGTATAACGCGGGCTATTCAACTCCCTGCGCTCTGCAACGACGAAACACGCGAGACCTCCCGGGATGCGCGCGAGATCCCGATGTTTTTCCCGTATTTCGCGATTTTCGTCGTTCGTTTCCGTCCGCGGCCATGTTCAGTTTGTTTCTGTAACGGTCACTTATCGGAAGGTCACATCCCCTGCTGACGGTCTGCTGGGGCGCGACTCGATCGCCGCTCAGTGGTGGTGGGTGATCACCGGGCGCTCTTGGCCGGAGATGGCCTCCACGGCCGCCACCGCAGCGGCGCCTGCCTCATCCACGTCTGCCTCGCTGCCGGCGAGGGTGAGGCGGCCGAAGGCACCCACGGCGCGGACGTCGATAATCGTAATGTTGGCCGCTTTCTCCGCCTGGTTGGCGGCGTAAACGATGTAACCGGCCGGCTCTGTCTCGAGGATGAACATGCTCTGCCCCGGCAGGATCATGGAACCGCGCCGGTTCTGGCGGTTGATGAGCACCGTGTGATCCGGCGTCATGGCGCGGATGATCTCCTTCCATGCCACGCGGCAACGCTGCCGGTCATCCTGATCGGCCCCCAGGTTTTCCAACAGAATGCGGCCCGCCTCCAGCACGTCGCTCTGGTCGCGCTGGTGAATGACCATGGAACCAAAGGCGCGCTCAACCACCTGCTGTGCGAGGTGCACGCGCGTCGCTTTGAGTGCAATGTCCGTGAGCCGGTGGATGGCCATGCCCGGGGAGACCTCCACCCAGAGGCAGGCGTCGCCAGGAATGGGCAGAAAGCCCTGTGACACGGTGGCCATGTACTCGGCCAGCTGCGGCTGCAGGGAATCGACGTAGATGTAAGTCCGTAGTTTGATCATGCGTCTGGCGTGGGGGTCAGCGGTCGGCGCTCGCGGTGGTCGTGCGTGCGCCGACAACCGCCCGCCGATTGTACAGATGATCGCAGACGTTGAGCGCGGCATCGCCTCGCGCGACCCTCGACGTCGGAGGGGAGTTCCAGCTGCCTTGAATTAGCAACTGCTGATACCAGTTGAGCGGGCACCGAGGGTCGGACCTGTAGCGGGCATCCCGTCGCCGCCGTACTTGGGCTCCCGCACCGCGTCCGACGCAGCATTAGATCCTCAGCGCAACAGCCTCAGACAGCCGCCCCGCCCGTGCCGGGCCGCCACAAAGACAACGGAGTTACCCATGCCTGCACCCACCAACGACGCCATCGAGTCTGTCCTGAAAGACTATGTCGAGCCGCACCTCGGCCGGGACCTCGTCAGCACCAAGTCCATCAAGTCCATCGAGGTGGAGGGCGATCAAGTCAAGGTGAAGGTGACGCTGGGCTTTCCCGCCAAGGGCATCATCCAGACCGTGGCCGAGGCCATCAAGACACGCGTCGAGGGGATCGAAGGCGTTGCTGCCGCGCAGGTCGACGTCGATTGGGAGGTCAAGTCGCATTCGGTGCAGAAGTCACTGAAGCCCATCGACAATATCAAGAACATCATCGCTGTCGCCTCGGGCAAGGGCGGTGTCGGCAAGTCCACAACGGCGGTGAACTTGGCCCTCGCCCTGTCCGCCGAGGGCGCCAAGGTCGGCATCCTGGATGCGGATATCTACGGACCCTCGCAGCCGCGCATGCTCGGCATTTCCGGCAAGCCCGAGTCCAAGGACGGCACCCACCTGGAGCCCATGACCAGTTACAACCTCCAGGCCATGTCCATTGGCTTCCTCATCGAAGAGGAGACACCGATGATCTGGCGTGGGCCCATGGTCACCCAGGCACTGGAGCAACTCCTGAACGACACCAACTGGTCGGACCTCGACTACCTCGTCATCGACCTGCCGCCCGGCACCGGCGACACGCAGCTCACCTTGGCCCAGAAGGTCCCCGTGTCCGGTGCGGTGATTGTCACCACGCCCCAGGACATCGCCCTCTTGGACGCTCGCAAGGGCTTGAAGATGTTCCAGAAGGTAGAGGTGCCCGTGCTTGGCGTCGTCGAGAACATGAGCATCCACATCTGCTCCAACTGCGGCCATGAGGAGCACATCTTCGGCGAGGGCGGAGGCAGGGGCATGGCCGAACAGTTCGGTATCGAGCTGTTGGGCTCGCTGCCTCTGGATATTCACATCCGGGAAGAGGCCGACTCCGGTAAGCCCAGTGTCGTTGCGGATCCAGACAGCCGCATCGCCGAGAGCTACCGGGAGATCGCGCGCAAGACAGCCGCGAAGCTCTCGCTCCAGGCGAAGGATTACGCGGCGAAATTCCCGCGGATCGTCATTCAGAACAACTGACCGGCCGCGACATGGGCCAGCGGGACCTCGGCCCACCAGGCCAATACGCAAGGCACCGAGCGGCCGGGTCGTCAACCGGCAAGGGCCGAGGACCGACACAGCACCACGAACGCCGCGGTGCGTGAAAGCCCTCCTCGGCCCTCGTCGCCTTTAGCGCCTGCCGAAAGGGAAGGGGCAGCGGACACTTCACGCACCCGCCAACAGCGCGGCCGTCAAAAAACCCCGCTGCCCGTCAACCAGACAGCTCGATTGTCGGCGGGCCAAACCGGCGGCCTAGGAGCCGAAGGCCGCGCCGGGTTTGCTCGTGCCGCAGGCCGGCTTTGGTGAGTCCGCGCCGGGAGGGCAAGTTAGACCTTCGGCAGGCGGCGTAGAGGGTGGGGCATGCGCCGGGCTCTGCCACATGGGCATGCTCGATGTCAGCGATGATGTGCTGTACCACCGCGGGGTAGATGCCCAAGCCCCGAAACAGCGGGCTGGTTGTGCAGCCCATGAGGTAATAGGCGCCGCCCGGAAACGCGAAGTGGCACCAGAGCTCGCCGACCTCGACTCGGTCGCGCTGGCACAACCAGGCGACGTGCACCAGGGTGTTGCCGGAGAACGCGAGGTAAGGCCGGTCGCCGCGCGCGAGGCGACGGCTTAACTCAGTTGTGCCCTTCGATTCCAACGGGAAGCGGCGGAAGGTCGCCAGCAGCCTGAGATCGGCGGGGCCGCCGGCGCGAATCTCGAGCGGGAGCCGAGGCTGGTGGATTGCCACCGGCTCGCCGCGCCAGGCAAACAGCTCGACCAATGACCACGCCACGAGCGGCCGGAGTCCGCGCCGCAGTGCCCGCGCGAGGCCGCCGAACACGCCGTACCTGCGGCGTGTGCGGCGCAGCTGCAACTGCAGCCGCCGCAGCCGACTCGGATGACCGCTGCCCCTGGGCGTCACCGCCCGCTTGAGCCACCCGCGGAGCAAGTAGGCGCGCAGGGCGGACGGCGTGTGGAATAGCATCAGCTTCGCCGTCGACCGGCTTGCCTTCGCCAGATGCTCCTTATAGCCCTCGTCACCCGACAGCAGGTCCACCTCTTGGTGTCCCGCGGTCAGCGCGTGCCCGATCGCCTCGCGCAGCACCAGCCGGCCGGGTGAGTACTTGGCAAAGGTCGGTGCGAACGCGGAGCGGTGCAGCGAGAGGGTCTCGGCATAGTCGAAGCCGAACAAGAACGCGATGGGCTGGTCGTCTAGCGCCAGGTAAGCGCAGTGCAGCCAGCCCTTGGCGCCCAACCGCAGCCACAACCGGCGATAGAAGTCGCGCTGGGGTGCCTTCAAGAACACGCTCGGCGTCAAGGTGGCGTCCCAGCGATCGATGTGCTGCTGCCAAAACGCCTGCAGCTCGGGCAGTGCCGCCGGATCGCCGGCGCTCACGCGATACTCGCAGCGTCCGAGTCTGGCGAGCCGGTTTGCGTACTTGCGCAACGTTGACTGCTGGTTGAGGCGCCGGCGGACCTCGTCTTCGTGCCCGCACAGAGGGATCACGCGGCAGGGCGTGGCGGGTACGCAATGGTGGGGACGTGCGTGATCCGCCAACCAACGGCGCGCCGTCGACAGCGTGAGCGAGCCCTCGGGCAGACGATCGAGCACTGCCTCATCCCAGTCGCGCGGCTGCGCGTAGAGCTTGGATAGCAGCGCCGTGACGGCCGCGGCATCGTCCCGCGCGACAATGAAACCGCTGTAATCTGCCTGGCCGGCACCCAAGAGCTCGACCACACGGTGCCGGACGCCGAGCTTGCGACGCTCGGCAATCACCAGTGGCGCGATGCCGCGGAGCTGGCCGGCTGCTTCCGCCACCAACACATGCAGCCGTCTGCCGGCGTGGAAGGTCTCCCACCATGCGCTGCAGAAGTCGTGGGTCAGGAACACCGTGTTGAGGTCGCTGCGCTGCAGCAGGCGGTTCCACTGCTCGCCGAGCGCAGCGAGCGCGGCGGTGGATGTGATGGTCCGGACGCCGATCATGGCGCTGGCTGCTGCGTGGGCCCTACACCGGCTGCAGCCGACGCAGGTGCCGGCCGACGGCGATGCGGCTGCCGGCGACGCCGAGCAAGGTGGCGAGGCCGAGTAGGCCCAAGGACTCGCGAAGCCCCAGGCCGAGGAGGCGCAGCTCAGCCTCATACAGGACGGCAACGCGGCCGACGGGTGCCTGCAGCAATGTGATGGTGCCGGCGACCAGCGCCCAGGCCAGTATCCCGCCGAGGAGGCCATACCAAGCGCCGGCATAGAGGAAGGGGCGGCGGATGAAGGCGCCGGTGGCGCCCACCAGATCCATGATCAGGATTTCATCGCGGCGGTTTTCGATTTCGAGCCGGATGGTATTGCCCGCCACCAGCACCACGCCCAGCGCCAGCATGCCACCGAGGAGCAGGGTGCCCTCGCGCAGCAAAGACAGTATGGCCCGGAGGCGATTGACCCATTGTGCGTCCGCCTGGGCAAAGTCGACGCCAGGCAGCCCGGCGAGACCCTCCAGGAGGGCGTCCACGTCATCCCCGGGGGCGAGGTCGGCCGCAGGGTAGACCACCAGAACCACGGGCAGCGGGTTTTCCGGCAACTGCGCCAGGGCACCACCCAGGCCGCTGAACTCGCGAAACTCGACGAGCCCCTGTTGACGTGAGATGACGTCGACCCGGCCGATGTCGATGCGACTGCGCAGGGCTGCGGCCAGCTGTTCGCCGGTGGCCTCATCCAGCTCGGGCGCCATGAATAGCGACAGGGCCGCACCCCGGCGCCAGTCGCCGGCGAGGCGCTCCAGGTTGTCGGTAACGACCAAGAGCGTGGCCGGCAGCGCGAGTGCAATGGCGATGGCCGCCACCGTCATCAGCGTCGCCAAGGGGGCGCGGATGAGCCGGTCCAGGGTCTCGGTTGCCGCGCGCTTGTGATCACCGGCCCAGGTGGTGATGCGGCGCACCCAGCGGGGCCTGCGAGGCCTCAGGGGCGTGGGGCCGCGGGGCGGGTGATTGGGGCTCACGATCGCGGCCGCCTAGGCTGGAGGGTGCGCGGATCTGCGGAGTCGGCAATGAGACGACCCTGCTTCAGCACCAGCGTGCGGTGCCCCATGGTCTGGATCAGGTCGAGGTCATGGGTGGCGATGAGCAGGCTGACGCCGACCTCCACGAAGCGGCCAAACAGTCGGAAGATCTCCCGTGATAGTTCGGGGTCGAGGTTGCCGGTGGGCTCGTCGGCGAGGATCACCTCCGGGCGGCCAACCACCGCCCGAGCAATGCCGACCCGCTGCTGCTCACCGCTGGAGAGCGTCAGCGGCAGCGCACGCTCCAGCTTCAGCAGTCCCACCTGGTCCAGTGCCGCGCGCACCCGCTTGCCGATTTCGTCCCGCGACATGCCGGCGGTCACCAAGGGCAGCGCGACGTTATCGAACACCGTCCGGTCGCCGAGTAGGCGATGATCCTGAAACACCATGCCAATGCGCCGCCGATGCGCCGGGATGCGGCGCCGGGGCAGCCGGGCCAGATCCTGGCCGCCGACACGGATGCTGCCGCGACTGGGGCGTTCCAGCAGGCCGACGAGCTTGAGCAGGGTGCTTTTGCCAGCCCCGGAGTGCCCCGTCAGAAAGGCCATCTCAGCGGCGTCCAAACGGAAGTTTAGGTCCTTGAGCGCATCGCCCCGTTCGGGATAGCGCTTGCTGACGTGCTCGAATTCAATCACGGGTTGAGGGGCTAGGGGCTAGGGGCTAGGGGCTAGGGACTCATGCGGCGAGGCCTTGGATCCAGGCGCGAGCGTCTCTTTGGGACGGCAGCGGTTTGTTCGCTGGCCAGGGCCTGGGGTTAACTGGGCTTTGGTGTCAGCCAACGCCCTTTGGCCCTCGGCACTGGCTCGCTAGCCAAGCCCTAAGGTGCCATCAGCGCATCGAGGAAGGTCTCTGCCTCGAAGTGCTTCAGGTCCTCGATTTGCTCGCCGACACCGATGAACCGAAACGGCACTTCGAGCCGCTCGGCGATGGCGAATAGGATGCCGCCCTTGGCGGTGCCGTCGAGCTTGGTGAGCGTAATGCCGGTGATGGGCACGGCCGCGTTGAACTGCACCGCCTGGTGGAGCGCGTTTTGGCCGGTGGTGGCATCCACCACGAGCATGACCTCGTGCGGCGCGTCCGGGTCGATCTTTTTCATCACCCGCACGATCTTTTTCAGCTCCTCCATCAGGTTGGACTTGGTGTGCAGGCGGCCCGCGGTGTCGGCGATGAGGACGTCGAAGTCGCGGGCGGTGGCTGCCTGCAGGGCGTCGTAGATGACCGACGCTGGATCTGCGCCGGTCTGCTGGGCGACCACCGGCACAGCGTTGCGCTCACCCCAGGCCTGCAGCTGCTCCACGGCCGCGGCGCGAAAGGTATCGCCCGCGGCGAGCATGACCCGGTTGCCCTCCGCTTGGAGCTGCTTGGTGAGCTTGCCGATGGTTGTGGTCTTACCGACGCCGTTGACGCCCACCATCAGGATGACCTGTGGCTTGCCAGGTGCCGGCTGGCGCACGGGAGCGTCGGCCCGGTGCAGGATCTCCGCCAGTTGGCGGCGCACCGCCTCCAGCAGCCCTCGCGGGTCCGACACCTCGCGCAGCTTCACGCGGTAGGCGAGGTCTTCGATGATGCGCGTTGTGGCGGGCACGCCGACGTCGGCGGCCACGAGCAGCATCTCCACTTCCTCGAGCAGGTCTTCGTCAATCTCCTTCCGGCCGGTGATGAGCTCGGCGATATCGGCATTGAGGACCTCGCGGGTTCGGGCCAGACCATTGCGCAGGCCGCGCAAGAAGCTCCCGCTCGCCTCCGTATCCTGCTGGCGGTGAGCACGCTCGGCGATGGCCTGGGCCAGCCGACCGCCAGCAGCCGCGTCGGACGGTACGGGGTCGGGTGCCCCCTGCTGCTGCGACGTCGGCGACGCCGTGCCCGGCTCGGCGTCGCCGGGGAGCGCTTCGGCCGAGGGCGGTGACTTCTTCTTTCCGAATCCGAACATGATGTGGGCTCTGGTTTAGCGAGGCGATGCCTGAGACCGACGAGCGACGAGGGCGCCGGCACGCCAGCGGGTCTTTCACTGGCCAGGGCCAAGGGCTGAGGGCCAAGGCGCGGACGCACGGTCCTGGCATGAGCGGTTGCGCCTCAGCCCTCGGCCCTTGTCCCCCTGCCGGCGCCTGGCACACGACGCCGCGTGGAAACTTTGACGCATCTGCAAACGTCTGGCGCACTCAAGCAAGCTAGTGGCGGCGCAGATGCGCGCGGTCAATGCGGCCCGCGGAAGCTTGCAAGCCGCGGTGTACGACGTCAGCCCGCGCGACGGCGGGCGCTTGAGCCTGCGGCCCGTGTGCGGGCGCTCGGGTTACGAACCTGTCAGCTTCCCGCGGACCGCAGGTGCGTAGACTCCGTGCAGCTGCGACGTGCGTGCAGGAGCGTCACACTGCACAGGGATACGTCGCCGTTGGGGCCAAGGGCCACGGTCCGGCGGCGCAGTGCGCGGTCACGCACTGGTCTGCGGTCCGCCGCCTTAGAAGCTCCTGGGCATCTCCGCCGGAGCATTGTATCAACCGGCGCAGGCCGCCACGTGTTGGCGTGACGCACGGCGGCTGCAACCGCGTTCACGGTCGTCGGATGGCCGGCGGCCGAGCACGCCCCGCCAGGGACAAGCCCCGCCGGGGTGTAGTGGGCCTACCACCGGGTTGGCCTGCACCCAACCCTGTTCGCGGCTGCGGCTGCATGCCGGGCGTCGACGCCTCGCGGCACATCCCCGTCTTTTTGGCTAAAGGGTTCGCACACATGCCACATCTCTCGTTCATGCTCGCGCTGGCGCTGGGCATCGCGACGTCGGCCACGGCTTCGGCCACGGTTCCGGCCGCCGCGACGGTACACGAACGGATACTGGACAATGGTCTCAAGGTACTGGTCAAGCCGGATCGCCGGGCCCCCATCGTCACGTCCCAGGTTTGGTACAAGGTGGGCTCCAGCTACGAGCCAGGCGGCATCACCGGCATCTCGCACGTGCTGGAGCACATGATGTTCAAGGGCACCGAGAACCTGGCGCCCGGTGAGTTCTCGCAGATCATCGCCGACAACGGCGGCGACGAGAACGCCTTCACGGGCACCGACTACACGGCCTATTTCCAGACCATGGCCGCAGACCGCCTGGCCATCTCGTTCGAGCTCGAGGCTGAGCGGATGCGCCGCCTCACGCTGCCCGAAGCGGAATTCGTCAAGGAGCTGGAGGTGGTCAAGGAGGAGCGCCGGCTGCGCACCGACGATGCGCCGCAATCCCTCACCTATGAGCAGTTCCAGGCCGTCGCCTTCCAAGCGTCGCCCTACCGCAACCCCATCATCGGCTGGCCCAGCGATCTCGACAGCATGCAGTTGGACGACGTGCGCGCCTGGTACAACACCTGGTACGCGCCGAACAACGCCACCGTCGTGGTGGTGGGGGACGTGGAGCCTGAGGCGGTCTTTGCCCTGGCCGAAGAGCACTTTGGGCCGTTGCGGGCCGAGCCCGTCGCCCCGCCGAAGCCTCGCAGCGAGCCGGAGCAGCGTGGCGAACGACGGTTGGTGGTGAAGGCACCTGCGAAGGAGCCCTACCTGCTCATCGGTTACAAGGTGCCGGCACTGGCCGATGCTGAGGACGATTGGGAGCCCTATGCCCTGGAGATGCTGGCCTCTGTCCTCGATGGCGGCGCCAGCTCGCGTTTCAGCCGGGAGCTGGTGCGCAGTGAGCGCATCGCCGCCAGCGCCGGCGCCGGCTACAATGCCTTCACGCGCTTACCGGGTCTGTTCCGACTCAGCGGCGTACCGGCACAGGGCCGCAGCATCGCCGACTTGGAGGCCGCGCTGCTGGACCAGATCGAGCGGGTGCAGACAGAGCTCGTCTCAGAGGAGGAGCTGGCGCGTATCCGCACCCAGCTCATTGCCGGTAAGGTGTACGAGAAGGACAGCGTCTTCTATCAGGCCATGCAGCTCGGCCAGCTCGAGACGGTGGGTCTCGGTTGGCAACTGGTGGACGAGTACGTCGAGCGGCTGTCCGCGGTGACGCCGGAGCAGATCCGCAGCGTCGCCCGCAAGTATCTGGTCGCGGAGACGCGCACGGTCGCCCGGCTCGATCCGCAGCCGCTGGACGGCACCGACGACGCCCGCCAGCGTAATGCCCGCGCCAACACGACCACCGGAGTGCTCTCCCATGCGCGCTGAATCCACGACCCCGCGGCTCGCCGCCCTAGCGCCCGTCGTCGGCTTGCTGCTCGGGCTGAGCGGTCCAGCCGCGGCCACACCCAACATCGAGACTTGGCAGACGCAGTCCGGCGCCAAAGTCCTTTTCGCCGCCGCGCCTGACCTGCCCATGGTGGACGTGCGCATCGCCTTCGACGCGGGCAGCGCCCGCGACGGCGACTTGCCCGGACTGGCGTCCATGACTGCCGGCATGTTGACGGAGGGCGCCGGCGACCTCGACGCAGATACCATCGCCGAGCGGGTGGAGTCGGTCGGCGCTGAGATCGGCACCGGCGCCGGCCGCGACATTGCATACGCCAGCCTGCGCAGCCTGACGGAGCGGGACGCCTTGGGCACGGCGGTGGAGATCCTCACCAAGGTGCTAGCGGCGCCGAACTTCCCGCCGGGCGATCTCGAGCGCGTGCGTGCCAACACCCTGGTGGGTTTGCGCCAACAGGAGCAAAACCCGAGCAGCGTCGGGAGTCGCGCCCTTTACCATGCGGTTTATGGTGATCATCCCTACGCGACGGATCCTGCCGGCGATCGCGACAGTGTGTCGGCCATCACCCGCGAGGACCTGGTGCGCTTCTACCAGCGCTATTACACGGCGCCCAACGCCACCGTGGCCATCGTCGGGGCGATGGATCGTGCGCAGGCTGAGGTGCTAGCCGAGGTGTTGACCTCGGGCCTCCCCGAGGGCGAGCCGCCGGCACCCCTGCCGCCCGTGGTGGATCTCACTACGGGAGGCATCGAGCGCGTCGCTTTCCCCTCCAGCCAGACGCATTTGTACATGGGCCAGCCCGGCATGCGCCGCGGGGATGCGGACTATTTTCCGCTGTACGTCGGCAATCATATCCTCGGCGGCAGTGGACTGGTGTCCATCCTGATGAATGAGGTGCGCGAGCAGCGCGGACTGTCCTACTCTGCTTACAGCTACTTTTCACCCATGGCCGAGCGTGGCCCCATGGTGATGGGTCTGCAGACCAAGAACGCCCAGGTGGACGAGGCCCGCGGTGTGATGCTCGAGACCCTGCAGCGCTTCGTCGAGCAAGGCCCGACGGCGGAGGAGCTGGAGGCCGCCATCAAGAACATTACCGGCGGCTTCCCGCTGCGTATCGCGAGCAATGGCAAAATCGTCCAGTACCTCTCGATCATCGGCTTCTACGATTTGCCGCTGGATTATCTGGACCGCTTCACGGAGCGCGTCAGCGCGGTGACCGCGGAGCAGATCCGTGATGCCTACCGCCGGCGTGTGTATCCCGATCGACTCGCCGTCGTCATGGTGGGCGGGGACCAGGGCGACCCATCGGCATCCGGTGCGCCGGGCGAACCGTCCGCGGTCCAGGGCGCCGAGGCGACCAGCACAGCCGCCGAGCGCGCGAGCGGAGTGGGCACCGCCGATGCCCAGACCCCCGGCCCCGCCGCGATAGCTGGCGGCGGTGGCGAAGGCTAGCGGCGGCGGTCGCTCGGGCGGTCGCAGAAGCCTCGGTGGCCCGGATCGCCGGCAGCGCCGCCAGGGCGCTCCCGGGCAGCAGGGCCGCCCCACCGCGGGTCAGCCGGGGCCCGCGCCCATGCGCCGCGGTGGACCTGGCCAGATTCGCATCATCGGCGGCCGGTTGGGTGGCCGCAAGCTGCCTGTGCCGCATCAACCGGGGCTCAGGCCCACCACGGATCGGGTGCGGGAGACGCTGTTCAATTGGCTGGCGGCAGACATCTCGGGCAGCCGCTGCCTCGATTGTTTCGCGGGGGCTGGTGCCCTGGGGTTCGAGGCCTTCTCCCGCGGCGCCGCCGCGGTCGTGCTCATCGAACGGGCTGCGGCGGTCGCCGCGCGGCTCGTCGCCAACGCGGACGTGCTGCGCGCGGCCGCCGCCCAAGACGAACAGTTGGCCAACGCCCGCTTGCAGGTTGTGCAGGCCGATGCGCTGCGTTGGCTGGCAACGGCGCCACCATCACCCTTCGATGTCGTATTCCTCGATCCGCCCTTCGCGGACGTCGTGCTCGGCGAGGCGTGTCGGCGCTTGACGGCAGGCTGGGTGGCGCCGGGCGCGTCGGTGTATCTCGAGACACCGGCGACCGAGCCCATGATTCCCCTGCCAAGGGGCTGGCACACGCATCGGGAGCGGCGCGCGGGGCAGGTACGCTACTCACTGGTGCGGGTGGGGGACTAAGTCGCGAGGGCCCTGGACCGAGAACGACCTGCTGGGGTACCGGCTATCCAGTGGCTGGTCGGTCTGGGACAGGCTCCTAGGGTGACGGGTCAAGTGCTGAGCCGGCAGGGGCGGAAGAGTCTGCTATCCTCTGCGCCTCCCGTGGCGCTGGTGCTGCAGTTCGCCGTCGCCGCCAGCCCCGGTTGAGCCGCCCCTCATGATGCGCAGCGTCGTCTATCCAGGGACCTTCGATCCCATCACCAACGGCCACACGGATCTGATCGCGCGCGCCGCACACCTGTGCGACCGCGTCGTGGTGGCGGTTGCTCAGGACACCGGCAAGGCCACGACATTTGACGCGGATGAGCGTGTTGCGCTGGCCCGAGAGAGCTGCGTCGGGGTCGACGGCGTGGAGGTCATTGACTTCTCCGGGCTCTTGGTGGATTTTGCCCGCCGCCTGCAGGTGCATGTGATCATGCGCGGCCTGCGGGCGGTGTCGGACTTCGAGTACGAGTTCCAACTCGCCGGCATGAACCGCCGCATGGCCCCCGATATCGAGACCCTTTTTCTCACGCCGGCGGAGCAATACGCCTACATTTCCTCGTCACTGGTGAAGCAGATCGCCCGCCTCGGCGGCGATGTCTCCGCCTTTGTGCCGCCACCAGTCCATGCTGCATTGCGCAAGCGGTTTGGATAAACTCGAAACCATCCCAATGTGCCGGCGCGAGAGCCAAGCTCACACAGCCAAGCTACCTCAGGAGTACCGCCATGGCCCTGCTGATTACCGACGAATGTATCAACTGCGATGTCTGCGAGCCCGAGTGCCCCAACGGCGCCATCTCGCAGGGTGAAGAGATCTACGTCATCGAGCCTGACCTCTGCACCGAGTGCGTCGGCCACTACGAGACGTCACAGTGCGTGGAGGTCTGCCCGGTGGACTGCATCATCCTCGACCCAGACAACACCGAGACCGAAGAAGAGCTGCGCGCCAAATACGAGCGTATCACCGGCGAAAGCAGTTGACACAAACGGGCGGGCATCGCGCGCGCCACGCCATCGAGGCTCCCATGCGGAGCCTTTTTTCTTGGTTTGGTGCTTGCATGGCGAGGCATATTGACCGACGCCGCCGCGCAGGGCGGCGCCGTTTCCCAACACTCGCGCTGACATCCTTGCTAGCGATTGTGCTCGCGATGGGCGTCGCGCAGGCACAGCCCGCGCCACCCCCGGCCGCCGCCGTCGCCAGTGCCCATCCGCTCGCCACGGCGGCGGGCATCGATATCCTCCGCGCCGGCGGCAACGCCTTCGACGCAGCGGTGGCGGTGAGTGCCGCATTGGCCGTGGTAGAGCCCTACAGTTCCGGCCTGGGCGGCGGTGGCTTTTGGCTGCTGCATGTGGCCGCCTCCGGTCGCGATGTCATGCTCGATGGCCGTGAACGGGCACCGCTGGCCGCCAGTGCCAACATGTACCTGGATGCAGACGGCGCGTTCGTCCAGGAGCGCGCCCTGAATGGTCCGTTGGCGGCTGGCATTCCGGGGGCGCCGGCGGCCCTGGCGCACATCGCGCAGCGCTACGGCCGGCTGCCCTTGGCGGCGAGCCTAACGCCGGCCATCGAGCTCGCCCGGGATGGCTTTGCGGTGGACGCGGTCTACCAACGCCTGGCCCGCTGGCGCCGGGATGCGCTCGCGGCCGCGCCGGCGGCGTCTGCGCAGTTTCTCGTCGACGGCGCCGTGCCGGCGGTCGGTACCCGGCTGCGCCAGCCGGACCTCGCCGAGACCCTGCTACGCCTGGGCCGCGACGGCCAAGCTGGCTTCTATCACGGCGAACTGGCGCGCCGGTTGGTCGACGGGGTGCGGGCCGCAGGCGGCATCTGGACGCTACAAGACCTCGCCGATTACCGGATCGTGGAGCGCAGGCCCGTCAGCGGCCGCTTCGAGACCCCTACCGGCAGCTGGCGCATCGTCAGCGCGGCGCCACCGTCCTCGGGCGGTGTCGCGCTGCTGCAAATGCTGAACATGCTTGCGGGGCTCGACCTGGCGACGCTACCGGCGTCAGACCGGGCGCATGTCCTCATCGAGGCCATGCGCCGTGCCTACCGCGACCGGGCCGCCTTCTTGGGCGACCCTGATCACGTGACCGTCCCCGTGGCGCAGCTGATCCATCCCTTCTACGCCGCCGGATTGCTGCGAGACTTCAGGATGGACCGCGCAACCCCAAGTGACTCGAGGGAGGACGTCGGGGGCGCCGGCGCCGATACGACGCATCTCTCGATTCTCGACGCCGATGGCAATCGGGTAGCCGCGACACTCAGCATCAACTACCCGTTTGGCTCGGGCTTCGTACCGCCGGGCACCGGGGTGCTGCTCAACGACGAGATGGACGATTTTGCCGCCCGGCCCGGCGCACCCAACGCCTACGGTCTCGTTGGCGGGGCCGCAAACGCCATCGCCCCCGGCAAACGCATGCTCTCCAGCATGAGCCCCACCTTCATCGAGTCTGATGCGCACGTGGTCATCCTCGGCACGCCCGGCGGCAGTCGCATCATCACCATGGTGCTGCAGGCCATCCTCGCAGCCACGGGACTTGACCCGGACGCCGGCGATGGCGCTGAAGACTGGGTTGCGCTGCCCCGGTTCCACCACCAATACCTCCCGGATGTGGTCCAACTGGAGCCGGAGGCACTCGCGCCCGCGGTGCGCGCCAGTCTTACGCGGCGGGGGCACGAGCTCGAGACCACCACGCGGCCCTACGGCAATATGCAGCTGGTGCATTGGCATCGCGCTGCGGGCCGCGTCGCCGCGGCGAGCGACCCGCGCGGCATCGGTGCGGCCCAGGTGATTCAGGTTCGCCCCGTGCGGCGTGTCGAGGGCCCTCCTGCCGGCACGCACAACGAATACAGTCCACAACCAAAGACAGACCCACTGAGAGCAGCACCATGAAGACCTTCGTCGTTGCCATCTTGAGCCTCTTTGTCGTCGGCGCCCTCGTGTTGCCGGACGACGCCGAAGCGCGCCGCTTCGGTGGCGGTCGCAGCCTCGGCAAGCAGTACAGCATGCCGCGCCAGGCCCAGCGCCCGCAGTCACCCCAGCGTCAGCAGGCCGCCGACCAGCGTGGCGCCCAGCAGGGCGCCGCGGGTCAGCGCAGTCGCGGCGGCATGGGCTGGCTCGGCCCGCTGGCCGGACTCGCCGCTGGTGGGCTCTTGGCCTCACTCTTCTTCGGCGGTGCCTTCGAGGGCTTCCAGCCGTTCGACTTCCTGATCATCGCAGCCCTGGCCATCGGCGGCATGCTGCTGTTCCGGATGCTGCGACGCCAGCGCGGGCTGGGATCAGGACCAACGCCGGCCGGGGCCACGGCCGCGGGTCCCAGCTCAGGTCCCAGCTCAGGTCCCAGCTCAGGCCCGAGTCCCGGACAGAACAGCGGCGGGCAGCAGCCCTTCGGCGGCCTGTTCCGTGAGCAGTTGGGTGACCGGTCCAGTCGCGGCGTGACGGCTCGGCTGCCGCACACTGCGCCGGCCGCGCTGACTGCGGCTGGTGCCGACGAAGCGCCGAGCTGGTTCGACCCGGCCGGTTTTGCCGACGGTGCCAAGACCCACTTCATCCGCCTGCAGGCCGCCTGGGATCAGGCCGACTTCCGCGATATCCGCGAATACACCGCACCGCACCTGTTTGCCGAGATCAAGCGCGAGCGCGAGTCCCTGGGCGACGCCAAGAACTACACGGAGGTGGTCACCTTGAACGCCGAGCTGCTGGGCGTGCAGCGCGACGGGGACCAGGCGGTGGTGAGCGTGCGCTTCACCGGCCTGATTCGCGAGGACGAGCAGGCGCCGGCCAAGCCGCTGGACGAGATCTGGCACGTGGCCCACGACTGGGCGAGCCCCGACGGCGATTGGCTCATCACCGGCATCCAACAACCGGAGTGACCCGCGCCAACAACAGGTACGCCCATGAGCCGCATTCTGTTTCTGTGCACCGGTAACTATTATCGCAGTCGCTTTGCGGAGGCGTACTTCAACCACAGCGCACAGCGCCACGGCGTGCGCTGGCGGGCGGACTCCAAGGCGCTCGCGCGGGACCTCGGTGCGACGGGCAACCGCGGTCCCATATCCCCCCATGCGCTGGCGCAACTGGCCGTACATGGCATCCCCCAGCGCGGTGAGCCACGCTGGCCCGCTCGGGTCGAGGCACCGGACTTCCTGCGCTATCCACGTGTGATTGCCCTGAGCCGCCGCGAGCACGAGCCGATGCTGCGTACCCATTTCCCTGAGCACGCCGCGCGTGTCCATTACATGGAAATCGGTGACGTCGATTTGGAAACGCCTGAGGCCGCCATCGCAAGGCTCGCCCGGGAGTTGGAGACACTCTTGGCGATGCTGCGGGATGAGCCTGGGGTTTGAATGTAGAAAGAGCAGTTGACCGCCTCAGCGTGTTTGCAAGTGCCAGTGCAGCTTGCGATTCAGGCGTGGTCGGCACTTCACTCGCCCGGTGAGCGTCGCAACAAACGGCATGGCACGCCCCGCAGGGCGCCTGGCATCTGACAAATCCGTGCAATCGCACGACTCTTGCTTGTCGTTGTGCCCCGCCAGCCGCAGCGGCGCGAGACTCAGCGCTGACAATGTGCGCAGAAGAAGCTGGAGCGCTGCCCGATGCGTTGCTGGCGGATGGCCTGGCCGCAGCCGGGGCAGGGTAGGCCGGCGCGGCCATACACCCGAAGCGACCGTGCGAAGTAGCCGGGGTTGCCGTCTTCTTGCACGAAGTCCCGCAAACTGGTGCCGCCCTCTGCAATGGCGGCCGTAAGCACGGTCTTGATGCCGGCTGCCAGCCGCTGAAAGCGGGGCAGCGCGATGCGGCCAGCGGGCCGGTGCGGGTGGATGCCCGCGCGATGCAGGGCCTCACTCGCGTAGATGTTGCCGACGCCGACCACCACGTGGCTGTCCATAATGAAGGTCTTGACGGGCGCCCGGCGGCCCCTGCTTAGGTGATAGAGGTAACCGCCGTCGAAGTTCGGCGACAGGGGCTCCGGTCCCAATCGTGCCAGCAACGGATGGCACTCCACCGGCGGCACTGCCCAGTGCAGGCTGCCGAAGCGCCGCGGATCGCGGAGCCTGAGGCAGCGCCCGTCTTCCAACACCAGATCGATGTGGTCGTGCACGGCCGGTGGTGTGCTCGCCGGCACAACCCGCAGGCTGCCCGACATGCCCAGATGCAGGATTAGTGCCCCGCGCGGCAGGTGCAGCAGGAGGTACTTGGCGCGGCGGGTCACGGCCTGTATGGGTTGGCCGGCCACGGCCGCGTCCACGGCCTCAGTGACCGGCCAGCGCAGGCGCCGCTCACGCGCGACGAGTCGGTCGATGCACTGGCCCGTGAGGTGGGGGGCAATGCCGCGGACGGCCGTTTCGACTTCTGGCAGCTCGGGCATGTCAGGAGGCCCCAGGCGTGTGCGGCAATAGGGCAAGCGCCGGGACGCGCCAAAGCGTACTCACGGGCTGCGCTGCTCGGTGCGCAAGGGCACGTCCTCTGTCCGGGGCGGAGCCGCCGCTCCTTTAGACCGCAGCGCCGGGCGAGCCGGCTGGGCAAAGGGGTCCGTATCGCTCTGGGGCAGCGCCGCTTTATTCGGGCGCTGCGCAGGCACCAAGTCGAGCAGGTTAGCAACAGCCGCGGTTGGACGCGGCTCCAAGGGTGCGACGCCCGGTGCGGCACGGGTGCGTCGTTCCACTGGCAGAGCGTCTGCTCGCTGCGGCACAGTCGCGGCAGGTGCCCGGCCTGCCGGCCGCTGCGTCGATGTCATGGGCGCTGCGGCGGTGGGCTCATCGGTCACTGCGGCCAGTGGCGGCGTCGCGAACAACCAGCTGAGCGCCAGGTCGGGGCGCGTCCAGCGCCGGCCGTCGTCGCTCACCCGAAAGTGCAGGCCGTCGCCGCCGTCGGCGGAGTCGATGCGCAGGCTGCGTGTGCTCGGCGCATCAGCGGTCAGCGCAGCTGTGGCGGCAGTCACACGCTCGGCCGCCGCCTCTGCGAGGGGTGCCAGCTGGCCTGCCGTGAGTGGGGCGCTGTCCCAAGCACCCAGGGCTGGGCTGAACTCGGGCGGCAGCAGCCGCCGGCTGACGAGCGCAGTGGTGGGGGTCATGAGCCGCGGCAAGAAGCGGTCTTCGATGAGATGCACCATGTCGCCCGCCTGCACATAGCGCAGCTGGGCGACGGGCTCCGTGCCGCCGAAGCGCAGCTCGAGGCCATTCAGGGACACGCGCAGGGCGGACGGCTCGAGCCCCAGCTCGGCACGGTCCAAGCCTGCGGCGGGCAGTGTGCGGACCACCCTGGCGCGGGCCACCGGCAGCAGCCGGGCGACGGCGTCGGTATCCGCCGGTACCGCATAGGGTGCGAGCATGCGCCAGCCCAGCTCGCGCCGGACCAGGCGCACGGTGGGTTCGCCGGCGCGATGCAGCACGATGCTGTCGATGGCCGCCGGCGTCAGGCTGGTGAGCTGGCTGGCGCGTTGCGCCTCGCGGACGTCGAGCCACACGGCCAGCGCCAGCACCGCGAGCAGGGCCAACAGCGCTAGGTTGATGAGCCAGCGGCGGGTCAGCAGGCGCATGCTCAAGCCCGCCCGCGCCGCCACGTGATCCAGAGCCCCGCAACCGCCAGCAACGCCGGCAGCACCAGGACACCGCCGAGGGTAATGGCGCCGCTGCGCCAGCCCGAGAGCACGAGAGGGTCCGTGTCGCTCGGCTTAGGCGGCGGCGTGATCAGGTCGTCTAGGCCCGTGAGCCAGCGGGCCATGCGCAGGCCCAACGCCAGGTTATCGGCGGTGCTGAGGTGGGCATTACTCACGAAATCGCCGTCGCCGACCACGAGCACCCGCTGCGCGGCCGTTGCGGTCGCGATGCTGGGTGCAGTGGGCGCTGGCTCGGGCTGACGCCGTTGCGGGCGCGGTCGGCTCAACGTCAGCGCCACGGGCAGGGGCCCGAGTGTTTCGCCGGCTGCGGCATCGTGGGTGACGGCGCCGCGCACGGGGCCGGTCTCGTTCCAGCTCTGTGCGCCGGTGCTGATCATGGCTTCCAAGCGCCAGCCGGGTGCTGTGACCGCCTGGAAGGCCAGGCTGCCGGGGAGCACGGCGTGGCGTGCTGGGCCAAGTCCGACGGGGTGGTCAGGCCAAGTGTCCAGTACGGCGAAGGTTGGGGTGTCGAAGCCGAGCTCGGCCGCCTTTGCGTCGACGACCAGGCCGGGCAGGGGCTGGATGCCGAGCTCGGCGGCCAGCGCTTGCAGCCCCTGCAGGTCATCCGCCTCGGCACCGGGGTCCAGCAGCCAAAGCAGATTGCCGCCGGCGGCGAGGTAGTCAACCAGCGCCTCGGCCTCGCCAGGAAATAGGGGGATGGACGGTGTGGTGATGAGTAGGAGGTCCACGTTGTCGGGCACGCGGCCGGCACGCGCTAAATCGAGCGACTGTAAGCGAAAACCGCGCTGCTGCAAGAGCTGACCAAAGCGGCCGACGTCAGATCCAGTGGCGGCGTTGAGCGCGCGCTCGCCATGGCCCTCTAGCACAGCCACCCAGGGCGCTCGCTCCAGCGTCAGCCGCGCGATGGCGCTAGACAGGGTGCCTTCGCTTAGCACGCGCAGGGTCTCGCGGCGGGTGCGGTGCTCCAGGAGCACTTGCCCCAGAAGGCGGACGTCGGCGTTGCGTGCAAGCTCCGGCGCGCGCTGAGGGTCCACCCATTGGATGTCCAGGTCCGGGCGGTGGCGCCGGTAGCGCGCCAGGAGCTGTTCCACGGCGCGCCCGACGGGATGCTCCCGCGGCGCAAAGACCGTCATCCGAAGCGGGGCCTCGGTGACCGGCGGCAGGCGTTCCAGCAGCGCAATGCTCTCGGCGGACAGGCTATTGCGTCCACTGCTGCTCCAGTCGAAGGTGCGGTCATGCCGCGCGGCGAGCCAGCCGGCGCTGAGCAGCAGGGCCAGCAGCAGCAGCGCGAAGACGCCGTCGGCGCCCGCTCTATGGAGGTGCTGCAAGCCACTCGGCGGGGCGGCCGGCGCCGTCGGCAGGGTCTCGCCCGCGGACTCGGCGGCATTGGTGAGGCAGGGCTCACGGCGTGCGCGGGTGCTCATGGCCGCGGTCCTGCCCCCATGTTGCACGCCGGTGCCAAGGGTTTTGCGCTGCGTTGAGTTTCACCGTGAGACCTTGGCGCTAGGGCCAAGTGCCAAGGTCCGGTTTTCTCCACCGCGGAGAGTGACCGCTCCTCGGCCCTCGACCCTCGGCTGTTGGCGGGTGTCGGTGCCCACGCGTTGTCGCAGCGGTGCCCAGGCCGCTCTTCGGCGTGAGGCATCGTGATCACGTGGGCGCGCAAAATGCTGCAGAGCGGCTCAGTCCAGCCGGGCATTGGTGAGCATGCGCTCCGCGAGGGCGAGACAGAGCGCCGTCATGCCGACGAAATACACCAGGTCGCTGGTGCGCACCACTCCGGCGAAGAACCAGAACAGGTGCTGATTCCAGACGAGCCAGTCCAGCACGCCGAGCTGGGGTGCCCCGAGCAGCTCTGCGCGGTTCAGCACCGAGAGCAGCAGCAGGAGCGCGTAGGCGAGCACCGCGGCGGCGACGGGGTGCTGTGTCAGGCTCGCGGCAAAGAGTCCGACGGCGGCGAATAGCAGGCCCGTCAGCCAGAGCCCCCAGGTCGCCGCCAACAGCATGCCCAGGTCCAGCGGGGCGGCACCGAGCAGGCTGAGCGCGAGCAGGAGGGGCAGCAGGCAAAGCGGCAGCAACAGCAACGCCAGGCCAAGCAGCTTGCCGAGGAGGATGGTCCAGAGGCGCACCGGGGCGCCCGCCAGCAGCGGCCAGGTGCCCGCGCGCAGCTCTCCCGCCAGAGCGCGGGTCGCCAGCAGAGGCATCACCAACAGCGCGATGACGGCAGCGCTGCCGAAGAGGTGATGGGTGAGCGCCAAGTTCAGGCCCGCCGTGCGCAGCGGCGGTGCCGGACCCGTGAAGCCGTCCAGCACCCGCAGCAGCACGGCGCCGAGGATGGCCTGCGTGGCCGCGAGCAGGATCCAGCCCAATGGGGTGCGGAACGCTGCCAGCCAGTCGCGGGCGGCAATGACCCAGATCACGCCGCCGCCTCCATGCCGATGGCCTGGAAGAAGATCCGCTCCACGTCAGTGCGCTCGGGGCTGAGCTCCAGCAGCCCCCAGCCGGCGGCCACCACCGCGGCGGCGAGCTGCTCCGCGTCTGCGCCCGCCGCAAGCTGGACTCGATACACGCCGCGCCCATCAGCCGCCACGGTGGCCGTGGCCACCGGTGCCAGCGCGGCGAGCGCCTCCGGCCGCGGCGCACGGGCGAGCCGCAGGCGCAACGCTCGCGCGGCTTGGAGGGGGCCGTCGTGTAACAGCCGGCCCTGATGGAGCACCAACACGCGCCGGCAGCTGGCCTGAACCTCTGCCAGGGCATGGCTTGACACCAGCACCGCCGCATTGGCGCTTAGCGCGGTAATGAGGGCACGCACCTCACGCAGTTGCAGCGGGTCCAGGCCGTCGGTGGGCTCATCGAGGAGCACCAACGCCGGCTCGTGCAGCAGCGCCGCGGCCAGGCCCGCGCGCTGCCGATAGCCCTTGGACAGCCGCCCGAGGAGCCGCTGCTGGTCCGCCTCCAGCCCGCAGCGTCGCAGGCTGCGCGCCACAGTGCGGGCCACGGCGCCCGGCGGGATGCCCCGCAGCCGGGCGCAGTGCTCGAGGAATTCTCGCACCCGCATGTCTGGGTACAGCGGCGGGCGCTCCGGGAGATAGCCGATGTGGCGCTTGGCCCGCTCGGGGGTCTTGGCCAGATCATGGCCGGCAACCACGATTTGCCCCGTGCTCGGGGCAAGCAGCCCTGAAAGGAGGCGAAGACAGGTGGTTTTGCCGGCGCCGTTGGGGCCAAGCAGACCCACCACCTCACCGACCCGGAGCTGGAAATCGAGCCCGTCGAGGGCCCGCCTGCGGCCGAAATGCCGACTCAGGGCCCGCACCGTCAGCAATGCGTCCATGCCGGCGACGATAGCGCTTGCCCCGGCGCCTGCCAACTGCCAACGCCGCGACCCATTCGACCGCTGTGCGACGGGGCCGTCGGCACGACACGGGTGTGTGCTTGGCAAGGGCCCACTGCCGAGGGCCGGGCTCCGCGCACCCGTTGGGGGCGGTCGGTCACGGGTGTAATCTCCCCCTGTGAACGGCAGACAGCGGACCTCGGCATGGCATTGCTCGGCATCGACACCGGCGGGACCTTTACAGACTTCGTGCTCTGGCGCGACGGCGTGCTCACTGAGCACAAGGTGCCGTCGACGCCGGACGCCCCGGAGCGAGCCATCCTGCAGGGCGTGCAGGCGCTCGGTCTTGATCCGGCGGATCTCACCATCGTGCATGGCTCGACGGTGGCCACGAATGCCGTGCTGGAGGGTAAGGGTGCACGCACGGCTTTGGTCACCAATCGCGGCTTCGGCGACCTGCTCAGCATCGGTCGTCAGGCGCGCCGGGCCCTGTATGACCTGCAACCTCCACCAGCGCCGCCGCCGGTGCCGGCCGCGCTGTGCCTGGAGACGGGCGGACGCCTCGGCGCCGATGGCACGCTGCTGGAGCCGCTGACCCAGGCGGACCTCGCGACCCTGTGCGCTGCGCTGGAGCACCTCGGCGTCGAGGCCGTCGCGGTGAATCTGCTCTTTTCCTACCTCGACGATAGCGCCGAGCGGGCCATTGCTGACGCGCTGCCCGCGGGGCTGTTCGTCTCGCTGTCCTCCCAGGTGCTGCCGCTGATGGGGGAGTACGAGCGCGGGATTGCCACCTGGCTCAACGCCCGCGTTGGTCCGGTGGTGAGTGGGTATCTCGGGCGTCTGCGTGGCGGACTGCCAGGTGCTCGGGTGGCGGTGATGCAGTCGAGCGGCGAGTCCGTCGCCGCGTCGGCAGCAGGCGCTGCGGCGGTGAGGCTGCTGCTATCCGGTCCCGCCGGCGGGCTCGCCGGCGCCGGTCATGTGGCGCGCGCGGCGGGCCTCGGGCAACTGCTGACCTTCGATATGGGCGGAACGTCTACGGACGTGGCCTTGGTGGACGGCACCCCGCGGCTGACGCTGGAGGGACGCATCGGTGGCTTGCCGGTGGCCGTGCCGATGGTAGACATGCATACCATCGGCGCCGGCGGCGGCTCCATCGCACGGCTCGATGCGGGGGGCGCCTTGCAGGTGGGGCCGGAATCCGCCGGCGCCGATCCGGGCCCAGTGTGTTACGGGCGCGGTGGTCGCGAGCCCACCGTGACCGATGCCAATCTGGTGCTCGGTCGGCTGCGGGCGGATGCCTTCCTCGGCGGGCGCATGGCGTTGGATTTCGGCGCGGCGCGGCAGGCGCTCGCTGGTTTGGCCCAACGCCTGGGGCTCGACGGCACGACAACGGGAGACCCCGCAGAGCGCGCCGCACACGGCATCATCGACATCGTCAACGAGCACATGGCGCAGGCCCTGCGCGTGATCTCGGTGCAGCGCGGCATCGACCCCGCCGCCGGCTGGCTGTGCTCCTTCGGCGGTGCAGGCGGTCTGCACGTCTGCGCGCTGGCGGATGCGCTGGGCATGACCCGTGCCCTGGTGCCCGAGCGCGCCGGCGTGCTGTCGGCACTCGGTATGCTTGCCGCCCCGCCAGGGCGCCTGCTGACTCGGGCCTGGCTCGGGCTACTGGCTGCGCGCAGCGATGCGGAGATCATGGCAGCGCTGGCCAGTCTTGCGCAGGGGGGTCGGGCGGCGCTCGCGGCCGAGGGTATCGTGCCGGACACGCTGCTGCGGGACGATAGTGTGGATCTGCGCTACCGCGGTCAATCCTACACGCTGAATCTGCCCTGGAGCGGGGTGATGGCGACGGCGGCCGCCTTCCAGGAACTCCATGCCGCCCGCTATGGCCATACCTTGGACCTGCCCGTGGAGCTGGTGAACCTGCGGGTGCGACTCACGGCGCCGCCGCGAGCGCCCGCCCTGCCCAGCATTGCAGCGGAGCCCCCCGCGGCGGGGGCTGCCCCGGCAGCGGTGCGCGTCGCAGGCTGTGCTGCGCCGGTGCCGCTGCACCGGCGCGCCGCGCTGGGCGTCACCGATGTACTGACGGGGCCCGCGGTGATCTTGGACGACGTGGCGACCACGTGGCTGGCACCAGGCTGGCGGGCGCAGCGCGACCGCCTCGGCAATCTTTTGCTGACGTGCCGCGCATGAGGGAATGGCGGAAGCCCTCGGTCGGCTGGTGTCTATGCACTGGCTTGGCTATAGTGGCTGCCTACCTGTCTCCCTGCTAACACGAATGCTCGACCGCCGCAGACCTTCGCAGACGCGTAACCGGTCCAACGACGCGTCGAGTGTCAGGCGCCGGCAGGGGAAAGGGCCGCGGCGCAACCGCCGATGCCAGGCCTGTGCATCCGGCCCTCGGCCCTCGGCCCTGGCCAGGGAACGACCGGCTGGCATGCCGGCGCTCACCAGTCGCTCGCCGGTCTGAGGCCTCGCCCGGCTAGCATGATTACTAGGGCTTACCCCACACGGAGGCCGTCTGGTCTCTGAGGATTGATTGAATGACGTACCAGGGTTTACTGGATTTGTCGCCTTGGCAGGTGTTGTTTGCCACGCTGGCAATGACGCACGTGACCATCATTGCCGTTACGGTCTACCTGCACCGCGCACAGGCGCACCGGGCACTGCAACTGCATCCCGCCGTCGCGCATGTCTTCCGGTTCTGGCTCTGGCTCACCACCGGCATGGTCACCCGGCAATGGGTAGCCGTGCACCGCAAGCACCATGCCCACTGCGAGACCCCACAAGACCCGCACAGCCCGCAGGTGCTGGGCCTGCGGACGGTGTTCTGGCGCGGCTCTGAGCTCTACATGGCCGCCGCCAAGAACCGTGACGACCTGGTGCGCTATGGCCAAGGCACCCCCAACGACTGGCTGGAGCGCAACCTCTACAGCCGCTTCAGTTGGTCGGGCATCGGCCTGATGCTCGTGCTCGACCTGGTGCTCTTCGGTGTCTACGGGCTGGTGGTCTGGGCCGTGCAAATGCTGTGGATCCCGGTGCTAGCGGCCGGCGTCATCAATGGCGTGGGCCACGCCTGGGGCTACCGCAACTACGAAACGGCGGACGCGGCCTGCAATATTGTGCCCTGGGGTGTTCTGATCGGCGGCGAGGAGCTCCACAACAACCACCACGCCTTTCCGTCCTCGGCGCGGTTGTCCCTGCGCCGCTGGGAGTTTGATATCGGCTGGGTCTATATCCGGCTGCTGAGCGGACTGCGACTGGCGCGCGTAAAGCGTGTGGCCCCGATGCCGCGGTTCATCGAGGGCAAGCACGCCATTGATTTGGATACGCTGCGGGCGTTCCTGGTGGGCCGAATGCACGTGGTCCGTCGTTTCAGCCTGGATGTCTTGAAGCCGGTGGCGCATCAGGCCCTACACACCGCCGAGGCGCCGGACTGCGGCGTCTCGCCGCGCCGCGCCGCGCGCATGCTCGCGCGGACTTGGAGCCAGCTCGATGAGGCAGGGCGACGCAACCTGGAGCAGTTGCTGGCCCAAAGTCGAGAACTGGCGGTGGTCTATCAGTTCCGCGAGCGCCTACAGCAGATCTGGGAGCGCAATGCGCCCACGCAGGAGGCGCTCCTGGCCCAGCTCCAGGACTGGTGCCACCAGGCCGAGGCGACGGGCATTCAGGCGTTAGAGCGCTTCTCCCGCCAGCTGCGGGGACTGGCACTGGTGGGCGCGCCGGCGACTTGAGATGGCCGCGGAGGGCCTAGACTGCGCTAGGGCGGCAGATGTTTGCAGATGCGTCAAGGTTTCCACGCCGCGTCGTGCGCCAGGCGCCGGCAGGTGGGAGGGCCGAGGACCGCGGGCCGAGGCACAACCGCTGATGCCTGGACTGTGCGCCCGCGCCTTGGCCCTCGGCCCTTCCGAGTGAGCGAGCCATTAGCCTGCGGTCGTCCCGACCCTGGTCGCGCGTACATTTGAGGCATCGCGCCTCGTCCGCGTGGTTATGGTCCTGCACGCCGCACAAAAAAACCCGCGGATGCGGGCTTTTCTAGTTGGCTGGCGGCGCTTCGGCCCAGCGCGCTATTTGATCTTGCCTTCCTTGTACATCACGTGCTTGCGGGCGACGGGATCGAATTTCTTGATCTCCATCTTGCCCGGCTGATTGCGCTTGTTCTTTGTGGTCGTATAAAAGTGACCGGTGCCCGCGCTCGAGTTGAGGCGGATCTTCTCACGTGCTGCCTTGGCCATGTGCGTTACACCTCGTGAAGCGCGTTACTGGAATCGGATGCGGTCCTTGCGGATACCGCTGGTCGACTGGCGGTTGGGGACTGGCGCTCGAGCCGCGTCAGACCTTCTCGCCGCGGGCGCGCAGATCGCCGAGTACGGCGTCGATACCAAGCTTGTCGATGACGCGCATGCCCTTGGCTGACACCCGCAGACGCACCCAGCGCTTTTCACTTTCCACCCAAAAGCGGTGGTAGTGCAGGTTCGGCAGGAAACGCCGACGCGTCTTGTTGTGTGCGTGGGAGACGTTGTTTCCGGTCACCGGGCGCTTGCCGGTTACCTGGCAGACTTTGGACATGGCCCGAGGCTCCTGTGTAGGGCCCGCTTCGACTCGATACCCGGAGGGGCTGGCTGCCCGCCGACGGGCGGCGGGGCGTTGAGCGGGCGGCTGCATTTATTGCATCAAGCCGGGCAGTATACCGAGCCGGCTTCATGCGCTCAAGCAGCTGTTGTGCCTGTGCAAGTCCGGGCCTGTTGGCACCCAGGTCCTCGGCCCTCTGCCGCCGGCCTGTTACAGCAGGCCGAGCTCGGCGAAGGATGTGCCGTCGCCGTCGCCGATGACGATGTGGTCCAGCACGCGCACATCCACCAGCGCCAGGGCCGCTTGGAGCCGTTGCGTGATGCTGAGGTCCGCTTGACTCGGTTCGGCGATGCCGGAGGGATGGTTGTGCGCGAAGATCACGGCCGCCGCGTTCCAGTGCATGGCCTCGCGCACCACCTCCCGCGGATGCACACTGGCACCATCGATGGTGCCGCGAAAGAGCTCGCGGTATTCGATGATGCGGTGACGGTTATCAAGGAACAGGCAAGCAAACACCTCGTGCGGATACGAGCGCAGGCGGCTCTTGAGATAGTTGCGCACCGCTTCCGGGCTGGTGAGGACGTCGCGGTTGGCGATATCGGCGCGCAGATAGCGCCGGCTCAGCTCAAGCGTTGCCCGTAGCTGCACGTACTTGGCCATGCCGAGCCCCTTGCCGCGGCAGAATTCGGCCTGGCTAGCGGACAGCAGCCCTAGCAGTCCACCGAAGTCTGCAAGCAGATCCCGCGCGAGGTCCACGGCGCTGCGGCCTTTGACGCCGGTGCGCAGGAAGATGGCCAGCAGCTCCGCGTCGCTCAGTGCCTCGGCCCCGCGCTCGATGAGCTTCTCGCGCGGGCGGTCCTGCTCGGGCCAATCGTTGATGGACATGCCGTGGTCTCCACTCGGGTCTGCACGCAGGTCGAGCTTACCGCAGCGGTGGCGCGAGCGTACACACACGTTCGGCGCGGCGACGCCTCAGACCGATGAGCGAGCGGGGGATTGAGACGACATCGGGAGATTCGCTGGCGAGGGCGAGGGCGAGGGCGAGGGCCGAGGAGAGGAGCGCGGACTCGGAACCCGGCGGCAGGGGTCAGCGCAGAGGACGACTGCGCTACAATCGGGAGCTACCGGCGCAGCGCGCATGGCCGG
Organism: uncultured Thiohalocapsa sp.; assembly: GCA_964524185.1. Lineage (GTDB taxonomy): Bacteria > Pseudomonadota > Gammaproteobacteria > Chromatiales > Chromatiaceae > Thiohalocapsa. The sequence goes on along the minus strand of CAZGCI010000011.1, from coordinate 20,635 downwards.
CACTGCTCACTTGATGCATCGGCACGCCCTTGGCTCCCTCACGCGATCTCGACCAGCCGCTCAGCGCGGCGAGCAAACCGTCCGGCGACGGTCCGCACAAGATTCTGCTGGGCGTCAGCGGTGGCATTGCCGCCTACAAGACGCCGGAGCTGGTCCGGCGCCTGCGCGAGCGGGGCGCGACGGTGCAAGTGGTCATGACGGCGGCGGCGGCGGCCTTCGTGACGCCGCTCAGCCTGCAAGCCGTCTCCGGGCAGCCGGTGCGCACGGCCTTGCTGGCACCCGAGGCCGAGGCAGGCATGGACCACATCGCCCTGGCACGCTGGGCGGATCAGATCCTGTTGGCGCCGGCGACGGCGCACCTCATCGCGCGGTTGGCCCACGGCCTTGCCGACGATCTGCTGACCACCCTCGTCCTCGCCGCCACGGCGCCCGTCACCATCGCACCGGCCATGAACCAGCATATGTGGCGGCATTCGGCCACCGCTGCCAACGTTGCGCTGCTGGTCCAACGCGGCTGCCGCCTCCTTGGCCCCGCCAGCGGCGAGCAGGCCTGCGGCGACTTCGGCCCTGGCCGCATGCTGGAGCCGGCGGACATCGCCGCGGCCTTGCTGGCGGACCCGCGGAGCGCAGCGGCCGCCGTGCTCGCGGGCGTGCCGGTGCTGCTGACGGCCGGACCCACGCGCGAGGCCATCGATCCGGTGCGCTACGTGGGCAATCGCAGTTCGGGCAAAATGGGCTACGCGCTGGCGGCCGCGCTCGCCCGCGTCGGGGCGCGTGTGACGCTCGTCTCTGGTCCGTCGGCGCTGCCTTGCCCCGCGGGCGTGGATCGGGTGAAGGTGGAGTCCGCGGCGCAGATGCATACCGCTGTGATGGAGCACGTTGGGGACTGCGCCATCTTCGTCGCTGCCGCCGCGGTTGCGGACTATCGGCCGGCGGAGCCCAGGCCCGCCAAGCTCAAGAAGCGTGCAGCGACACTCAGCCTCGAGTTGGTACGCAACCGAGATATCCTGGCCGACGTGGCCGCGCGGACCGACCGCCCCTTCACCGTCGGCTTCGCCGCCGAGACCGACGCCCTGGCCGAGCAGGCGCGGGAGAAGCTCGAGCGCAAGGGGCTCGACATGATCGCCGCCAACCAGGTCGGCGGGGCGGCCGGCGGCTTCGAGGCAGACGACAATGCGCTCCTGGTGCTCTGGCACGGTGGGCGCACCGAGCTACCGATGATGCCGAAGCCCGCCCTGGCGACGGCGCTGACAGAATTGATCGCGGAACGCTATGCGGCATCGGCTACAGGTTAAGGTCTTGGACGCCCGGCTCGGGCGCGATTTCCCGCTACCGGCGTATGCCACCGATGGTGCCGCCGGCATGGATTTGCGCGCGCTGCCGCAGGCGCCGGTTGAACTGGCGCCGGGTGCTGCCGAGCTGCTGCCAACGGGCATGGCGGTGCACATCGCCGAGCCCGGACTCGCTGCCATGATCCTGCCGCGCTCTGGGCTCGGGCACCGCCATGGCATCGTGCTCGGCAACCTGGTGGGCCTCATCGACGCTGACTATCAGGGCGAGCTCCTGGTGTCGTGTTGGAACCGGGGGCGCGAGCCGTTTCGGATCGAGGTGGGCGAGCGCATCGCCCAGCTGGTGTTGGTGCCGGTGGTGCATGCGGAGCTGGAGCTGGTGGACGACTTTGCCGCCACGGCCCGCGGCGCCGGCGGTTTCGGCCACAGCGGGCGGCTCTGAGCCGTGCGCCCATGCCCCGCCGCCGCCGCCAGCGACCCGGTGAGTGATCGCCGACCCAGTGAGCGCCGGCCCGCGTGCCCGGCTCGCACAAGCCGGATACGCTGATGAGCACGGATACGGCCGCAGTCCGCCCGGCGGATGCTGGGCAGGTGGCGTTGCCCGCGGACATCTTTCGCGCCTACGACATCCGCGGGCTAGTGGGCAGTGAGCTCGACGCGCGCGCCATGCGTCTCCTCGGCCGCGCCGTAGGCAGCGAGGCGCCGCTGCATGGTGAGCGGACGTGCGTCGTCGCCCGCGACCAGCGCCCATCGGGGCCTGACCTGGCAGCGGCGCTGATCACCGGACTGTGCGAGAGCGGCTGCGACGTGCTGAACCTCGGCATCGCACCCACACCGCTGGCCTATTACGTCGCGCATGCTCGGGGTCTGGTCAGCGCGGCCGTCGTCACCGCCAGCCACAACCCTCCGGCCTACAACGGCCTCAAGCTCGTGCTCGGCGGTCGCAGTGCGAGCAGGGAACAGATCCAGGGTCTGCGCGCACGCGTGCTGCGCGGCGACTTTGCGCGTGGCAGGGGCCAACGCATGCGCCTGGACGCGACCGCGGACTATCTGCGCGCGCTTGTCGATGACATCACCCTGGCCCGACCGCTCAAGGTCATCATCGACTGCGGCTTTGCCACGGCAAGCGGCTTCGCGCCGTCGCTGTTCCGGGCGCTGGGGTGCGAGGTGCGTGCGCTGGACTGCCAGCTGGACCCGGCCCGGGCCGATGGGCGCATGCTGGACCCGGCACAGCCGACACAGCTCGACGCCCTGCGGGCGGTCGTCATCGGCGCCGGCGCCGATGTTGGCCTCGCCTTCGATGCCGATGGCGATCGCTTGGGTGTGATCGATTCCGCCGGCGAGTTCATCGCCGCCGACCGCGTCCTGATGCTGCTGGCGGCCGATGTCTTGGCACGGGCACCGGGCAGCAACATCGTCTACGACGTGAAGTGCAGCCACCACCTGGGCGCTGCTGTGCGCCGGTGCGGCGGCCGGCCCGTGATGTGGAAGTCCGGGCACAGCTTCCTCAAACAAAAGGTGCGCGAGCTGGGCGCACCCCTCGGCGGCGAGCTCACCGGCCACATCGTCTTCGCCGAGCGCTGGAACGGTTTCGATGATGCCTTTTATGCCGGTGCCCGCCTGCTCGAGCTGCTGGCCCTGGACCCGCGGCCGAGCGCGGCGGTCTTCGCCGAGTATCCTGTCGGCATCGCCACGCCGGAGCTGTTCTTGCCGCTGGCGGCGGGTGACAGCGCGACGCACATCGTCGCATCGGTGCTGGCGCTGGCCGAGCGCGAGGACGCCGTTGCGCTGAACACCACCGATGGCCTGCGCGCCGAGCTCGACCGGGGGTGGGGCCTGATGCGGGCGTCCAATACCCAGCCAGGCTTGGTGTTTCGCTTCGAGGCGGATGACCTGGCGGCGTTGGACGCGATTCAGGGCCTATTCCGGCGCCTGTTGCAGCACGTGGCGCCGAATCTCCAGTTGCCGTTCTGAGCGGCTTGCGCACCGCCAGCGGACGCCGAGCGAGTGCTTGTCGCAACCATTGGGTCGGTCAGTGCGTTTCGCCCGGCCCCTTAGCCCATTCAGTCAGGAATTTGCAGCATGTCTCTGCCAGAAGACCGCGCCCGCAACATCGCCCGCGTCCTCATCGAGGCGCTGCCCTACATCCGCCGCTTCGCCGGTAAGACCATGGTCATCAAGTACGGCGGGAACGCCATGGTGGAGCAGCGCCTGAAGGACGGCTTTGCCCGCGACATCGTGCTCATGAAGCTTGTGGGGCTGAACCCCGTGCTGGTGCACGGTGGCGGCCCGCAGATTGGCCATCTGTTGGAGCGTCTCGGCAAGGGCAGCGAATTCGTCGATGGCATGCGCGTCACCGACAGCGAGACCATGGATGTGGTGGAGATGGTCCTGGGCGGTCTGGTGAATAAAGAGATCGTCAACCTCATCAACCAGCACGGCGGTAATGCCGTGGGCTTGACCGGCAAGGACGGAGATCTGATCCGTGCCCGCAAGATGCTGTTGCGCCGCGACGCACCGGAGCTGTCCGTGCCGGAGATCATCGACCTGGGTCACGTGGGGGAGGTTGAGAGTATCGATGTCAGCGTCGTGAACATGTTGGTGGGCGGTAACTTCATCCCCGTCATCGCCCCCATCGGGGTCGGGGCCGATGGCTTTTCCTACAACATCAACGCCGACCTGGTGGCGGGCAAGATCGCCGAGGTCTTGCATGCCGAGAAGCTGATCTTGCTCACGAACACCGCGGGTCTGCTGGACGCCGACGGCGAGGTCATCCGCGAGCTGGACCTGGACAGGGTGCAAACGCTGACCCGCGACGGTGTCATCGCCGGCGGCATGCTGCCCAAGGTGCGTTGCGCCGTGGATGCCGTGAAAGCCGGTGTGCGTGCCGCCCACATTCTGGACGGGCGTGTGGAGCATGCGGTGCTGCTCGACCTCTTTACCGACGAGGGTGTCGGGACCAAGCTCAGCCGCCGCTGAGGCTTCACTGGCTCAGCCCGGAGCCGGCGTGCCGAAGCGGTTGCGATAATCGGCGAGGGCCTGGTGGAATCCGGCTTGGTCGATGTCCGCGTGGAGGTAATCGACGAGGTCGTGCAGGGTCACAATGCTCACGGTGGCGAGTCCGAACCGGGCCGCAATCTCCGCCGTCGCCGACTGCTCGCCGGTGCCGCGCTCGCAGCGGTCCAAGGCGATGAGCACCCCCGCCGGCGTGGCACCGGCGGCGCGGATGAGCTCCACCGACTCGCGCACCGAGGTGCCAGCGGTGATCACATCGTCGACGATGAGCACCCGCCCGGCGAGCGGGCTGCCGACGATGCTGCCGCCCTCGCCGTGGTCTTTGGCCTCCTTGCGGTTGAACGCGAAGGGCAGGTTCCGGCCATGCTGTTCCGCCAGCGCAATGGCGGTGCACGCCGCCAGCGGGATACCCTTGTACGCAGGTCCGAATAGCATATCCACCGCAATGGGGGCGCGCATCAGTGCGGCCGCGTAGAAGCGGCCGAGACGGGCCAGTCCAGCGCCCGTGCTAAACGCCCCGGCATTGAAGAAATACGGGCTCTCACGGCCGGACTTGAGGGTAAATGCACCGAAGCGCAGCACGCCGGTCTCGATGGCAAACTCAAGAAACTCCCGCTGATAGTCGTGCATGCAAAGTACTCTCGATGGCGTGGGGCGGTTGCCGCTGCGTGCCCGCTAGGCGTGCGACAGCATCATGCTAACCCGACGCAGGATGCCCGGGCATGCTGACGTCGCTCGCCACCGCCTTCGTCGTCGGACTCCTCGGCGGCGTGCACTGCGTCGGCATGTGCGGTGGTGTGGTCTCCATGCTGACGCTCGGTATTGCCCCGGAGCGCCGCCGGCGCTTGTCCACACTGCTGCCGCTGCAGTTGGGCTACAACCTGGGCCGCGTGGCGGGCTACACGCTTGCCGGTGCGCTTGCCGGCGGCATCGGCGCGGTGCTGGTGCAGGCGGGCGTCCTGTACTGGGGGCAGCGGACGCTGTACCTGCTGGCGGCTGCGGTGATGCTCGCCCTGGGGCTTTACCTCGCTGGTTGGTGGCGCGGGCTCGTCGTGGTGGAGCGAGCCGGGGGCCTCCTATGGCGTCGATTGGAGCCCATTGGCCGCAGGCTGTTGCCCATCCAGGCCTGGTGGCAAGCGGTGGCGGTGGGCCTCGTCTGGGCCTGGCTGCCCTGTGGGCTCGTCTATAGCGTCCTGATCTTGGCCCTGGGCACGGGCTCGCCGGTGCAGGGAGCACTGCTGATGTTGGCGTTCGGGCTCGGCACCCTGCCTAATCTGCTCGGCATCGGGCTGCTCGCCGGCGCGGCGGCGCGCTACATGGAATCGATCTGGCTGCGGCGCGCAGCGGGCCTGGTGGTGATGGGCTTCGGTGCCTACGCGCTGTGGCAGGTGTTCGCCTCCGGCTGACCATTGCGGTGGTAGCGCTCCAGCACCCAGCGCTTGTTGAACCAAAAGTACTGCTCCGGCATCGCCAGGGCCTGCGACCCCAAAACGTTCAGGGCCTGTTGCGTCACGCGTTTGATCTCCGCGTCTCGCGCGCCTGCTCGGTCGAGCATGATCTCATCCAGCACCTGGACTTCATGCTGTGTCCATCCGCGTCGAATGACGCGATAGGGCAGCAGCACTGCCCCGGATATCCAGGCGAGGTAGGCGGCACCCCCGGCAAGGTTGGCCTGCTGCCCCAGGAAGTCGAGCGACATGGCTTGGTGTCGCCCGCGCACGTCGAGCAGGATCGCCATGGTCTTGCCTGCCTTCAGCATGCGCACGGCTTTCTTGATCAGCTCTGGGTCGTCGCGTTCGAGTACCGCGCTTCCTTGCACAACGCGGGATGCGTTGATGACTCGCGTGGTCAGGGGGTTGCGCTGGCGGCGCATGATGAAGAACGACGGGATGCCGCCTTGTTCCAGCGCCTGACCTGCTAATTCCCAATTACCCATGTGCAAGCCAACGCCGATCACGGGGCGCTCCTGCAGGTGCCGGTGGATGACCGCGAATACGTTGGTCATGTCGACATGCTTGTGCATCCACGCTGCGTCGAGTCGCGGGGCGCGCAGCATTTCGACGCCGTTGAACACCATATTCTGAAAAGAGATCCAGGCGATATGCCTGACCCGGCCCGGCGGCAGGTCTGGAAAGACGGCTTGGATACGTTGACGCGCGAGGTCAGTGCGATAACGAAACACCCAGTGGGTGCACCAGGCCAATGGCCAAACCAGCGCCAAGGCCGCGCGATACGGCAGCGCGTTGAGCACAAACGCAAGGATCCGCAGGCTTGCGTACTCAAGCAGGTGTCGCGCCTGCATCCCAGCGGTGCTATCCACGCTGGCTGGTGACGTCTAAAGCCCTTGGCAGCACCGCGGGTGCTTCGATGGACACGACCTTGGAGCGCCCGTGCATGCCGCGCTCCACGCGGACCCGCGCCTTGGGGACGGCAAAGGCGTGTGCGAGGAAGTCGATCAGCCTTGCGTTTGCTTTGCCGTCGACCGGGGGTGCCTTGATGCGGACGCGCAGCTCGTCACCGAGGGGTGTGCCGAAGGCGTCCGCCAGAGCGCGCGGCTGCACCCGCAGGGCCAGCCGCAGGATGTTGCCGTCCCAGCGGCACCACGGTGCGACGCGGTCGTTCCCAGAGTGCTCGGCGGCGCCAGATGGATACAGCTGTGTCATGTTGTCCACGCCGCGTCGGGTGCTAGGCGCCGCTCGGGGTAAAGGGCACGGAACAAGGGCCTAGGGCTGATGCGCAGCCGCTGACGCCAGGTCTGCGCGTTCTCTCGTTGGCCTTCGGCCTTCGCCTGGTGACGAGCCGCCGTCGTCTCGAGGAGTCGATGGCTCGTTGGTCTGAGGCGTTGCCTTCAGCGTCTCGTGCGCGGGCGCGCGTCCCCGTGGTCGCTTAGAACGGACTGCCCGTGAGTGCGCGCAGCGGCGGCAGCAGCAGCATTTGCAGGAGCACCAGTCCGATCATGGCCACCATGGGTGAGAGGTCAATACCGCTGATGGCCGGCAGCAGCCGCTGCGCGGGGCCGAGGATGGGGTCCGTGAGGCGACTCAGCAGATCGACGGCGGGATTGAACGGATCCGGATTCACCCAGCTCAGGATCACGCGAATCAAGATCGCGAATAGGAAGATGCTGATGACGAGGCCAACCAGGGCAGGGATGGCCCAGGCAAGGGCCGCCAGTGGGTTTCGATCGAGTCCGAACAGCAGGGTCAGCAGCGCCAGTTCAAGGCTTTTGAGCAGCCAAGCGAGCAGTATAGAGGCCGTGTCGAGCCCACCGACGGTCGGGATGACCTTGCGCAGCGGCCGCAGCACCGGTGACGTCAAGGTGACGACGAACTGCGAGATGGGGTTGTAGAAGTCCGCCCGTGCCCATTGCAGCAGGAAGCGGATCACCACCAGGGCGATGTAGAGCCCGAACAGCGTCTTGACGAGGAAGATCAGAGGGTTAGTGAAGTAGGCTTCGGTCATGCGTCGGCTCCGAGCAATTCTGACAGCTCCTGCGCTCGCGTGCGTGCGGCGGCCACCGCACGCGCCAACAGGGCCTCCAGGCCACCATCGGCGAGCACGTCGAGGGCGCGTTCGGTGGTGCCGCCTGGCGAGGTGACGCGCCGGCGCAGCTCCTCAGGGGATTCATCGCTTTCCATGGCCAAGCGGGCCGCACCGAGTGCCGTTTGGATGGCGAGGAGTCTGGCCGTCTCGGCGTCCAGCCCCTCGGCGATGCCGGCCTTCTCCAGGGCCTCCATCAACAGAAAGAAATAGGCCGGTCCACTGCCGGAGACAGCCGTCACAGCATCCAGGTCTGTCTCCTCGTCCACCCAGCGTACGACGCCGCCGGCGCGCAGGATCTCCTCGGCCAGATTGCGCTGCGCCGCCGTCACGGCGGCGTTGGCGTGCAGGCCGATGGCACCGGACTGCACCAACACCGGCGTGTTGGGCATGCTGCGCACGAGTGCGATCTCCCCGCCGAGCCAGGCCGAGATGCTCGCCTCCCGAATCCCGGCCATGACCGAGATCACCAAGGGCGCCGGCCGCGGCAGTGCCGGCGCCAGGGCGCGGCAAACCGCGGGTGCGACCTGTGGCTTGACGGCCAGGACCACGACCTCGGCGCCACCGACGGCGGCGGCGTTGTCATCGGTGCCGTGGACGCCGTAGGTGTTGGCGAGTCGGTCGCGCACCTCGCCGACGGGATCGCTGACGGTGAGTGCGCTGGCCGCATGACCATCCGCGATGAGCCCGGCGACCAGGCTGCGTGCCATGTTGCCGCCGCCGATGAAGGCGATGCGGGTCTGACTCAAGGACATGCTAGGTGGGGCCTCCGTCGAGTGGATGGATGGTCGTGGCTGCAACATCGGCGGGCCCAGTAGTAGTGGCCCCCGGGACGCCCGCAGCGCGGCCGCTGTGAAAGGGCCGTCAGCGCTGCCCGGCGGGCGGCCGCTGGCCGAAGATGGCGGTGCCGATGCGCACCATTGTAGCGCCCTCGGCAACGGCCGCTTCCAGATCCGCCGTCATGCCCATGGAAAGCGTCGCAAGCGGCAGGTTAGGCGTGGCGTGCCGGTCCCTCAACGCGCGCAAGGCCGCAAAGGGACGGCGCTGCGCGGCGAGGTCATCGGCCGGCGCTGGCAGGGTCATCAAGCCCTGTAGGGCGATCCCCCCGATCTCTCGGCAGGCACCGAGCAGCTCGCCCAGGGCGGCAGGTTCGATGCCGGCCTTGCTAGCCTCGCCGCTCAGGTTGACCTGGATGCAGACCTTCAGCGGCGCGGTGTCGGCCGGGCGCTGGGCACCGAGCCGGCGGGCGTGCTTGAGTTCGCAGAGACCATGCACCCAGTCGAAGTGCGCGGCGATATCTCTGGTCTTGTTGGTCTGGACACGGCCGACGAAGTGCCATTGCAGCGGCAGCGGTGCAAGCGTTGCCTGCTTGTCGAGGGCTTCCTGGACGTAACTCTCGCCAAAGGCGGTCTGGCCTGCAGCATAGGCGGCTCGAATGCGCTCGGGGCCGTGGACCTTACTCACGGCAAGGAGGGCCACGCTGTCGGCGGGGCGCCCATAGCGGGCCTCGGCGGCTGCGATGCGCTCGCGGACCCGGGCGAGGTTATCGGCGATGGTGCGGGTGAGCTCGGTGTCCATGGGTCGCGTCGACGTCACCGCGCTGCGGCCTGCATCTGTGCAACCAGCGCCCGCAGTGCCTGGCCGCGGTGGCTCAGCGCGTTCTTTGTGGCCGGCGCCAGCTCAGCGGCGGTGCAGCCGTGGGTCGGCACAAAGAACAGCGGGTCGTAGCCGAAGCCATGCGCTCCCCGCGGCTGGCACAGGATGCGGCCGTCCCAGGTGCCGAGACAGATCAGTGGGGTCGGATCATGCGCATGGCGCAGATGCACCATGACACAGCGGTAGCGTGCGGTGCGCGCGGCGTCTGGGACGCCCGCCAGCTCGGCGAGCAGCTTGGCGTTATTGGCCTGGTCGTCGGCGCCGGGGCCAGCGTAGCGGGCGCTGTAGATCCCGGGGGCGCCGGCGAGGGCATCGACTTCGAGGCCGGAATCGTCGGCGATGGCCGGCAGTCCGCTGCCGGCGGCGGCATGGCGGGCCTTCAAAATGGCGTTCTCGACGAAGCTCAGACCCGTCTCCTCGACGTCGTCGATGCCGAGCTCGCGCTGCGGCAGCACCTGCATGCCAGTCCCGGCGAGGAGCGCGTTCATCTCGCGGAGCTTGCCCGGGTTGTTGCTGGCCAGCACGATGCGTGTGGGGTGGTTGGGAGACATATTGATGGGTTTGCGAAGTGATGCCGGAGTCGGACAAGCGCGTGGGGCCGTCTGCTCAATACGCGGCGCGCTCAGTGAGGACCAAGGGCCGAGGCGAGCTGGTTGCCGCGGCTGCGCGTGCCCTTCCTCGGCGCTCGGCCTTAGTACGGCCGGGTCGCGGTGGGGAGCTTGACACATCGACGCTCCCTTTAGCGGTCGCAGTTGTCTTCGGATCAGCTGAGCGCCGAGCGCTGCGCGGCGATGAGCTGCGCAATGCCGGCGCCCGCGAGGTCCAACATGGCATCGAGCTCCGCGCGCGAGAAGGCGGCGCCTTCGGCGGTGCCTTGTACCTCGATGAGGCCGCCGTTGGCGTCCATGACAACGTTCATGTCCGTCTCGGCCGTGCTGTCTTCGGCGTAGTCGAGATCCAGCACGGGTGTGCCTGCGACGACACCGACGGACACGGCGGCCACCTGACCGCGCAGGGGCCAGGTGGAGAGCCCACCGCCGTCGCGCAGCCCGGTGAGGGCGTCGTGCAGTGCCACCCAGGCGCCGGTGATGGCCGCGGTGCGGGTGCCGCCGTCGGCCTGGAGCACGTCGCAATCGAGCGTGATGGTGCGCTCGCCGAGTGCGCTGAGATCCGCCGCGGCACGCAGGGAGCGGCCGATGAGCCGCTGAATCTCAAGCGTCCGCCCGCCCTGCTTCCCGCGGGCGGCCTCACGGCCGGTGCGCTCGTGGGTGGACCCCGGCAGCATGCCGTACTCGGCGGTGATCCAGCCTTGACCCGCGCCGCGGAGGAAGGGCGGCACACGCTCTTCTAAGCTTGCCGTGCAGAGCACGCGGGTCGCGCCGAACTCCACCAGCACCGAGCCCGCCGCGTGCTGGGTCCAGCCGCGGGTCAGGCGCACCGGGCGCAGTTGATCGGGCGCGCGTTGCGATGGGCGCATGGTTGATTCCTCCGCTGCAGATGGAGCGCTCGGCTTCCCGGACGCACCTATGACGCTGGTCCAGTCCGCCGCCGTGGAGACTTGAGCGCTGATGCTGCCGGGCAGGCGCTGGCTACGGGGACGCGCTAACGACGTGCGGCGCAGCCGCTGGGCTGCGGGTCGCCGCGCGCGGACACGGTCGGGCAAGCGCCGACCTCTCCCCGGTATGATAGCCACTCAAGCCTCGCACTGCGCCCTGCGCTGTGTGCCGCAATTGCCAACACCGGAGACGCGTGCCATGACTTGCAGCATGACGGCCTTTGCCCGGGAGACGAGCAACACGGACGTGGGCGAGCTGACCTGGGAGCTGCGCTCGGTCAACCATCGCTTCTTGGAGCCGCATCTACGGCTGCCAGAGGATCTGCGCTCGCTGGAAACACCGGTGCGTGAGCGCCTGTCCGCGCGGCTTGCCCGCGGCAAGGTGGACTGCACCCTGCGGTTCGTGCCTGGGCGCGACAAGGTTGGCGCCATCAAGGTCAACCGTCGGCTGCTGGAGCAGGTGCTCGGCGCCGCCGATGAGATCGCCACCCGCATCGGCGAGCCGGCCACGCCGCACGTGCTGGACCTGCTGCGCTGGCCGGGGCTACTGGAGGAGCCAGAACAAGACCCAGACGCCGTCGCCGCCGCAGCGCTGACGCTTCTCGATCAGGCGCTGGACAGCCTGGTCGCCAATCGCCAGCGCGAAGGGGCCCGGCTGCGGTCGCTGCTGCTGGAGCGTTGCGCCAAGCTGGGCGCCGAAGTCGACGCCGTGCGCGAGCGTAGGCCCCAGGTCTTGGAGGCGGTGCGCACACGCATCCGTGAGCGCCTGTCCGAGGTGCTGGACGAGTTGGACCCGGCGCGGCTGGAGCAGGAAATGGCCATGCTCGCGCAGCGGCTCGACGTAGATGAGGAAATGGATCGCCTCGGCGTGCACCTGGACGAGGTGCGCAAGACGTTGGACGGCAACGGCCCCGTCGGCCGGCGCCTGGACTTTCTGATGCAGGAGCTCAATCGCGAGGCGAACACCCTGAGTTCGAAGTCCGCGGACGCCGAGACCACGCATGCCGCGGTGGAGATGAAGGTGCTCATCGAGCAGATGCGCGAGCAGGTGCAGAACCTGGAGTGAGGACGATGTCGCAAGCCGATCCCGCGCTGCGCCCCACCGGCGCCGACCAGGGGCTGTTGTTCGTCGTGTCAGCGCCGTCCGGCGCGGGCAAAACCAGCTTGGTGAAGGCACTGCTGGAGGTGGAGTGCGCCCTGCAGCTCTCGGTGTCCTACACGACACGGCCGCCGCGGGAGGGTGAGGTCGACGGGGTGCATTACCATTTCGTCGACGCGACGACCTTCGAGCGCATGGCCGCCGCGGGCGAGTTTGTCGAATTCGCCCGCGTGTTCGGCAATGCCTACGGCACCGCTGCAGCGACGCTACGCGAGCGCCTCGACGCCGGTGCAGACCTGCTGCTCGAGATCGATTGGCAGGGGGCCCGGCAGGTGCGTGCACGCTTCCCGGAGGCCATTAGCGTATTCGTTGCCCCGCCATCTCTGGGGGCGCTCGAGAGCCGATTGCGCGGGCGAGGCCAAGACAGCGACGACGTCATCGCCGCGCGGATGTCCCAAGCCCGCGATGAGCTGAGCCACCACAACGAGTACAACTATCTGGTGGTCAATGATGACTTCGCCGAGGCGCTGGGCGATCTGCGCGCCATCGTCGTCGCCGAGCGCCTGCGCGAGCCGCGCCAGTCGGTGCGTCATGCCGGCGCGCTGGCGGCGATGCTGAGCGGGCCCTAAGTGGCCGTTCAGAAACAACATGACCATGGCCGCAGACGGAAACAAACTACGAAAAGCGCGAAATACGCGAAAGTCACCCGGATCTCGCGTGCATCTCCGGAAGTTTCGCGCCTGTCGCGCGTTTCGTAGTGACGAGTCGATGGACCGCTTGTTGTTGAATCGCTGCTAAACGAGCCCAGCCCTAATGCAGAACGGGCCCGCAGCGATGGTCGTCGTCCCGTCTGTCAGGGCCAGGGGGCTGCGCCGACGCGCGGTGCCAAACCAAGTGGGTTGCTTTTCTGGTATGTTTCTGTCCTCGGTCGGAGGGCAGAGATGGTGCGCGCCGGCGCCGCCCGCGTGACGCCGACACCCCTTGTCGTTGCGCCCGACCACGACAACCTTCAGCGATAACGCACGAATTCGCCCCACGGCACCGGCGGTTGCGCCGTGCCCGTGCTCAGGAGATCCCGCATGGCCCGTATTACCGTCGAGGACTGCCTCGACCACGTCGACAATCGATTCGATCTCGTCCTGTTGGCGTCGAAGCGCGCCCGGCAGCTCGCCAACGGCGTCGAGCCCATGTTGCCTTGGGAAAACGACAAGCCCACGGTCGTGGCGCTGCGCGAGGTGGCGGAGGGTATGGTGAAGCCCGAGACCCTCGCTGAGGCCGACCGCGCCGCCGCCGATGCCGCCGAGGCACTCGAGAAGGCCCTCGCTGAGGAGCTTGGCATGCGCGAAGGCGACGACGAGTAGTCCGCCTGAGTCTTGCCGCTACAGCCCCATTGCACCAACTTATACCCGTTGCACGTGGGTTTTCGGGTCAGCGAGGTGCGTGGCTCGTGTCCGAGCGCAAGGCACGACGACGAGTCATAGTCACCGCTATGGCGAGGAATCGTCATGCTGCGATCGGGTGCGAGCGGCGTGCATCGCGGCCGAAACCCCATGGGTGACGGGTCTAAGTGCTTCAAGTTCCGTGCCCCAAGTTTGGGGCCAGACGCTCAGTGCCTCAGTTCAGTGCTTGACACTCAGCCTGATACTCAGTGCCTGAAACTTCAGTCTAGGAGATGGGAAAAGACCGACGGACACCAGCGACTCCGAGCATCCGCCGGCATCCACCAGCATCCAATTGCCGTGGTCGTTACAACCCCCCCTGGAGTCCGCAAAGACTCGGCTGCGCCTGGCCGCGCAGACAGCCTCCGTTGCTCCGCCACATCCGCTGCGGCGGCGAGCGGCGCTACGGGTGCCGTCGATGCACCTCACTTTTCTGCCGGCGGTGATCAGCTATGAGTTCACCAGCGGTCCCTGTGGTCGGCCTGCCGCAGATCGGCGCAGCACCGCAGGGTGTCGGCGATCAGCTGGAGGCAAACGCCGCCGCAACCGCCGAGCCCATCCGCAGCCCCGATGACCGCGCGGTGCGGCCTGAAGCGGTCGACAGCGCCGGCTACCGCGAACCCCAGCCTACATCAGCGCAGCAGGCCGACGGCAGGGCGCGCTACCTGATCAGCGACCTCTGCGCCGACCTCGACGCCTACTTGCCGCCCGAGCAGGTCGCAGAGGTCTACCGCGCTTATTTGTTTGGCGCAGAAGCCCACGCCGGACAGGAGCGACGGTCGGGCGAGCCCTACATCTACCACCCCATCGCGGTGGCGCGGATCCTTGCCGAGCTACGCATGGATCACAAGTGCCTGATGGCCGCCATCCTGCACGATGTGTTGGAGGATACTGGTCGGCCCAAGTCGGAGCTTGCGGCCCTATTCGACGACGAGGTCGCCGAGCTGGTGGACGGCGTCAGCAAGCTCACGCAGATCGACTTCCCGTCCCGCGCCGAGGCGCAGGCAGCGAACTTTCAAAAAATGATGCTGGCGATGACCCGAGACATTCGGGTCATTCTGATCAAGCTCGCCGACCGCTTGCACAACATGCGTACCTTGGGTGTCATGCTGCCGGAAAAACGCCGGCGCATCTCCCGGGAGACGCTGGAAATCTATGCGCCCATCGCGAATCGACTCGGCATCAACAGCCTGCGTCTGGAGCTGGAGGACCATGGCTTCCGGCACTTTTGGCCCTGGCGCCACCTGGTGCTGGAGCGCGCCGTCTGCCGCGTCCGGCAACACCAGCGCGAGCTTGTGACCCACGTCGAGACCGCCGTGCGCCGGCGGCTCCAGCAGGAAGGCATCGAGGCCGACGTCTCCGGCCGCGAGAAGCACCTCTTTAGCATCTATCGCAAGATGCGAGAGAAATCCAGATCCTTCAAAGAGTTGGTTGACGTCTTCGCGTTTCGTGTCGTGGTCGAACGCGTCGACGACTGCTACCGGGTACTGGGACAAGTGCACAACCTGTACAACCCGATCCCAGGCAAGTTCAAAGACTACATCGCCATCCCCAAGTCCAACGGCTACCAATCGCTGCACACGGTGCTGGTGGGTCCACAGGGCGCGCCCATCGAGGTCCAGGTGCGCACCCGGGACATGCATCGCATCGCGGAAGCCGGTATCGCCGCCCACTGGCTCTACAAGAGCGCCGCCGAGGGCGCGGGCGCCAGGGCACTCGCCGATGACTGGCTGCAAAATCTCCTCGAGATGCAGCGCGACTCCGGTGACTCCCAAGAGTTTCTGGAGCATGTGAAGATCGACCTCTTCCCGGACGAGGTCTACGTGTTCACACCGAAGGGCCGCATCCTGGTGCTGCCCAAGGGCGCAACGGTCGTGGATTTCGCCTACGCCATCCACTCCGATGTGGGTAATACCTGCGTTGCCGCGCGCATCGACCGGCGGCTGTCGCCGCTGCGCACCGCCCTGCGCAGCGGCCAGACCGTCGAGATCATCAACGCGCCCGGCGCCAAGCCCAATGCGGCCTGGCTCAACTTTGTGGTCACCGGCAAGGCCCGCGCCAACGTGCGAAGCTACCTCAAGAATCTCCAAACGCAGGAGGCCGAAGCGTTGGGCCGGCGGATGCTGAATGCAGAGCTCGCCCGCTTCGGGCTGGATGTCGACCAGATTGGGGAGTCGGTCATCGCCGTTTATGCGCGGGAGGTTCAGTTGGACA
The DNA here is from genome assembly GCA_964524185.1 of uncultured Thiohalocapsa sp. Classification (GTDB taxonomy): domain Bacteria; phylum Pseudomonadota; class Gammaproteobacteria; order Chromatiales; family Chromatiaceae; genus Thiohalocapsa. The sequence goes on along the minus strand of CAZGCI010000011.1, from coordinate 4,828 downwards.
CGCCGGCGGCGTTGTTTGCCGAGATCGGCCTCGGCAACCGCCTACCGCTATTGGTGGCGCGTCGACTCGCCGGCGCCGACAGCGCCGACGCCGCTCAGGCCGAGGTGCCGGAGGAGGGCAGCCCAAGACGGCTCGCCATCCGCGGCACCGAGGGCATGGTGGTGACCCTCGCCCGCTGTTGTCGACCCATCCCAGGAGACGCCATAACCGGGCTGTTCAACCCGGGCAAGGGCATCGTGGTGCACCGTTGCGAGTGCCGCAACTTGGGTGAATTCCAGTCCAAGCGCGACAAGTGGCTGGACGTGGAGTGGGCGGATGATGCCAAGGCCGAGTTTCAAACCGAGATCCGCGTCGAGGTGGGCAATCGCCGCGGTGCGCTCGCCACCATCGCCGCCGCCATCGCCGAGCAGGGCTCCAACATTGAGTATGTGAACTCCCGCGAGAAGGACGGCATCACTTCCACGCTGGATTTCACCATCAATGTCCAGAGCCGCCAGCACCTGGCCACCATCATGCGCCGGCTGCGGCAGATTCCGCTGGTGCTGCGCATTACCCGGCTCGCTCGCTAGCCTCCAGCGAGCGCGCGAGGCCCTAACGGTATCCACAGCTCCGTCAGCAGCCAACCCAGCCGCCCCTGTTGGAGTGTGCCGAGATGCAATGGTCCGACGTCCTCAATGATCCGAGCTTGCGCGACCTGCCCTATAAGATCGAGCTTGATGCACAGGGGCGGATTCTCATGAGCCCGGCGTCGAACCGGCATGGAATTCAGCAGGCTCAGCTCGTGCGCCTGCTGGCGTCCATGCTCACCGAGGGTGAGGTCGCGACCGAGTGCTCGATTGGCACCCATGCGGGGGTCAAGGTCGCTGATGTGGTGTGGATATCACCTGGGTTCCTTCGCCAGCACGGCGATACCACCCCCTACCCGCAGGCGCCGGAGTTGTGTGTTGAGTTCCTGTCGCCGTCGAACACTCCGACCGAGATGGAAGACAAGATCCGCCTCTACCTGGGCTATGGCGCCCACGAGGTTTGGACAGTGGATGAGCAGGGCCGGATCAGCCTGTTCGGCCCCGAGGGACGGCGTCAGGTGTCGGCTTTGCCCGGCATTACCAGACCCTTGGCGATCTAGCCTGCGGCAATCAACCGCCGGCTGCGGCAGACGACAGAGCTGTGGGCATGGAGGGGCTGACCTGCGCAAGCCCGTGCGCCTGACCCCATCGCTGCGGCGCCTGTCTGGGACCGGTCGGTCTCACCGCAGGTTCTTCTTGTAGCTCGGGATGCTCGCGTTCAGTGCCTTGGAGAAGTTGGCGAACTCCATGGTGACGCTCGCGAGCTCCACACCTTGAAAATCCGCGCCGGCGACGTTCGCGCCCCGCAGGATGGCCCCGCCGAGCACAGCTCGGGAGAAATCTACCCCGGTGAGGTTGGCGTTGCGGAAGTTGGCGTCTTGTGCGGCGGCGCCGTTGAAACGCGCGTGGCGCAGGTCGGCCCCCTCGAAGTTGGCCAGGTTCACCACCGTGAAGCCATCCGGCTGGGCGCTGGTGAGGTCGGCATCATGCAGGCTGGCACGCGCCAAATTGGCGTCGTTCAGGTGACAATCGCGCAGGTCGGCGCCGCACAGATTGGCCTCGCGCAGGTTCGCCTGGATGAACAGCGCCTTGCCGGCCGATACATGGCAGAGATTGCTGCCGGAGAAGTCCGTGCCGCGCAGGTCCGCGGCGGTGAGCTTGGCCTGTTGCAGGTTGGCGCCGCGCACCTCGGCGTTGCGCAGGTCCGCACCCTGTAGGTTGGCGCTGCGCAGGCTCGCGCCTGACAGCACGGCCGCCCGCGCCGCGCGGTCGGAGCCGGCGCGCACCCACGACAGATCCGCGCCGGTGAGGTCCGCGTTGTTCAGGTGCGTACTCAGCAGCACCGCGCCCCGCAGCGTCGCCCCCGCGAGGTTGGCACCCACCAGGTCGCTAAACTCGAGGTTGGCGCCGGTGAGGTCTGCCTCGAGCAGGTCAGCGCCGTTCAGGCGCATATCGCGAAGGTCGGCACCGGCGAGTGTGTCCGCGTCGATGCTTGCGAGCACCTCGCCCGAGTCTTTGTGCTTAATGTCGATCATGGCTTGGTCTTCTGTGGTGAGCCTCCTCACTCCAGGAATCTAGCACAGCCGCGGCGCGGCGTTGGCTGCGTGCAGCCCGTGCTGCGCTATGCTAGGCGCCCTTTCTGCCGAGACGGCCGCTGGGACTCATCCCGGCCCTGCATCGATACCAACAACGAGGAGTGCACCATGAAGATCGAGACCAAGGCCATTCACGCGGGCTTCCACCCAGACCCCACCACCAAGGCGGTGGCCACGCCGATCTACCAGACCACCAGCTACGCCTTCGATGATACGCAGCACGGCGCGGACCTATTCGACCTCAAGGTCCCAGGGAACATCTACACCCGCATCATGAACCCCACCAGCGACGTGCTGGAGCAGCGCGTGGCGGCCATGGAGGGTGGTGTTGGCGCCCTCGCGCTGGCTTCGGGCATGGCGGCGGTCACCTACTCGATCTTCACCATCGCCGAGGCGGGCGACAACATCGTGGCCACCAGTACGCTATACGGTGGGACCTACAATCTCTTCGCCCATACGCTGCCGCGGCTCGGCATCGACGTGCGCTTGGTGGCACCGAACGACATCGACGCCATGGCGGCGCAGATCGACGCCAAGACCAAGGCGGTCTTCTGCGAGTCCATCGGTAATCCAGCCGGTAACGTCGCCGATCTGGCCGCCATCTCGGAGATGGCTCATGGGCATGGTGTGCCGGTGATCGTCGACAATACGGTGCCGAGCCCGTATCTCTGCCGACCGTTCGAGCACGGCTGCGACATCGTCGTCCATGCCCTCACCAAGTACATGGGCGGCCATGGCACCACCATCGGCGGCGTGCTGGTGGACTCAGGATCCTTCCCCTGGGCCGAGCACGCGGAGCGATTCCCGATGCTGAACCAGCCCGATGTGTCCTATCACGGCGTGGTCTACACCGAGGCGTTGGGACCAGCGGCCTACATTGGCCGCGCCCGTGTGGTGCCGCTGCGGAACATGGGCAGCGCCATTTCGCCCTTTAACAGCTTTCTGGTTCTGCAGGGCATCGAGACCCTGCCTGTGCGCATGGACCGCCACTGCGAAAATGCCGTCGCCGTCGCCGATTACCTCAAGGCCCACGACAAGGTGGAATGGGTCCGCTACGCCGGCCTGCCCGATAGCCCCGACTACGCGCTCGTGCAAAGGTATATGGATGGCGGCAAGGCCAGCTCGATCCTCTCCTTTGGCATCAAAGGGGGTCGAGAGGCGGGCGCCCGCTTCATCGATGCCCTGCAGCTCGCCGTGCGGCTGGTGAATATCGGCGACGCCAAGACGCTGGCCTGTCATCCGGCCACCACGACGCACCGCCAGCTCTCCCCCGCTGAGCTCGCCAGTGCCGGTGTGTCGGAGGACCTGGTGCGCCTGTCCATCGGCATCGAGCACATCGATGACATCATCGCGGACCTCGAGCAGGCGCTGGCGGCGGCCGGCTAATCGCCTCGGGGTTACCGCGGAGTCAGCTGCCGATGCGCATTCAGGTCCTGCAGCACGTCCCCTTCGAAGGCCCGGCCGCCATCGCCGATTGGGCCAAGCGTCGGGGACACGCGCTCGCGGTCAGTCGGCTCGACACGGATGACGCGCTGCCGGCACTCGCGGACTTCGACCGGTTGGTGGTCATGGGCGGACCCATGGGTGTCGGCGACACCGAGGCGCATCCGTGGCTCAGCACGGAGCGGGCGTTCATCGCCGCTGCCATCGCCGCCGGGAAGTCCGTCGTCGGCGTTTGTCTCGGTGCGCAGCTCATTGCCGCTGCCCTGGGTGCGCGGGTGTACCGCAACACACACCAGGAAATCGGCTGGCTGCCGGTGCGCCTCACGCGACACGCGCAGGCGTTGGATCTCTGCGACGGCCTGCCGGCCGAGCAGACGGTGTTCCACTGGCATGGCGATACCTTCGATTTACCGCCGGGTGCGGTGCACCTGGCCACGAGTGCGGCCTGTGTGAACCAGGCCTTTCTGTTTGAAGGTCGGGTGCTGGGACTCCAATTCCATCTGGAGGGCACGCCAGCCAGCGTCGCGGCGATTTGCGAGCACTGTGCCGATGACATCGTGCCGAGCCGGTGGGTGCAGACCGCTGCCGAGATGCGCGCGACGGACCCCGAGCGCTTCATCGGCGTCGGGCAGACCCTGGAGCTGCTGTTGGACCGGTTGCCAACCTAAGATCGCTCGACGGCGCAAACGGTTTGCACCGGCGCCCGCGTAATCTGGCTGGGCACGGCCAAATATAGCGGGGTTGCGGAACATGCTCCGGCCTCCGCAGCCTAACCCGCACTTAAAGTTTCCCTTTCGCAACGGCGTTCAACGCCCGGCATCATGCAACCACGCAACCGACTCATACTCACCGCCACCACAACCTTCTTCGCTGGCCTGCTCACGGGGGCGACGGTGTTCTCAGACGTGCCGCAGGAGCCGCCACCGGTGTTGCAGCCTGAAGCAGCGCCGGAATTGACGTCGGAGCCGGCGCCGCCCCCCGCGATCGCGGCGGTGACAATCGTCGAGCAGGAGCCCGAGCTGGATCGGACGGTGGAGCCCGAGCCGGACCCAGAGCCAACGCCGGCTGTGGCGCCAGAGGTTGCCGAGGCCATGCAGGCGCGGATTGACGAGCTCACCGCAGGCTGGGGCCGGATGCAGGCTGATCTGGCGGAGATGCGCCAGCGCATCGCCTTTATCGAGCGGCGGGGACGGGAGCCAGCGGGTGCCGATGAGCCGGCGGCCG
>CAZGCI010000010.1:0-66151 GCA_964524185.1 uncultured Thiohalocapsa sp. | reverse complement strand
GCGCGCGTACACGACCCTGCCCCGAAAAGTGGCTGCGCCAGGCCGTCCCGATCGCCGGCTGAGCGATGGCGCTAATCACCAAAGATAGCGATCGACGGGGCGGCTCAACGTGCAGAGAGCGGGACTATGTATGAATACAGTTGTTGCGGTGTCCGTTACGGTTTTCTTGCTTGCCAGCTTGCCCACAGCGGTGCGCGCAGCTTTGGCGTCAGCACGAGTCGCGCTACGCCGGACTCCATTGCATCAATCCAGGACGCTTGCCCGGATATTCATGGTAGGTGGCGGCGTTGACTCGATCAAGGCGGCCGGCGTGAACCGGAGGGAGAAAAGACCATAGGGGGGTGGTGAAGTGTTGGGTAACAACTTATACGATGAGCTCGGCACAGCGTTCGAAGACCTGTACCGTGGATTGCGTAGCTGGCAGCTCTGGTTGCTGATGGGCTCCCAAGAGATCCGCCAGCGCTACCGACGATCCCGCCTTGGTCCATTTTGGCTGACGCTCTCGATGGGCGTCACTGTTGGCGCCCTCGGCCTACTCTATGGTGGGCTCTTTGGCCGTCCGCTCGATGACTATTTGCCCTATCTGGCGGCCGGGTTCATTGTCTGGGGGCTGGTTTCTGGGGTTGTGATCGAGGGGAGTCGGGCGTTCATTGGATGCGAGGGATTGATCCGACAGCTGGCGGCGCCGTTGTCAATCTACGTGTTTCGGACGGTCTGGGGGAATTTCCTTGTTTTTGTACACAATTTAGTGATTTTTGTCTTGGTTTCCCTTTGGTTCGGCAACGCCCCGACCAGCGCATTCCTGCTGTTCTTTCCTGGCGTGCTGGTTCTGTTACTCAATGGTGTTTGGCTGGGTTTGCTGTTCGGCGTGATCAGCGCGCGCTTTCGTGACGTGCCCCAGATTCTGGCGAGTGCGGTGCAGGTTATGTTCTTTATGACACCGATCCTCTGGACCCCGGATATGATCCCTGGTCGCGCGCTGCTGTTGGATTTGAATCCCTTTTATCACTTGTTGGAGTTGGTCCGCGCGCCGATGCTGGGCCAGGTTCCCGCGAGGGCCACTTGGCTAGCGGTGCTGCTAATCACTTTGGTCGGCTGGGCCGCGGCATTGCTTGTGTATGCGCGCTACCGGCGCCGGATTGCCTACTGGGTGTAAACATGGCGCTCATCGAACTCACTGGGGTCTCGGTCGTTTTCCCGATCTACGATAGCAGCAGCCGGTCGCTGAAGAACAGGCTGGTCTCCAGCACGACGGGCGGCCAGCTCGGTACGGAGCCAAATCATGCGACCGTGGTCCAGGCGCTAGACTCAATCAGTTTGACCTTAACAGACGGCGCGCGGATCGGCTTGGTGGGGCATAATGGGGCGGGCAAGTCGACGCTATTGCGCGTCCTAGCAGGAATCTATGAGCCTTCCTCTGGTGCCATTCGCATTGAAGGCCATGTGGCGCCTTTATTCGACATCGCCCTGGGTATGGACCCCGAGGCAACAGGTTATGAGAACATCTTGATCCGGGGGTTGTTACTGGGACTGTCTCGGGCAGCCATTAGGGCCCGAATCCCTGAGATCGCGGAGTTTACTGAGCTCGGTGAGTTTCTGGACCTGCCGGTGCGTACCTACTCCGACGGCATGCGCCTTCGTTTGGCCTTTGCCGTTTCAACCGCGATCGAACCAGAGATCCTGTTACTCGATGAGGGCATTGCAGCGGGTGATGCCGCGTTCCTTGCGAAGGCCAACGCGCGACTGCGCTCGTTTGCGGAAAGGGCTGCGATCATCGTCTTGGCGTCGCATTCGGCGCCGCTGATCAGGGCGATGTGTAAGTCCGCGGTCTTACTGGAGCGCGGCAAGGTTGCCGCCATGGGCCCAGTCGACGAAATACTGGAACTTTATGCCCGCAGAGGACATGCGCCGCCGGTGTGAGCGTCGCTAAACCGACGAGGGAGCAGGATGCGACTAGCTTCGTGAAAACGGAGGGTGTACAAGGGGCGGCATGGGCTGGTCTTCGGCGGCTGCAGCGCGAAATACGTCAGCGACTTGGCGCGCCTCGGTGATGGTCACGTCCATATCCAGGTAGCGGTAGGTGCCGAGGCGACCGACGAAGGTGACGCCTGACGTGGCCCGGGCCAGATTTAAGTAGTGTTCCAGCAGCGCCTTTTCGCGCGTAAGCCGTATGGGGTAGTACGGCACATCATCTGCGCCGCACTCGCGGCTGTATTCACGATACACCAGGGTGCGGTCGTGCGATTCCCAAGGCGCGAAGTGCTTATGCTCGCTGATGCGGGTGTAAGGGACGTCTTGGTCGCAGTAGTTGATAACTGCATTGCCTTGGTAGTCGCCCTCGGCGCGGATGACCTCGAAGTCGAGTGTGCGGTAGGCTAGGCGGCCGGCTGAATAGTGGAACCAGGCGTCGATGGGTCCGCTGTAAAAGACGTGGTCGAATTCAGCGGCCTGGGCTCGGTCGAAGCGTTGCCCTAGATGTAGTCGGATGCGCTCGTGGTCGATGATCCGCTCGACCAGCTTGGTGTACCCGTCGGCCGGTATCCCTTGATGCTTGTGGTTGAAGTAGTTGTCGTCATAGTTGAAGCGCAACGGCAGGCGCTTGAGGATACTGGCGGGGAGCTCACTGGGGTCGCGGCCCCATTGTTTTTTGGTATAGCCAGCGAAAAATGCCTGGTAGAGTTCCGGGCCAACAAAAGCCAGGGCCTGATCCTGGAAGCTGACGGGGTCGGTTATTGAGACGTCGGCCAAGGATCTGATGAAGGCGCGCGCCTCGTCGGGGCGCAGCGTCTTGCCGAAGAATTGATTGATGGTGAGCAAGTTGATGGGCAGCGTGTACACCCGCCCGTCGCTGATGGCTTTCACCCGATTCACATAGGGCTCGAAGCGGCCAAAGGCATTGATGTATTCCCAAGTGGCGTCATTGTTCGTATGGAAGATGTGCGGACCGTACACATGGCACATCACGCCCGTTTCTGGGTCCCGTTCCGTATGGCAATTGCCCGCGATGTGTTGCCGGGATTCATAAAGGTCGATGTAGTGGCCCAGCTTCGCCAGCTCCCGTGAGATGACAGCCCCAGAGAAGCCGGCGCCCACAACGGAGATGCGCTTTAGATGAGTGTCGCCTGGGTGATGGTCATTCTGCATTGGTTTGTTTTCTGATTTCGGAGGTGTCGGCTGGCGGCCGGTCCTTGCCCTGGGCAATCCGCGTGCGCTTGCCAGTGTGTCCTGACGCCACGAACGATGACTGCGCGTCGGAGGAGCGGGGCTGAGGAGGTTGGAATCCTGAGGCACTTGGATGTTATGACACCGCTTCGCGATGTTCCTTTTGTGTCGGTGCTCGGCGTGCGTGGGTGGTAACAAAGGCCAAAAGGGGTTCTGAACCGCTCTGGACTATGAGTAGCGAGGCGATGCCTCAGACCGATGAGCGACGAGGGCGCCGGCACGCCATCGGGTCGCTCACTGGCCAGGGCCGAGGGCCAGGGCGCGGATGCACAGTCCTGGCGTTAGCGGTTGCGCTCCGGCGCTCGGCCCTTTCCCCTGCCGGCGCCTGGCATACGACGGCGCGTGGGAAATTTGGCGCATCTGCAAATATCTGGCGCGGTCAAGTAATCTAGCACCCGCGATGGCGCCGGTCCCGGGACTTGCGCGGGGTAATACGAGGCACGCAGCCCCGCAGCCCCCGCGGGCTCTCATCCGCGAAGTCACTTTCAGCGGCTCTCGCGCGCAGCTATACTGCCAGGCCCCGCGGCTGATGGTCCAGCCCGGTCGCTATCCGCCGAGCGTTCTCCGGCCGCCGAGCACGCCAGCGCGGTGTCGTTCCCGTCCAGGACGGGTCGACTCCGCCCGCCTTGGGCCGTTCTTGTGCCCTGCCGGGCACTGAATCTTTCCAATGCGTCTCGCTCCGCACCGGCACATCTCGCTCCGCACCGGTTGCAGGCGAGACGACGCTGCATAGGTAACCTGTGGTAACAATCACGTCTCCGCCGCGCGTTGCGGTGGCCATCGTCACTTACAATCAACGCGAGGCGACCCTGCGCCTGCTCGAGGCGCTGCGGCCGCTGGGTTTTCCCGTCTACGTCACTGAGAATGCGGGTCAGGATGGCTCGGCGGAGGCCATCCGCCAGGCGCATCCTTGGGTGTCTCTTCTGGAGAGTCCGGCGAACCTCGGCGGTTGCGGCGGGTTCAACCTGGCAGTGCTGGCGGCGCTCAGCAGTGGCAGCGACTACGTGCTGCTGGTCGACGACGACGCCCTGCCCGTTGGCGATTGCATCACCGCGCTGGCCGATTTCCTCGATAGTCATCCCGACTACGTCTTTGCGGCGCCGGCGATCTATATCACGCCAGAGCCGGTGACGCTGCAGGAGACGGGTGGCGGGGTTGACTTCACCAAACCCGCGCCGATAGAGGCATGGAATCGTTTCGCCGTTTCTCCGGACCTGCCTCCGGTGCTCGATGTGGATTACGCCAGCGCGTGCTTTCTAATGGTTCGGGCAGACGCCATCAGCCGCCTTGGCGTCATGGATTGGAATTTCTTTATCTTCAGCGACGATGTGGATTGGTCGCTCCGATTGCGTCAAGCGTTCGGCAAAAAGGGTGCCTGCGTCACCACCGCCAAGGCGCTGCACGACTTTCCGTGGGCTAAACCTTTCTCGCCGATGCGCTTGTATTTCTTTCATCGCAACGGCCTCTACTTGATTGCCCGGCATGCCCGCCGCCCCGAGGAGCAGACGGCGCTGCCGGCGGCGCTGTACCAGCTCTACCGCCGCTGGTTCTACAGCTGGCTCATTGGCGATCACGAAATCGCCAAGACCCTTGCCCGTGTGTTTCGGGACAGCTGGCGCCGCAATTACGGGGCCTGGGCAGATCCCATCGTGTTCGGCACCCAACGCCCGGAGCTCACCCCCGAGTGGTTCAGCAGACGCCGCATCCGGCGAGTTTTGGTCGATATCACCATCGAGGACAACATCCCCGGCTGCGTCGAGGCGTTGCACGCGGCGGCCGGCCCCGGGCTTCGCATCGATCTGTTGTGCGATGCCCATCGCGTGGAAGTGCATCGTGGCCGCTTCGGGCTCAATGCCGTCCGCGGCCGCATGCCCGGCCGATTGGGCCAGCTCAAGACGTTCCCGCATTTGTTACGTCGGTTCTACGATCTGGTGGTGACGGATGCCTTCATGGAGCCGCGCCGGCCCACCAGCATGGCGGGTCTGCGCGCTGGTTTTTTCCACAACGGGCGCCTCTTGAAGGCAAACAACCGGCCGCTGCGGGCGCTGGTTGGGTTCGTTGGCGCGGCGGCGGTTGCCAAGCTGGCGGTCCGTGTTACGACCCAACGCTTCCGAGCGCCGCCGGAGCTCGGCAAGCCACCACCGGAGGCAGCCCCTGTGCTGCGCCGTCTTGGTGTTGATCCCGAGGTGGGCCAGCCCTGGGCGCGCGACTGGCCATTGCCGTTTCTCCCCGGCTCCGGGCATCCAATGCTGCGCCCGGTGGAGCCCGCTGGAGCATCCGGGGGCGCCGCTACCGCCAACGTGGAGCGGTCCGGCGGCTATGACCGCTGGAGAGCAGCTCGGGAACAGGCGGCCGCAGACTGGGAGGCGTGCGAGGCCGACGGCGCGTCTCCGCTCTTTTCAGTGCTGGTGCCCGTGTGCGATCCAAAGCCTGAGTGGCTGCAGGCTTGCATTGATTCAGTACTTGCTCAGCGGTATTCGGGCTGGGAGCTGATCTTGTCCGATGACGCCTCGGAAGACCGTTCGGTAAGAGATCTCGTCGCGGCGGCGCCCGCATTGGATTCCCGTATCCGCGCGAGGTTTGCCGAGCGGCGGGGCGGCGTGTCGACCGCAACCAATGCCGCCGCCGCTGATGCCAAGGGCGATCTGCTGCTGTTTCTTGATCATGATGATTGTCTGGATCCACTGGCCCTCGCGGCATTGGTCCAAGCGCGGCAGCAGCATCCCGCGCCTGAGCGGGTCGATGTCTTGTACGCCGACGAGGACCGCTTCGCTCAGCCCAACTCGTCTTTTCATCCGGGGTTCAAGCCTGAGTATTCCCCCGAGCTGTTGCTGCGGACCAACTATATCCACCATCCGGTTGCGATCCGGCGGCGATTGTTCGAGTCGCTCGGCGGCTTACGCTCGGAGTACGATGGCTCGCAGGATCACGACCTGCTGTTACGCGCGGTGGAGCAGGGCGGGGAGGTCCTAAGGGTGCCAGACATCCTCTACCACATGCGTGTGCATTCGGGCTCCTTGGCTTCAGGACCGCAGGCCAAGCCCGACGCGCACGACCGCGACCGGCGAGCGATTGCCGATGCACTCCACCGGCGTGGTCTGCGGGCGGAGGTGAGCGCCTTGGATGGCATGCCCGGTTTCAACCGCATCCGCTACCAGATGTCAGAGCGCCCAAGCATTTCCGTGCTGCAATTCTCGGAGCATGGCATTGCCGCTGACCCCGGCGTTTGGGAGCCGCATGAGGTCATCCAGATTGCATCGGGCGAGTTGGCCACTGCGGCTGCCCTCAATGCGGCCGTCAGCCATGCATCGGGCGACATCGTCGTGATCGCAAGTACTGGCGTCCAGCCGCAACCCGGCTGGGAAGATTGGCTGCTGCCTCCGCTTTTCCGCGATGAAATCGGCATTGTCGGCGGACGTCTGGAGTACGCCGACGGCACGCTCTACGCCGCCGGCTTGGTGCTCGGCATGGCCGGCGCGGCCGGCCGCTGGCACCATGGCTGCTCCGCAGATATTCCGGGTTACGGCGGCTGGGTTGGATTGGATCATGAGGTGTCCGCCCTGCCGCGACAGCTGCTTGCGCTGAAGCGCGAGCGGTTGCTTGCCACCGGTGGCCTCGACGCCGATTACGTCGAGGCCGGTTACGAGCTGGACCTGGCGCTCAGACTCACGCATCAGAATGGCTTGCGCCATTGGGTCATCAACGCCGCGCGGTTTACCCTCGCTGCGGAGTATCCCCGACACGCACTCCAGCCCTGGCGGGAAGCAGACCTGGCGCGTCTCTGGACGCATTGGGGCGAGGTCTTGCGCCGCGGCGACCCTTACGTGAGCCCGAACCTGTCGATGCTGACCGAGGACGTGCATTTTCTCTCGCCGGAAGAGCATGAGCTGCGTCTACGCGGATGCCTCATGGCCTATGACGGGCCGAGTGCGCGGCTGCTGGGTCAGCGACTTGGCCGGACGGAAGCGCCAGACGCCGACTGATCGGCTCCGTGCGCGGCTTACGGGCAGCCAGCCGCAGCGCGGTACGGATACTGTGGACGCTCATGCTGCGTGACCGGTCTTGACGTCCGTCTGCCCGGTCGCGCTGGCGATCAACGCGGATGCGATGTGGCCGCCGGGACGCGTGTCTGCGGCAATTGCCTAGCCAATCAACAGATCCGCCAGCTTGAACACGGCGCCCAGCACCGCGAGGCCGCCTAGCAGCCAACGCGTCTGGGCCGCCATGGCTTGGTGCAGACTGACCTCGACCCGTGCGATGCGTTCTTGGAGCCCAGCCGCGACGTCTTGTATCTGCAGCTCGATGGCCTTGATCTCTTGTTGCAGTCGGGCCTCGACCTCACGAATCTGCAGCTCGACGGCCTTGATTTCGTTTTGCAGCCGGGCCTCGACTTCCTTGATTTCTTTTTGCAGCCGCGCCTCGACCTCCTTGATCTCTTTCTGCAGCCGCAGCTCGCTCTCGCGCACATGGCCCTGTGTGGCGAGGTCCGTGATCTGCGGAAACCGGGCCTCCAGGGCGTCGAAGGCGTCGGCAATAAGTCGCGCGCGCGTCTTGTCGTCGGGCGCCTCGGTCAATCGTGTATAGAGTTCCAGGGCTGCACTCATCGGCGGGTTCCTCGGGAAGCATCAGCCGTCAATCGTCGCAGCCGTGTCCCCGCCAAGGCAAGCCCGTTGGGTGAAGGGGGGCGCGACCGAAACGCCTGTATTCAGTGCCGCAGTCACGCGGCCTCCTGGCGGGTCGCATGCCACCGGCGGCAAAGCCGAGACCGGGGCGTGGCGGCGGGGTTGTAAAGGCCGTTGGCGCGGCAGACTCCGCGGTTCATGGCGGCCGATTTGCAAAACGCAGATTTGAAATCAGTGGCTGCCGACGGCTTGTTGAGCAGTGCTCACGGAAATCATTTGCTGCGGGTTCGCCAGCAGCGTCGCATATAGGGCCAGCACCCTCTCAAACGTCTGCCGGGCTGGATGATGCTGCACCACGTAGGCGCGGTTGCGCTGTCCCAGGGCGAGGCGCTGCGCGTCCTCGATCAGGAGCGGCCAAACCGCCGCAGCCAGGTCTTGCCCAACAGCGCCGTCGGGCGGCACCAGACACGCGGGCGGCAACAGCTCATGCTGGGCGCCGACATCGGTGAAGATCACCGGTAGCGCCATGGCCATGGCCTCGTAGGCCACCAGGGCAAGGCCCTCGTTCTCGGACGGCATGGCGATGAGGTCGCAATCCCGGTAGAAAGGCCGAACGTCGTCCAGTTCGCCGACCAGGTGCATGACGGCACCGAGCGCAGGGGTCTGTGCAATGCGCTTGCGCACGGCGGCGAGCAGCGGACCGCTGCCGGCCATGAAAAAGTGCAGTGCTCGCGGTTGCTCCTGCGACTGCCAGCGTTGAAGCAGACGCTCGGCCATGTCGACGAACGCCAGCGGCCGCTTCTGGCGGTTGAAGCGTCCGACGAAGCCCACCACCAGGGCGTCCGCCTGCACCTGTCTGGGCTCGCGCAATAGGCCGGCCTCGACGCGTGCCGGGTCCATCGATTGGCTGTCCACATTCAAGTGGATCACATGCACCCGCGCCTCAGGCACGAGCCAGCGCTCCATCAAGAACGCGCCGAGATGCCGGCTGATCACGTGGTGGCCGTCCAGAAAGGCGCCGAAGTGCCGGGCCATGTGCTCTGGATAGCCGCCGGAGTGGGGTGGCAGCTCGAGGATGTGCAGCGTGTCGAGAATCTTGAGGGTCGGATGGAAGCGGCGGATGTGAAACAGTGACTCGTAGGCCCGCGCGCCGTGATGGATGTGCAGCAGCCGGATGCCGCGGGTGCGGATGTAGTGCTCATAGAAGATGCCGGCGGCATAGTCCGGCAACGACTCGGGCAGGTGGATGATGGCCTCAACATGCGCACGAATCAGCGCCGCCCAGGGGTTCTCGGACGGAATCTCCGTGATGAGATGCACCGCATACTGGTCTGTTGGCAGGGCCCGGATGAGGTCGACGGCAAAGCGCTCCGCGCCGCCGAGCTCCAGCCAATGCACGGCGAAGAGCACGGGGATACGCGTGTCCTTCGGCTGACTGCGCAGCGCGAGCGCTGGCTGCTCGATGGCAGGTGCCCACTGCTTGCAGCGGGCCAGCAAAGGCTCCGCCGTCGCCGGGACGGCACTGTGGGCTCGGGGCAGCAGGCGCAGGCGCTGCAGCTGGCGTTTGAGCCAGATCTTCTGGCGCAGCCCCAGGCGCCGGCGGATCTGATCCTTCAGCCACTGCGCACCATGTCGCCCGCCTCGGACGGCTGCCGGCTGCAGGTGAGTCAAACGGGGCTCGAGCAAGGCCCGTGTCGCGACCAACACGGTGTCGCTTGGGAGCGCAGCGAGACCCGCGGGTGTCGCCTCTAAAGCGCTAAGGTCCTCGGGCGAAAGCAGCAGATAGCCGCCGCTGCAGAGGCGCGCAAGTCGCTTTTGGTCACATGGCAACAGCGCGCGTGGACGGCTGGGATCGAGATCCGCATACAAGGGCCAGACGACGGCGCGGATCTCGGGCCGCGTGATCAGACTCCAGGCGGCCATCTCCAGCCAGGTGTGACCGAGCTCGACGGTGCTCAGCTCCGGAAGCCCATGCCAGCGGAGCACAAAGGCATTCTCCGCACCGGGTGCTTCGCGCAGCGTCTGTTGATCTAGCCAGCGGCGCCAGGCAGGTGGCAGGGGTTCGCGCGATGCGGGCCGAAAGCCAGTACAAAGGGGGTTCAAGCTGCAGCTCTCCTTGTGTCTTGAGTCGCCCGCTGACTGAGGGCAGGCAGCCATCGGTGAGCGACCCGTTGCAGCGGCCCAGCGGTTCGCCGGGAACTCTTGCGGCAGTGTCGGCCTGCACTCGCCCGCGGCGCTTAGGGGGTAACCTCAGGCTCAGGCGAGGTCGACGTATCCTCAGGCACGTCGGGCGTGTCCTCGGGTACGTCAGATCCCACAGGCGATTCAATCGCGGTGAGCGCGCGGCGCAGACCGTCTGCCAGGAGGGTGCGATATTTTGCCGGCAGATTGGGCGGTCGCAGTGCATACAGGGCGTCGACCTTTGAGCGCTTACCGAGCCACTCCAGGAGGCTCGAGCGCTTGCGGATTTGCACCAAGATCCACTGGCGTCCGCCTTCCAGCGGAAAGCGCCGCGCATGGATGTCCAGCGCCTCTGCGCCGATGCTGCGCAGGGAGATCTCCTCGCGGCGATTCCACAGCACAAAATCGCCGTCCCGCTCCGTTAGGTTCCATTGGTGCAGGCCGCCATAGCCTTCGTGCTCGGCCTCGTTCTCAAAATGGCCGAGGTGGATCACGCCCCGGGGGTGGAGCACCTTGAGCATCTCCAGGATGCCGCCGAGGGGGTCGTAGGTGTGGTCGAGCGCATTGGCGCAATGCACTGCATGGAAGCTGTCGCGCGGGAAGTACATCGAGAGATTCTCGACGTCCGCGAACAGCGTGCCGACGGGCGGTCGCACGCTCGCCTCTTGCAACAGCCAGCCGTAGGCGTCGGCGAGGGGATCGCAGGGGTAGATCGTCAGGCGCTTGCCAAGCACCTGCTTGCCCAGGTTGGTCAACGGGCCTGCGCCCACGTCGAGCAGCCGTAGGTCTTTGGGGCCGAGGGCAGTGAGGGTCCCGGCGAGCACCGGATCACGATCCTGGACCAGGGTGTCCTGGCGCAGCCGGTAGGCGAAGTCATCGGGATACGCGCCACCGCGGCTGCGGATGTAACCCCGCCAGTAGGCGACCTCTTCCGGGAGTGCCTGCACCCACTGTGCATAGGCGCCCATGGCCGCGTCGCCGAGCGCGTCGCTGATCGGGAGTTGAATCTGCGGACTGTCGCTCATGTCGCTTGCGCTCCGGTTGCAAAGATCGGCATTGTCGCCTAGCTGGCCGGTCAACGCGCGACCTGCCGGCTGACATTCTCAAACCGCCACTGATCGGGCACCCAGAAGAAGCGCAGCACCTCGCCTTCGGCGTTGACGCCGAACACCGAGATACTGTTATCGCGGGCGGCCACCGCGGTGAGCTTACCGGTGGGCACCTCGGAGCCGGTGAGGCGTTCGTTCAGATCGGCGGAGTTCCAGGGTTGGCCGGGCGCCCACCAATAGGCGACCAGGTGCCCGGAGTCCTGGGCGATGCCGTAGATGTTGTTGCTGATCCAGTTCGGCGTGGTGAAGCCCACCACCGCATCGCCGCCGAGGCGCGGGCGTAGCCCCTCGGCAACGGCGGTGAGGTTAGTGAAGGCCCAGTTCTGCTCACTGCCGCGGGCGCGCTGCGCCTGCTCATACTCCGCGCTCCACCAGGTCACCCCAAGGCTGCCATCGGCGAGGATGCCGGTGAGGTTGATGCCCCAATTGACATAGGCCGACAGGCCGCCGGAGAGCGGCGGGGTGGGGGTGAAGTCCGACAGATTGCTGACAGACCAGCGGCTGCGGGGCTCGCCCCAGGCCACCACCACCTCCCCGAAGGCATTCAGCCCGGCGACGTTCTGCCCGTTCCACGGCGTGGTGTAGCCAACCGGCTCGCCGACCCAGCCCGGCGGGAGCTGGCCGTTGGGCGCGAAATCGCGCGTCGTGAGATTGGCGAACTCCCAGGTCACACCGCCGCCGCTGCGCCGTTGGGCATACTTGACCACCTCATCGGCCGGATTGAGGCCGACCAGGCTGATCAGATCGGCCTCCCCCGCGGGCACCCCGTACGCGCCGCCCGCCGGCGGAGAAATGAACCAGGCGAGCTGCTTGCTGATGGGACTCTGGCCGGCGCCGGTCAAGTTGCTCAGCGTCCAGCTGCCATCGGCCGCGCGGCGGTAGAGCATCAGCCCGCTGGTGGAGGGATAGGCGACGGAGATGACGCCGTCCTTGGGGTCGACGAAGGTGACCGGCATGCCCGACGGTGAAGGGCCGGGGATGTCCTTGGTGAGCACCTTGGCGCCCCAGCCGCTGTGGCCGTCCTCGTCGATGAAGACGACGACATCGTTGTCGGCATTGAGCGTGGCGGCGACGACTACGCCGCCCGCGCTTGCCGCGGTGTTGACGTGGCCGCCGGGGGTCGAGGTGTAGGTCCCGGGAGGCGGTGGGTTGAGCCAATCCTTGAGGCCGTCAGCGTAGGCTGCGGAAAAACGCCCGTAATTGCTGTTACCGTAGGGAGCGCATAAACCGTTACCGCCCCAAAGAGTGCCGATCACTTGCCCGCTCGCATTCAGCAGGGCCGACCCACTGCTGCCGCCCTCTGTGGTTCCAGCATACCAATCGATGTTAAGGTAATTTCCGGTCGTACTTGAGGCAGGGCTGCATTGGAAGCCACTTCCTGTGGTGCTCCAGCAATCGCCAAATCCAACAAACTCCCCGGCGCTGATCTTCTTCCGGTCTCCTTGAGGGTGATGGATGCCGACGACGTCGTCGAAGAGTAAGGGGTTGGCGGTCGACCAGCCCAGGTAGTAGACGCCTCCCGGAGGCGACTGGTTCAGGCGCAGCAATGCGGTATCCATCGCTGCGCTGGCGTACAAGAGCCGCGCACCTCCGTTTACGATCGTGTACCTTGGGTCTAGAACATAGCTGTTGCAGGCCGCCGATTGCAAATACCAGTGGGTTTGAAGTGTCGAGGCAGCGGTCTGGGTCGAAATGCAGTGGTTGGCGGTCAGAAAATAGGGAACGAAGCCAGACGGATCGCTGTCGTTGATCAAAGAGCCGGTGCACCAACGCGACGCGCCATTCACGGTGTAGACCATGTGAGCGACTGCCTGGCTCTCGACGTTCCAATCTGGGGAACAGGTCGCGTCGAGATTGCAGGAAGCCGCCGACTGGGCCGCGACCTTGGATTGGAACAGCTCGATCGACTGATTGCTGAGAGGATCCTCGAAGATGTAGCTGATCCGGGGGATGCTGAATCGCACAGCGTCAGCTTCCACACCATGCGGCACATGAATCAGGATGAGCGCCTCTTCCCCCTCCAGCATCGGGCTCCAGTAAGTCCGACCCTCGTCCGATAGGTCGCCGGCGGCCTGGTTGGTCTCGATGATCCGCGTGATTTCTGCACCCGTCACCGGTGGCGCAACCGGTTCATTGCCAGCCACATCGGCAAAAGCGACACTCACTTGCGTGGGCATCTGTTCGACGAGAAGACCGAGCCGCATCCCCACCGCTCCGGGTGCACGGATGCGCAGGGCGAGAAGTCTGCCGCCGTCGATGGCGTCGAATGAGACGAAGCTGGCCTGGGTCGCGGCCACGGTGTTTAGTTCCGGCACGTCCACGCCGATGCCGATGACACTCGGGTCTTTGGCCCGCTCCGCCAGCATTTGTTCATAGAGGTCCGCTGCCGGGGTGGCCGTCACCGCCAGGAGTTGGTCGCGAATGGTCTCGAGCTGCCAAAATTGGGCATCCTGCGACAGTGCATCGGCACGCATCCCGCGGGTCTGCGGCTGCGCCGTCTCGGGACTGAATGCGCCGGGCATTGAGATGCCGCCGGAAGCGTCCCGCCACGGCAGGTCTTGCACGGCGGCACCGGAGTCGCCGCCCGCAAAGGATGGCGCCACGGCCACACTGAGTGCCGCTGCAAAGCCGATGATCCGATCGATTCTTTTGGTCATGTATCGTTCCATTTCTCTTTCTGAATGCAGGGGTGACGGGGGCGTCTGCTGGAGCTACCGCCATCCCGACGACGGCTCGCTATCGGTGCAGCCCCCCGGCGCTCATGGTCGAAGACGTGGTCATTATGTCCAACCGATAGAGCTTTGCGGGTTTCAATCGCTGCAGATGATCTCGACGTTATTGGTCAGCAGCGAGCGCAAGTGCGCGGCATGCGCGTCGAGATCCGCGAAGAACTGCTTGCAGGCGGCCCTTTACACGGCAAACGTCTCGTCGCAGCGGATCACCGCGTGCAGCGTTTCAACGTCGATGACACCGTTGATATTCAAGCGTCGCCGACCGGTGTTGCTCTTAACCGCGAAGCAGCGCCTGCGCTTGATCCAGCCGCCGGCGAGGAACGGGTTGTGCTGCGGGTGGGTGGCGTCCACGAATAGGATAGCGTTGTGCTCACCTTTGGTGTCCTTGCGCGTTCGGCAGGCCGCGACGAAGGCTGCCTGCACCTCGGGATCAGGCGCCTTGCCCGGCAGCACCTTGGGCATCTTAAAGCGGTACCCGAGGCGACGCAGCAGCGCGGTCATGCCGTTGTCGGTGTCGTGCACGGCCCCCTGTGCCAACGCACGCGTCGACCCAACGCGCCACCGAGTCGACGCTTGTATGCAGCTGCTGCTGCAGGTGCGCATCCAACTCGGCCAGCTGCGCGGCGCTGAGCAGCGCCTCGCTGCCGACGTCGTTCATGCGCTCCAGCGCCGAGATGCCGCCCGCCTTGTAGCGCTTGAAGTGGGCACGCCCCGTGTCATCGTCGATCAACAGTGCGCCGGCGACCTGCGCGCCCACATCGCAGGGCTCACGCCCGCCCGCGCCTCCTACCTGATCAAGCGCCTGCGTACCCACGGCCTGATCAAGAAGGTCGCTCACACCTACAACTACTTCTTCACCAAGCTCGGCCGCCGCGTCTTCGTCACCGCACTCGTGATCCGCGAGTACTTCGTGCAACCTACCCTGGTCAGAGCGGCGATTTGAACTCTTCACCGGTTTGTCGAAGATTTTGGAGGTAAGGGACTAAGGAAGGCTGGCGCCGGGTGGACGTCTGCCCACCTGGCGAGCAGTGAAGGGGACCGCAAGTCCAGGATAAAATGTTCTGAGTTTAAGCTGCACTGGTGCCGTGTCGCGTCCCGGTGGGCCTTCACTGCGCCACCCGTCGGCTGACATTCTCAAACCGCCACTGATCGGGCTGCCAGAAGAAGCGCAGCACCTCGCCTTCGGCGTTGACGCCGAACACCGAGATACTGTTATCGCGGGCGGCCACCGCGGTGAGCTTACCGGTGGGCACCTCGGAGCCGGTGAGGCGTTCGTTCAGATCGGCGGAGTTCCAGGGTTGGCCGGGCGCCCACCAATAGGCGACCAGGTGCCCGGAGTCCTGGGCGATGCCGTAGATGTTGTTGCTGATCCAGTTCGGCGTGGTGAAGCCCACCACCGCATCGCCGCCGAGGCGCGGGCGTAGCCCCTCGGCAACGGCGGTGAGGTTAGTGAAGGCCCAGTTCTGCTCACTGCCGCGGGCGCGCTGCGCCTGCTCATACTCCGCGCTCCACCAGGTCACCCCAAGGCTGCCATCGGCGAGGATGCCGGTGAGGTTGATGCCCCAATTGACATAGGCCGACAGGCCGCCGGAGAGCGGCGGGGTGGGGGTGAAGTCCGACAGATTGCTGACAGACCAGCGGCTGCGGGGCTCGCCCCAGGCCACCACCACCTCCCCGAAGGCATTCAGCCCGGCGACGTTCTGCCCGTTCCACGGCGTGGTGTAGCCAACCGGCTCGCCGACCCAGCCCGGCGGGAGCTGGCCGTTGGGCGCGAAATCGCGCGTCGTGAGATTGGCGAACTCCCAGGTCACACCGCCGCCGCTGCGCCGTTGGGCATACTTGACCACCTCATCGGCCGGATTGAGGCCGACCAGGCTGATCAGATCGGCCTCCCCCGCGGGCACCCCGTACGCGCCGCCCGCCGGCGGAGAAATGAACCAGGCGAGCTGCTTGCTGATGGGACTCTGGCCGGCGCCGGTCAAGTTGCTCAGCGTCCAGCTGCCATCGGCCGCGCGGCGGTAGAGCATCAGCCCGCTGGTGGAGGGATAGGCGACGGAGATGACGCCGTCCTTGGGGTCGACGAAGGTGACCGGCATGCCCGACGGTGAAGGGCCGGGGATGTCCTTGGTGAGCACCTTGGCGCCCCAGCCGCTGTGGCCGTCCTCGTCGATGAAGACGACGACATCGTTGTCGGCATTGAGCGTGGCGGCGACGACTACGCCGCCCGCGCTTGCCGCGGTGTTGACGTGGCCGCCGGGGGTGGCCGTGAAGACGTTGGTGCCGGCGACTGGTGGCGGATTCGAGATTTCCAGCCTGTAGGGGCCGCCGGCGCCCGTTGTCTCGACGAGGATGTCGTAGCGGGCCCCGGCGACGGCTGGAAATACTAGGCTGCCGCCGGAGCCCTGCGCAATCAGGTTGCCCTGCTCGTCATACACAGAAATGGTCAAGCCGGTGCCGACCGCAACGGTAATGACGGTGTTTCCGGGGTGGATGGCTGTGAATGACCAAGCGTCAAGCTCACCGGGGGCAATCTCCCCGGGGGCACTTGCCGCTCCGTCGTCGTCTAACGGCAGCGCAACGGGTGCGCTCATGCGCTGATAACCGAAGGCCAGATCCTTCGCGAACGTAGGCAAGTCCACGGAGAGCTCGCTCCCGCGGGCAATCTGTCCATTGATCACGCTGACAGGCGCATTGCGATTGCCGGTCGTTGCCCAAAACGCGACGGAGTAGCGCGCACCGCTTTGCAAACCGAACAGCCGGAGGCGAGCACTCTGTGCCGGCCCTGCGCTGACGTTGCCGTCGAGCAGGATGTAACCCAGGCCCGCGTCCGCGCCACCGAAAGCCCAGGCGTGCAGCTGCTTGCCTGCGCTTTCTGCGCGCACGTTGGTCAAGAATGGGGCACCGCCCGGGGTGAGCGGCGTGTCGGCGACGGCTTGGGCAGCAACCTGACGGGCCAGCGTCTGCTGCACATCTCTCATGCTGCCCTCGCGGACGACTGCGCCTGCAGCCGGGTCGACACTGTCATCGCCGCGGCACTTCACGGGTAGCTGATTGCTACCGTCGGTCAGGCTGTGACAGTTGAAGATGAGCTCTTCGGTGGCGATGCGCAGCCCTTGCCCGGCCTGGCCGCTGGCCAGTCCGCTCCAGGTCACCGCGCGATACATGACATTGTCCTCCCCCTGGGAGAACCGCGGGCCGTAGCTCGGCCAGGCCCCAGGCCAAAGGTGGCGCGTCATGCCCCACTCGCCATTGAGGAGGGGTGCGACGTGGTCTTGGTGGGTCAACCAATAGGCCGTCAGGCGCCCGACCTCCAGCGCGGGGCGCACGGAGCGGTCGGCGTCGGGGTTGTTGATCGGCTCTTCTGAGCTGGTGGTATAGAAGTGCGGCGCGAGAACATCAAAAGACCGGTCGTAGAACAGCGCTCGTGCAACGGGTCCTCGGGGGTCGCGGGACGTGGTGCTGGAGATGACTAAGCGATCGGGGTCCTGCTGCCTGACAAAGTCGTTCAGGGCTTGCACCCATTGCACCCGACGACGCATTTCGGTTTCTCGACCTGGCTCGCCATCGCCCTCTGCATTCAGCGTCCATTCATAGGAATCCCACTCGTTGAGGGTTTCCCAACCGATGAGGTGATCGGCATGGGGGCTCTCCCGCACCCAAGAGATCAATGTGCGCATCCGCTCCTTGGCCATGTCCAAGGTCCGCGAGTCCTGAAAGAAATCGTTGATATCGGTCAGCGGCCCCCCGTTGGCGATGGCCCACGGCGTCTCTTCCCAGAAGACGTCGTCCCAGACGAAGGTGTCGAAGGGCGAGAATATCAGGTAGATATTCCGAGCCGCTGCCTCTTCGAGCAAATTCAGAATAAATTGCCGTGCGTCCGGATTGAATGTACCTGCCGGATATTCGAGCCAGTAACGGCCACGCGGGACTTGCGGATTGCCTGTTTGGTCGAGCCCCAGGACCTCGAGGAAGACCCGCAGCGTGTTGACGCCCAACGACTGCAGATCGTCAAGGTAAGGGCCGGCCGCCCCTTCATAGGACGGTTCCGCCGCGTAGTTCTGGAACTTTCGGTTCACCGGGTCCCAGACATCACCGGGGAACAGGTTGCGGAAGTAGGCCCAACTCAGGCCAAGATGCTCGCCAACGGGTACGAAGGGTGTGCCGTCTTCAAAGAGCAGGTAGGTACCGCCGGGTGATGGCACGATGCGTCCCCGCTGTGCTGCAGCAGCCGGGGCGGTGCGCAAGCTGGCGTCGTTCGATAAGGGGGCGAGCCGGCCTGCGGCGTCCACGGCGCGAACTGCCACATGGTAAGTCGTGTTCGGCGAGAGGCCGATGAGACGCAACCGTTCCTGGGCGCCCGGTCTGCGAGCCCTATACGCATTCTCTAGTACCTCCGCAGCGGCCCAATCGGCCTCCGTGGTGATCGGCGCCCGGCTGTAGCGGATAGCGTAGCCCTGTGCTTGGCCGCGTCCGGTTGCCGTGCCGGTCGGCGCGGTGAATTCGAGCACGGCGCCGTAGGCGGACGGCGAAGAGACTGACAGGTTCCGGACGGCTGACGGGCGCGTGCCACTTGCGGGGTCGAAAAACATGGCGCGCGCGTAGTTGACTGGTCCTCGGATGCCGCCGAGGCTCGCGTGGAAGCTGCTGTGGGCGCCCAGGATGTGATCGTCGACGAAGGCGGGCAGCACAAAGCGCTGATCGCTGTGGCGGTTGTCGACAAAGTTGCGTGGGCCGCCGTCGTTATCGAAGATGACGTCGAAGTTCATGCCCATGGTCTCGCCATGGGACGGGGCTGCGCGGTTGAGGGCGTTCCAAGGCAGGAAGATTTCAGTAGTCCAGCCTTCGTCCTGGTCGCGGTTATCGTTCACCGAGCCACGGGCGACGGTGACCCAGCGGATGCCCGTCGCCGGAGCGCCGCCCGGCAGGACGTCGGGTGCGCCGCCGCTGCCATTTCCCTGCACGTATTTCCAGCGTCGGACCACGCCGGGGCCGTTGATCGGGTCCGCGGGGTTACCCAGGTTCACGCCGAATGCACGGTCGGCGCTGGTGAAATACTCATGCCGGCTCTCGTCGGGGTCAAAGTAGAAAGTGATGGAGTCATCACTCTCGACCTCCCAACGGTTCCCGCTCCCGCCCCCATTGCCATCGGCGTAAAGTTGATCGTCCTCCACGTCCGCGCTGAGGTAGATGCCCTGGTCATCGAACATGGCACGGACCACCACGGCGCCGTCGCGCCAGGGCTGGCTCCGTCTGATGGGGATTGCGCCCGACCACTCTCCGACATCGAGTACGCCGTCGACGGTGGCCGTGCCGCGCATCACTGTCCAGAGTGGGTGGTCTTGCGTAATCGGGTCCGTCCTTGCGACGGCTGTTTGTGAGGCCGCTACAGCAATCAGCAGCAGTGCTCGCACGGTGGCGTTGCGAGCGAAGTTCTGACAGGCGCTGCCTTGTTGATTGCCCATGTTTTGAAACATCGTAGGTGCCTCTGTCGATCTGGCGCCTCAGGCGGAAGACCTGACGCATCACAAGGGTATACCAGGAGTGGACTGTCTGCGCAGAATGCCGTGTGCGCCGCGAACCTGGGCGCCGACGGTTGCCGAAGCCCGCTTGGCCTTGGGTGCTGTTGTATCCTTGCGGCTCAGAACAGCCCAAGTCGGCGACTGGAAAGGGGCTGCTGCCAGACGGCGCGTCGCGACAAGCGGGTGCTGCTGGTCTATCGAACACCCGTCACTGACTCCTCTGCACAGCGGTCTGTCTCCTCCTTCGCGGCGCAGCGGTTTTAAGTGCCGTTCGAACGCCCCCGTAGACCGAACGCTTTCTCTGGGGTACGCATGGGCTTAGGCTCATTGGCCTCTCACCCGCAGTTGCTCTCCCATCGTCTTGGATAGGTACCCAATCACTGCCGTCGCGACTGACTCGCCGTTCGCCACACCCCCGAAGTCCTCAACGGACCGGGTGACCGCGGTCGCTGTGGTCGTGACGCACAACCGGCTTGGCCTGCTGCGGGCCTGTCTTCAGGCGGTGCTTGAGCAGACGCGGCCGCCCGACGCTGTCGTCGTTGTGGACAACGCGTCCAGCGATGGAACTGCAGCCTATTTGGCGGAGCTCCGCCGCGCGATATGGCCGCCCCTGCATGTTCTTGGCCTGGACGACAATCGCGGTGGCGCGGGCGGTTTTGCTGCGGGCGTTGAGGCGGCGTTGCGGCTGCAGCCGGATTGGCTTTGGCTGATGGATGACGACTGCCTCCCGGAGTCGCAGGCACTGGACCGCTTGCTCGCTGCTGCCCCTGCGAATGTGCGTTGCGCCGAGCAGGCGGGCGCTGACCTCGGCTACCTCGCGTCGGCGGTGGTTTGGACGGACGGTGCAGCCCATCCCATGAATGCGCCGGGGCGCTTCACTCGCGGTCGCAGCGGCGGAGTGACTGAGGGTTCCTGCGAGCACCAACAGATTGACTATGCCTCCTTTGTCTCGATGCTGATTTCGTCGGCGGCCGTGCGCGCCTGTGGCCTCCCGATAGCCGAGTTCTTCCTCGGCTCCGATGACGTCGAATATTCATGGCGTCTGAGCAGGGCGGGCTACTGCGGGTTTTTTGTGCCGGAGAGCCGTGTGGTGCATCTAACCCGCTCCAATGACGGATTCAGATTATGGCAGCCCGATGTGACTCTCGCGGATCCGCATGCTTTAACCTGTAAGGTCCGGAACCTCGTGGCAGTGAATCGTCGCCGTCGATTTGGCTGGTTGCGTGAAGGTGTCCGCGTTGTCTTGTTGCCATTGGTCTGGCGACTGAACGGCGTCGATGCGCATTGGCGCCGCCTCTTGACTAAGGCAGCACGCGATGGCCTGTTTTGGCGCTACGAGCGCTACATCCGCCATGTTGAATAGTGGCTGACGGGCCCGCGATGCGCATTTTGATCTGTCTGCACAATTTTGTTCCGAACAGGCTGTTTGGTGCAGAAAACGTCGCACTGACGCAGGCAGTCGAGATGAAACGTCGCGGGCATGACCTTGCCTTCTTTTATGCCTGCAACGTCGATGCTGACTCGAAGTTAATGGCGATGCTGGGACTCGCGGATGTGCCGCTCTACCGGGTGCCTTATCTGGACACTAAGGCGCAGGTGCTCTTTTCTACGCGTAAGCCGCACGTGGAGCGGCGTTTTCGTCGGGCGCTGTCCGAATTTCGCCCGGATGTCGTGGTGTTTCACCATCTCGTTCGCTTGTCATTGCTGCTGCCCTTGGTTGCAGCTCGACGTGGGGTCCCGAGCGTTTATGTTGCGCATGATTATTACTGGGCCTGCCCTTCGTACTCACTGTACGCCTGGGATGCAGATGTCTGTCCCGGCGGCTCGCCGTCGCGCTGTGCCAAGTGCCTTTACATCGCTCGGTTTCAGAGGTCGCCGAACCGCTTGGCGCTCATTGTTGGCGCGCTCGCCATGGCATGGCGAAACCACGTGATCAAGCGGGTGCTGCCGAGTGTGTCGTTTTGGGTTGCACCGTCGAAGGCAGTGCTCGCGGGACTCAAAGAACGCGGCGTCGCCTGCGCGTCTTCTGCTTGCATCCGCAACGGCTCGAGCCTAGCGCCGCAGGTGTCTGCTTTGCCCGCGAAGCATGGGATACGATTCGGCTACATCGGGAACACGGCTCGCAAGAAGGGGTTGCACGTCCTTGCCCCGGCCTTCCGGGGCAGCCTTGGCCGCCAGCTTGTCATCAGGGGCTTCGAAACCGAGGCGGACAGAGCCGATTTTCGCGCGAGCTACCCCGACCTGGAAGCGACGTTGGAACTGTTCGATGAAGACCGTGCAGCGTTTTTTCGGCAGATCGACGTGCTCGTCTTGCCGTCAGTCTGGCTTGAGAACCAGCCTTTGGTGATCCTCGAGGCGTTTGCGCATCGTCGGCCCGTCATCGCGAGCCGAATCGGCGGTATCATGGAAATGGTCGAGGATGGCAAAGGCGGGCGGCTCGTCGAGCCCAATGATGCTGAGGCATTGCGACGGGTGGCGTTAGAGCTCGCCGCCAATCCCAGCTCGGTGGATGATTTGGCGGGCAGTATTCCAACCTGGCCAAGTTGGCAGGAGACAACGGACCAATTGTTGTGCGAGTTAGGGCGGATTGCGGGAGCAGTTAAGTCAGAGAAGGGGATTCGGTGTTGAGTTGTTGTACGTTTTCATGCCAGGCGGGATCTTTGAGTCACGGGTGGCCCATTGCTGGTATTGGTATCTTCCGGCAGACAGCGGCGGGCCGCCTTTTCGGGCCTGATGCGTCTTTGCGACCCCACAGATATTGCAGCATCAGGCTTTGGTCGGATCAGGTCCCGAGGCCGCGGTGAAAACAGATAGCGACGTTTTGACTGCGGACGTAAAGGCATTGAGCGTAGGCGTCATTATCGTCAACTTCAACGCCGGCAGCTTTTTGCGCCGGAGCGTGGAGGCGGTGCTGGCGTCTAGGGTCTCTGCTGAGGTCGTCGTCAGCGATAACGGCTCCTCGGATGACAGCTTGGCACTTCTCCGGGAGCACCATGGCGGTGATGGTCGGCTGAAGATCCTAGAGAACCGCCAGAACCTGGGCTTCGCACGCGGCAGCAACCGCGCCATGGGTGAGGTGAAGGCCCCTTTTCTGCTGTTCCTGAACCCCGACTGTATCGTCGGAGAGGGCGCCTTAGAGCGCACGCTGGCATTCATGGAGGCGACGCCGAACGCCGGTATGTGCGGGTGCGTTGTGCGCGACCCGAACGGGACTGAGCAGGTTGCCAGTCGGCGGGTGATCCCGGACCCGTGGATCGGGTTGGCGCGCTTGCTGTACGTCGAGCGGCTCTGGCCGAGCTTGTTGGCTGGGAAACGGCTTGACCGCACGCACGACCCGCTGCCGCAGCATCCCATTCAAGTTGAAGCGATCTCTGGCGCCTTCATGCTGGTCCGGCGGTCGGCGCTGGACGAGGTTGGTCTCATGGATGAAGACTATTTCCTGCACTGCGAGGATTTGGATTGGTTCGTCCGGTTTCGGCGTGCGGGCTGGGCTATTTATCTGGTCCCGGATGCGGAGGCCTTTCACCACAAGGGTGTATGCAGTGTCGGGCGGCCGATGTCGGTGCTTTGGCATAAACATCGTGGGATGGACCGTTTCTTTCGGAAGTTCCAGTTTCGCGACTATCCGCTGCCATTGAGTCTGCTCGTCATCGTTGGGATTTGGCTGCACTTTGCGTTGGTGGCGCCGGCGACCTGGATCAGGCGGCAGCTCGGACGGTGGGCTGACCGATGAGTGCCGCAGCGCCGGACAACCTGGGGCTCAGCGGCACGCGCGTTCTGGTGACGGGCGGGACGGGCAAGCTGGGGCGGCAGCTGGTCACGGCGCTACATGGTGCGGGCGCGTTGGTCGCCGTGCTCACGCGGTCCCCGGAGGTGGCAGAACAGCTGTGGGAGCACACCGATATCGCGTGCATTCGGGCTGATCTGACTGAGCCAGACTCGCTGCGCCAAGCATTGCAGGGCGTCGAGCTGGTGTTTCACCTCGCGAGTTACTCGCCGCGACCGGACGAGCCCGACCTCTACGAGGCGGCATCGCATTGGCCAGTGACCGCGGAGGGTACGCGCCATCTGCTGGATGCGGCCGTCGCCGCCGGCGTGTCTGGCCTGATCTACTTAAGCAGCGTCAAGGCGATGGGCGAGGCCGCCGGCGCTGACGGGCGGCCGGCGGATGAATCGACCCCCGCGCGACCGGAGACGCTCTACGGGCGCGCCAAGCTGGAGGCCGAGCATGCGGTGCTGCAAGCCGGCTTGACCAGCGGCCTCCATGTGTGTGTGCTGCGCCTGCCGATGGTGTATGGGCTTGGGGCCGGCGGCAATCTATATCGGATGATCGATGCCGTTGCGCGCGGGCGTTTTCCGCCTTGGCCGCGGCTGGTCAACCGCCGCTCCGCGGTCCACGTGGACGACGTGGTCAGCGCGGCCCTGTTGGTTGCGACGGACCCACGGGCCGCCGGCGAAACCTACCTCGTCACGGACGGCGCTGACTATTCCACCCGCTGGATCTACGAGCACATTCGCTTGGCCCTGGGCCTGCCGATGCCGCGCTGGGCCTTGCCCCTGTGGTGTTGGCGCTTGGCGGCCTGGGGCGGCACGCTCGGAGAGCGCCTCACGGGCCGGCCCATGCCGCTGACCACGGCGGCATTGGGTAAGCTCGCCGGCGATGCCTGGTACAGCTCCAAAAAGATTCGGGACACCTTGTCCTTTGTGTCGCGCCATCGCCTGGAGACAGCGATACCGAGCATGGTGCAAGCCTACCGCCGCGGGCTTGAACGCCCGCCATCGGGCTGAGCGCGACGATGCACTATCTGGTCTCCGGTGCGAACGGCTTCGTTGGGCATGCCCTGTGCCGGTTGCTGGCGGAGCACGGCTGCCGCGTCCGCGCGCTCTTGCATCATGATGCTCTGGGCCCCTGGCAGGAACGCGTGGTCTGCGACTTGGCCAATGGCAGCGTACCGGCCGATGCGTGTGCCGGTATCGACGGCATCTTCCATTTGGCTGGGCTGGCCCACGTGCCGGACGAAAGCGGCACCGAGGACGCCTCTTATTGGCAACTCAATGTCGACGGGACGCGGTTGCTCCTCGAGGCAGCCGCGGCCGCCGGCGTCGGCCGGTTTGTCTACTTCAGCAGCGTCAAGGCGGCTGCAGAACCCGGCGAGGACTGTGTCGACGAGACCTGGGATGCGCCGCCGGCGGACGTCTACGGGCAATCCAAGCGCGCCGCGGAGCAATTGGTCCTGGCCGCCGCAGAGCAGGGTCTGCACGGGAGCGTCCTGCGCCCGACGCTGGTCTATGGGCCCGGTGTGAAAGGCAATCTGCGGCGGATGGTCGACGCGGTGGCCTGCAGTCGCTTCCCGCCGTTGCCCGAGTCGCATAACCGGCGCTCCATGGTGTCGGTGTCTGACCTAGTCGCGGCCGCTTGGCTGGCGATGACGACAGAGGCGGCCAAGGGGCGTGTGTATATTGTTGCGGACGGGGTGGACTACTCGACCCGGCAGCTGTATCTGGCCATTTGCCAGGCGCTTGGTCGAAGGCCGCCATCCTGGTCGCTGCCGATGTGGCTGCTCGAGTCGGGGGCGCGGGCTGCGGATCTGCTCGGGCGCACCGCGGGCCGGCCCATGCCGTTTTCGTCCCTAGCGCTCGCGCGCCTGCGCGGCTCGGCCTGCTACCGAGCCAATCGGCTCCGCGCGGAGTTGTCCTGGCGGCCGCAGCAGAATTTCTTCGCCGTCGTCGACGAGATGGTAGCGACAGCGGATGCCCATCGGCCTGAGCCCAACAACGGGCGGTAGCGTGTCTCACCGTCATCTGCCGCTGATCTTGCAAGTGCGTGCTAGCCTGGCACAGGGGGCTGGCCGACGCGACCTGATCCGCTCTCGCCCAAAAGGAAGTCGATTGCTTCGCCGGGCCAGATGTTTGCGGATGCGTTAAGTTCTCGGCGACGCGTGTTGTGCCAGGCGACGGCGAGGGGAAGGGCCAAGGCATAACCGCTGATGCCAGGGGTGCGAGTCCGCTCCTCGGCCCTTGGCCCTTGGCCATCGGCCCTTGCCCATGAACGAGCTACCGACGTGCCGGCGCCCCGTCGCTCGTCGGCCTGAGGCAGCGCTTCGCGAGGTATTTGGGTGCCCAACCACCGCCAGCACAACGCCAGCCTCAGCGTCATCGTCCCCTGCTGCAACGAGCAGGCCGTGATCGCGGCGAGCCATGCGCGCCTGTGCGGGGCGCTCGACTCGGTGTCGGATCTGGACTGGGAGATCCTGTATGTGGACGACGGCAGCGCTGACGGCACGTTGGACGAGCTGCGCGAGATTCAGGCCGCGGACGGGCGTGTGCGCGTGCTGTCGCTGTCGCGTAACTTTGGCCACCAGATCGCTGTGAGCGCGGGTCTGGCGGCGGCGTCCGGGGCTGCCGTGGTGCTCATCGATGCCGACCTGCAGGACCCGCCGGAGCTGATCCCGCAGATGCTCGCACGTTGGCGCGAGGGCGTGGACGTGGTCTACGGCGAGCGCGAGGCCCGCGCGGGGGAGACGCGCTTCAAGCGTTGGTCGGCGAGCCTGTTCTATCGTTTGCTCAACCGGCTCTCCAACACGCCCATCCCCGTCGATACCGGCGACTTTCGACTCATGGACCGGCGCGTTGTGGACGCGGTGCTGGCCATGCCGGAGCGCGATCGCTTCCTGCGCGGCATGGTGGCCTGGACGGGCTTCCGCCAGGAGCCGCTGCGCTATCAGCGCGCCGCGCGCGCCGCCGGCAAGAGCAAGTACCCGCTGCGGCGCATGCTGCGTTTTGCGGCGGATGGGCTGTTGTCCTTCTCACTGGTGCCCCTGCGGCTCGCGGTGTACCTGGGCCTGCTGGCGTCGGGGCTGGCGCTGCTCGGCATCGGCTATGCGCTGGCACTGCGGCTGTTCACGGAGGTGTGGGTGCCGGGCTGGACGCTGCTCTTCATCGCCGTGCTGTTCCTCGGCGGCGTGCAGTTGCTCTTCCTCGGCGTCATCGGCGAGTACCTCGGGCGGGTTTACTGGGAGGTGAAGCGCCGGCCGCTGTATTTGATCAAGGAGCGGCTCGGCTTCGACGCACCGCCGGAGGACGCAGCACCATGACCGCGCCGCGCGCAGGGGGCATTGCCGCCCAGGGCCGCTGGCTCAAGCCCGTGCTCGGGCTGATCGTAACCGCAGGCTTCTTGTGGCTCATCGCCGCGCGGGTGGACGCCGCTGCGCTCGCCGCCGCCTTCACCGGCTTGGCGTTGCCTTGGCTCCTCGCGGCGCTGAGCCTGCTCGCCGCCGACTATGCCCTGCGCATCCTGCGCTGGTGGTGGCTATTGCGGGCGTTGGCGCCGGGGCTGCCGGCGGCGGCCTGCGTGTGGCCGTACCTGACGAGCATTGCCGTCAACAACGTCCTGCCGCTGCGCGCCGGCGATGCGCTGCGCGCCTTTGGCTTTCGGCGCCAGTTGCGCTCGCCGGCCATGCGCGTCCTCGGCACCCTGGTGCTGGAGCGCCTGTTGGACATGACGACGCTGCTTGGACTCTTCTTTGTGGGCCTGCTGGCGGTGCCAACGGACCTGTTTCCACGCGCCATCACCCTGTCTGCGGCAGGGCTGGCCGGCACCACGGCGCTGACCTCGGCGGCGCTGCTGTTGCTGGCGCCGCGGCTGCCGGCGCTGGTGCACCGGGTCGCGCAGCAGCCAGCCGTTGCGGCGCGCGGTTGGTCGGAGCGCCTCGGGCGTTGGGGGCAGAGTTTCGTCGAGACCTTCGCGGTGCTGCGCCGCCCGGTGGACGTGCTTGTGCTGCTGGGTCTGTCGCTGGCCATCTGGCTGCTGGAAGCGGCGGTCTTCGGTGTCGTCGCGCTCGCCTTCGCGGTGTCCATCGGTCCGCTCGGCGCCCTGTTTGCCATGGCCACTGGCACGCTGTCGACGCTGATCCCGAGCTCGCCCGGCTACATCGGCACCTTCGATTACTTCACCCTCACCGCCTTTGCCGCCTACGGCGTGCCAGAGACCATGGCAGCGGCCGTCGCCTTTACCGTGCACGCGGTGCTGTGGCTGCCCATGACGGTGCTCGGCCTGGGCTATCTGCTGCTGCGCGGGCGCGGGCTGCTGGCCGGCGCCGCCGCGGCACACGCCGCCGAGCGATCGGCACAACGGGTCAGCCCCTGAGCGCCCCTGAGCAGCCGCCCGAGGGCCCACCCGAGGACCCGTTAAGCAACCGATGAACATCCGATGAGCACGCGATGAACCCAGGCACTGCAAACGGACCGCATGTTGGCATCATCGGCGGCGGCTTCTGCGGGCTTGCTGCCGCCTACGAGCTGGGCCGCCGCGGTGTGCGCGCCACCGTCTTCGAGGCGGCCGCGGAGGTGGGCGGGCTCGCCGGCAGCTTCCAGGTGGGCGGCGAGCGGCTGGAGAAGTTCTATCACCACTGGTTCACCAACGACCGGCACGTGATGGACCTGATCGAGGCGCTTGGCGCCGCCGACCAGGTGCGACTGCGCCCGACCCGCACGGGTATGTACTACGCCAACCGCTTCTTCAAGCTTTCCACGCCGCTGGATCTGCTGCGTTTCTCCGCCCTGCCCTTGGCCGATCGCATCCGCCTCGGGCTGCTCGCGCTGCGCGCCAGACGGGTCCGCGACTGGCAGACGCTGGAGCAGCGCACCGCCGCCGACTGGCTGCTGCAGCTGGGCGGCGAGCGCGTGTATCGGGTCGTCTGGGAACCGCTGCTGCGAGGCAAGTTCGGCGCCGTTGCCGACGAAGTCTCCGCCGTGTGGATCTGGAACAAGCTCAAGTTGCGCGGCGGCAGCCGCGGCAAGGGCGGCGCGGAGCAGCTGGCGTATTTCCGCGGCGGTTTTGCCGCGCTCGCCGAACGCCTGGCGGCGGCCATTGCGGTGCAGGGCGGTGTGGTGCAGACTGCCGCAGCGGTGCGCGGTATTGAGGTCACGCAGGGGCGGGCCACCGCGCTGGTCACCGACGCCGGGCGGGTGGCCGTGGACGCCATCATCGCGACGCCGGCGCTGCCCCTCGTCGCGGACCTGCTCGCGCCGCATCTGAGTGCGGAGGCGCTGACCGCGCTGCGCCGCATCCGCTACCTCGCGAATCTGTGCGTGGTGCTGGAGCTGGACCGCAGCCTCTCCGAGACCTATTGGCTCAATGTCAACGACCCGGGCTTCCCGTTTGTGGGCGTCATCGAGCACACCAACTTCGAGCCCGTGGACAGCTACGGCGGGCGGCACATCGTCTACCTGTCCAAATACCTGCCCGAGGACGACGCGCTGTACCGCATGGACGACGCCGCGGTGGTGGACTTCACGCTCGGGCACCTCGCGCGGATGTTTCCGGATCTGCGGCCGGACTGGGTCCAAGCCGCACATGTCTGGCGGGCGCGCTACTCGCAGCCCATCGTCGAGCGCGGCTACGCCGGTCTCGTCCCGCCACGGGACACGCCCATCCGCGGCCTCAAGCTCGCCACCATGGCGCAGATCTACCCGGAAGACCGCGGCACCAACTACGCGATTCGCGAGGGGCGTGCCGCGGCGGCGGCATTGGCGGCGGAGCTACAGGCGCCGACAGCGGCGGTCGGGCGGCATGGGGCGGCGGTGGTCTGACCGGGCGGCTCAATCGGCTGCTGTCACGGGCTCGAGCCGGTAGCCGAAGTCAGCGACAACGGCCCGGTCCGCGTCGCTCACCGGTTGCCGCAGCAGAAAGGGTGTGCCGCTCACCGCGACATAGTCCCGCTGCATGAGTTCCACCAAGCAGGGCGCATAGTCGGCGACGTCGTAGCGTTCCCAGACCGTCCAGCGGTCCCAGGCGATGAGCTTCGGCGGTGCCATAGCGAGATCCACGCAGGGGTCAATGCGGTAGCCGAGCACCGGGTCGCGGTTGTAGGCGGCCTGCCAGGGCAGATAGTAGTACGCGCCGGAGGACGGCAGACGCTCCGTCAGCAGGTACCAGCGTGGCATGAAGACCGTGGCCAGAATGGGCTCGTCCGGTGACGTCAGGGCCTGCGCCAAGCGCACCTGCCGGTCCAGCGCCTCGCGCATCTGCACAGCAGCGGTGCGCGTGACGTAGGTCTGGTCGACATCCGCCCAGCCCTTGATCCCAGCCAGGTAGAGCGGGGCCGCCACGGCCACGAAGATCGCCAGCCACCGCAGGACGCCGACGGCGCGCCGGCTGCTGGGACCCATCGGGCGCCACACGATGAGCAGGCTCAAGAGCCCAAGCCCGACGATCCACAGGGCCGCGTTCTTGAATACCACGTCGCCGCGGGGGTTGAGGAACAACAGGCCCAGGAGGAATGTCGTGCAACCGCCCACGAGCCAAAGGCCGCGTCGCAGGCCGCTACCTGCTGGCGGGTCTTTGCGGCGTAGTGAGCGGACTTCGAGGCCGAGCAGAAGGGTAAACAGCAGCGCTGCCTGCA
Organism: uncultured Thiohalocapsa sp.; assembly: GCA_964524185.1. GTDB lineage: Bacteria > Pseudomonadota > Gammaproteobacteria > Chromatiales > Chromatiaceae > Thiohalocapsa. The sequence goes on along the minus strand of CAZGCI010000010.1, from coordinate 36,363 downwards.
GCACCCAGCCGAGCGGACTGCGGAACAGCTTTTTTAGCTGCTTGAGCGCGTCAACGGGCGAGTAGATGATGAAGTCGGCGTAAACGACCTGGTTGAACCAGAGGTGGTAGACGCCGTATCCCACGAGGTCGCCGTACAGCACCAGCCACAGCAGCATCAGCAGCGTGAAGGCAGCGAAGCCCGCCGCAGCAGCCACCAGCGTGCCGAGCACGTCGCGCCAATGTCGGCCACCGGCGCGCACCAACATCAGGGTCGACAAGGTCAACAAGCCCGCAGCGACGCCAAACGGATAGGCCGCAAAGACCGCCGCTGAAAGCCCCGCACCACCGAATGCCGCCGCGATGCGCGACGGGATAACCCCCAACATCAAGGGCAATAGCAGTAGACTCAGCGCGACAGACACCGCCGCGCCGCCCTGCGCGTGATAGAGCAACGTATGCCCGTACCAAAGGGGCGCCAGCAGCGCCACGAGCAGGCAAAAGAGACTCCCCGTTAGCACCCGCTGCTGCCAACCGCGTAGCAGCGGGCTCGCGCCCAGCGCGACCGCCGTCAACAACAGAATGCCCCACTGGGCGGCACGATAGGGCGCCAGCGCAACCGACCCGGTCAGCGTGTACACCCCGTGCGCCAGCGCATAGTTCAGCGGACCATGGTGGGCGAACAGATCGCCGTAGAGCCGCCAACCCTCCGCGATCATCCAGGCAGCGACGATTTTCTCGTCCTCATCGCCCCAGTGCCAATAGGCGAGGCTGTGCCAGGCGAGGCCGACGAACGCGGCTAATGCAAGGGCCGCCGCTGTGATGATCAGTCTGGGTCGGGTCATTAAGGCGAGAGGATTCCGCTCCACAACACCACTGAGGGAGCAGAAGACCCCGTAGGACGACTTGCGGCGCTGTTTTCCGCAGGGCCGGCAGTCCCACTTACAATGAATATGAGAGACCGATGGGATGAGCAGGCGCGCCTTCTGGAATCTCGGAGCAGCCGATCCGCAAGCGTACCGGCCTAATCATAGGTGGTGATCTGCGATCTTACGCAGCCAAAGCTCCATGATGAGAAGCGGCCAAAGCTGGTAGATCGAGAAGCAGCCGGGCTGCGCCTGCTTCTCGATCACGGCGCTCAGGCTTCCTGGTACAAGCAGCTGACCGAGTCGGCTATCCGTACCGGTTAGCAATTCGCGAGCCAGCGTGAGCATTGCGTCCTTGGACCAGGCGTTGGACGGGAGCCCAAAACCCATCTTGGGGCGGTCGATCCAGTTGCGCGGCAGGTAGCGAGCGGTCAATGCCTTCAGCAGTCGTTTGGTTTCGGCCGGCGGTCGCCAGCAGGCGGAGGCGGGGAGGCCCTGCGCATAGGCGGCCACGTGCCGATCGAGCAACGGACACCGCACCTCAAGCGCCACTTGCATGCTCATTCGGTCGACTTTGGCCAGCACGGCGCCGGGCATATAAGTTTCGGCGTCCAAATTCCGCATCCGGTGCAACAGGGGCTTGCGCTGGTCATTGAGGCGCTCGCGCCAGTCATGGAGGATGTTTCGCACCGTCGGCGACAAACCGCCGACCAGAGTATCCACCTGCTCGGGCTGGAACATTAGCCAGCGCGGTGACAGATAACCGTCCGCAGGTTGGTAAGGGCGCCGGCTGCGGAACATGCGCTTGAGCCGGTCGAGCCGGCTGCCGTACTCGTTGAGCGTGTCTCGGTAACGCCCGTAGCCGCCGAACAGCTCGTCGCCGCCGTCCCCGGACAGCGCTACGGTCACATGTTCGCGGGTGTAGCGGCAGAGTAGGTAGGTGGGCAGACAACTCGAATCTCCATTTGGCTCATCGAGCCGACCGGCGATCTCATGCACGAGCTGCAGTGCGTCCGGCTGCAGCAGGTCCTCATGATGCTCCGTGCCGAGGTGGTGGGCGACCTCACGCGCATACTGGTGCTCACTCTCATTGGTCCCAGCGAAGCCGATGGAAAAGGTCTTCAGCGGTTCGCCGAGCTCTTGCGTCACCATTGCCGCGACGAGTCCAGAGTCGACTCCGCCGGACAGGAAAGCCCCGAGCGGCACGTCACTGATCAGACGCTTCCGGACTGCCGACAGGATAAGCGGTCGCAGTTCCTCGATGCGCTCGTCGAGCGATGGTCCGCCCAGCGACGGCGGCTCGACGGCTTCGAACTGAAACCAACGTCTCGGAGTCCCCTCAACGGCTTGCCCGTCGGCGAGATCGAGCTCCAGATAGGACCCCGGCGTTAGCTTCCTGGCGGCGCTATAGATGCTGAACGGCGCCGGCACATATTGGAGCAGCAGGTACAGAGACAGCGCGTCGCGGTCGATCGCCGGGTCGAACCCCGGGACGCGCGTAAGTGCCTGCAGCTCGGACGCAAACGCGAACCAGCCCCGTCCTTTTGCGAAGTAGAGCGGTTTCTTACCGAACGGATCGCGCGCAAGCAGCAGGCGGCGGCGCTCCCGGTGCCAGATTCCAAGACCGAACATGCCGTCGAGGTCATGAAGGCGCGCCGGGTCCATTGCCTCGAACAGATGCGGTAGTACCTCAGAGTCGGTCTGCGAATGCAGCCGATGCCCCTTGCGGATCAACTCGTCGCGCAGGGCCTGAAAGTTATAGATTTCGCCGTTGAAGGTGACCTGGACTGAACCGTCCTCATTGCCCATCGGCTGGCGCCCCTCGGCCGATAGGTCGATGATCGACAGTCGGCGGTGTGCGAGCGCACAGCCGCCGTCCGGGTCTACCCAGACGCCGGCGTCATCCGGCCCCCGATGCACCATCTGGTCGCGCATATCGGTGACGATGCGCTTGAGCTGGTCAGAATCGAAAATCCGTGACTGGCAGACGATGCCTGCTATTCCGCACATGGGGTTGTCGGTTTGCTGCGTTCGGGAATCAATAGCCGCCGAAGCATCATTGCTTGAGGGCCTCGGTGAGTTTCGCCAACACCGAGCGAACCCGTTGGAATGCCTCGGCTGGCTCAACTTTAATGGATTTGTGCGGACCAAACCCGCCCTGGGAGGCCATCCCGGTCAGCTCCGATAGGGCAGAGCGGGCGGTGTGCAGCTGCGCTTCCAGGACGTGACGTGGTAAAAACGCGCCCTTCTGCTCATTCTCCGGGTCACGAAGGTCGACCGACGATTCCGCTCGAGTCTGAGCGCTCAGTAGCACCCGCTGCGGTGCAGTGTAGCAATATAAGTTCATAGCTTCGGCCAACCCCGGGATTTGGTCAATCAACATGTTGATCTCATTCGAGGATAGCGACGCTGTCTCGTCATCCGTGTGTTGATCCGAAGCCATTGTCTTCTTGCCCAGAGCCGTGGTCATTGCGGACTCCCAACCAAGTCCTAGCTCACTCAGTATGGGATCTAACGTTTCTTCTGGTTTGCGAGCAACATCTTCCATGCGAATTTCATGGTAACGCCCCGTGTCAATGCGTCGGCGGTTGCATTCGACCATGTCGACCCAGTTGGAAAGCCTCGCTTCCAAATAGTCGCGGGTCAGCAGTGTGCCATTCCAAGCGGCACAGGAGCGGGCAAAGTCAAACGGATGCCGAACGAGATGCAGCCAATGGGCGCCGGGCAAAACTGCATCGTACGCGCTCCAGTCGTGGTTGTATTGCGACAAGCCGCTCCAGAGCTCTTTATAACCCCAGAAGCGACGGTCCTCACGTTGCACGCGCAACAAACGGACTATCATTTCTGCGACGAGCTTACCGACACGGGCTCGTTCCGTCGCTAGCTCGTTGGGAGGCATGTGTGGCACAGGCGCGGCTGCAGAGTGCGGTCGTGCAGCGACATGGCGAGGCCAATTAAGCCAGAATCGATCGTGCCACACCTCCACCCAGAGACGTAGCAACAAAAAGCTAGTCTCACCTTTAAAGTCAATGGCGCTGTGTGCGTCGAGCATGCGGGAGATCAGAGTCGAGCCCGATCGTCCGGCGCCAATGACCATGATCGGCGACTGTAGGGGTGCAGAACTCATCTGTCTTTAACGTGGAGGTGTCTGGAGACGACGTCTATCACTGCAATTCAACTGCGGCAGACGCGTTAAGATTCACTAGCGAAGAGGTGTACCCGTTGAAGTCTCCGGTGACCTCGAAGTCCAGGACGTCGGCGCGTCGGTCGTACATTTCCAGGGAGTTGCGTGCAGCCCCCACGGTGAGGAAATAACGTCCAGGCGCAAGCCACATTCTCAAATCAAAGCTGACTTGATAAACGTGTCCAGGAACTGTTGTGGGAATGGGAATTTGCTGCAAGCTGGTACTCGTGCCGTAGACGTCAGTGCCCTGCACTGTGGTAAAGCGGAATCCGAAGCCAATGCTGTCGATAGCCTCCTGCACCCTGACCCAGTAGACGACTCGGCAAGGTTCTCCCGTCGCGAGAGTCACCGCACGTTGCCCCCTGCTGTCGACCAATGCGACGTCAAAGATCTCGGCGCTCCTATCCCCTGCGCGCACCTCGCTACTTGACGGTGTGAAAGTACCGCCAAGGCCGAGGCTACCTTTCCGCTCGACCCGGCTGGGCTCCGACACCGGGCCTCGCACGACCGCTTCTTCGTCGAAAAGCATCTTGTTATAACGGTTCATGACAGCCCGGGGATCGCCGTCAGCGATGAGCCGCCCCTGGTCGAGTAATAGAGCACGATCACAAAATCCCGTGATCGGCCGAGGATCGTGCGAAACGAACAAGATCGTACGCCCTTGGAGACGAAGATCCTCCATGTGCTGATAGCACTTCCGCTGAAACTTCGCATCGCCAACCGACAAGGCTTCGTCGACGATCAAGATGTCCGGTTCGACACTAACGGCGGTGCTGAAAGCGAGCCGCGCCTGCATACCAGTGGAGTAGGTCTTGAACGGCCGGTCGATCACGGATCCGAGCTCGCTGAAGCCGACTACCCAATCTAACTTTCTTCTCATTTCGTCCTTAGTCATGCCAAGGCAAAGGCCACCCATGAGAATATTGTCGCGCCCGGAATACTCTGGATGAAAGCCCGTGCCAAGTTCCAAAATCGCGGAAACCTTGCCCTCGATCGCAACACGACCTGCGGTTGGCTCCAGTGTTCCCGTCAAGATTTTGAGTAAGGTACTCTTGCCTGCGCCATTCCGGCCGATGATGCCAACAACTTCGCCGTGTCCCACGTCGAAGCTTATATCTAACAATGCGCAATATTCCTGATGGCGCTGCTGACGAAGCAACACTTCCCAAAGCATGTCTGCGGGCTGACGATACAGATCGAAACGCTTGGAGAGATCTGAGACGACAATTGCCCGTTCGTCTATCACAACATATCTCCGAAGAGGGTCTTGAGTTTGCGGAAAACGCGGTATCCCGCGTAAAAGGTCCCGAGACTAAATGGAATAAAAAAAATCCACGAAATTGGATGGCTGATGCGCCCGAAGTACAGAATGTCTTGATAGCACCAGACCAGATGACTGAATGGATTCACATAGAGTACCCAAAGCAAAGGCTTCCAGGCAGTCTCAAGCCAAGAAGGCAAAAAAAGAATGGGTGCCAGGAAAAGACCAGCGGTCGTGAAAACCTGTACCAGCTCCCGCAGATCCCGCACAAAAACAGTTATTGATGCCAATAGGTAGGCGACCCCAATCATGGCCAAGAGCTGAAACCCGAACAGCACAGGAAGCGCAAGGGCGCTCCACGGCAGCCCTTGCGGGTCGACAGCCACCGCGTAGAACAAAAGCAAAGGCGTCGCAACAAGCTGTGTGACGAACGCGGCGAAAATGACCTTGACCGGTAGGATCTCGAGTGGAAACGCAACTTGCTTCACTAGACTCGCGTTGCCTATGATCACAGCTGTCGACTTGTTCATTGCATCAGCAAACGTGATCCAAGGAATTAGACCAGCGAGTATATACAGCACGTAACTCCGGGGCAGGTCGTCGCCTAGGCCAAGACGCGTAGGAAAGACGAAGGCGAACACGAAGACGTACAGGGCCATCAAGAGAACTGGATGGCCCACTGCCCAGAGCGTTCCAAGAACTTGTCCCGCGTACCGTTCAGAGACCTCACGTTTAGTCATCTCCCACGTGAGCTGCCGGTATCGACTCAAAAGCACGACGAGCTGCCAGAAAGCCAGGAAGTGGTGATTAGCTTGTAAAGGAGTAAGCGGCATTTTGGCGGCAACGAAAACAATTGGTAACGCCCTAGGCGCCTTAATAGCGCGAAGCGGTTCTACCGCGCTTATCGCAGCGGCGGTTCGTCACACGATAAGGTGGGGGCGCAAGCCCAAAAAAATGTCGGACGGAAAGACGGGGGCGTCACCGAGCAGGGATGTCGCATGGCCAAGGCGAAAACTATGGCAAGACATCCTCGGCAATGGCGTAACACCGACCGTTGGTATTCGGATCGCTGCCGTCGGTACTGGAGAAAATGAGCTGTTCTTTCCAGTGAGAGTACCGTCCGTTACCGTGACGCTCGATATTTGCAATAGTTTGATGAGCGAAACCCACTGGCTTCCCATCCTCGTACAGCATCAAGCGAGAGCGCCGCGGATGTTGAGTGTTATCCGCACTTTCAATGAACTCTGGAATCTGGGCCTCATACGCCTGACCCTCGCGATGCAAGAACGGGCCGTGAAGTTCGATCAAGCGCGTGCCTGCGCGGACCTCATCCCAGTAGTTTTGGGCGCCTCGGCGCCTGAAAAGGAACTCGGTGTTTCCCTCGCCGGCGGAAATGTTGATTAACTCAAGTTTGAGCCGATCCCGACAGAACGCCTTGGTCTCCTCGTTTCCGGCGAATTCCATCGGGTAGCCTCCTAGCCAATCACGCACATCGGTCCAATACGACATTCCCCGTGAGGCAGCATAACCCAGTATCAACTTCAGCGGGTTGCGACCATGCCGTAGATCCGGCAGGATGGTCTCCCGCCAGGCGTATTGCCACTCCATGAGGCGTTTTTTCAATGGGCCGGCCACATTGTACCGTCGCTTGACATCGAGCCAATACTCGGGAGGTGGGTCGAGGTAAACATCACTACTGTATAGGGCGATATAGAATACACTATCCGGCAACATTGTCATCGCCGCGTTTTCTATCGCTCGCCACAGATCCCCGGTGTGGTGAAGGACACCCCAGCTATAAATTATGTCTGCTGAAGCAAGGCTTCGCATAAAGGCTTCGTCTAAGACCGAGCCTTGTAGGACCTGCCAATGTGCAGGAGCTCCTGCGAATTGACGCAGATGCTCAGTCGTCGCGACAGAATCAAAATCGTAATCGAATGAGACGATTCTTTTTGCGCCCGCGCGGAGTGCCGCGAGGGAATGCAACCCACTGCCGCAACCGATATCCAAGAAGGTCTTGCCCGATAGGTTGTCTAGGCGCAGGAATCGAAGCAGGTGTTTTTCTGCCCTAGCGATGCGCTCTTCGTTGAGATGAGCGTCTACAAAATCAGCCCAGTTTTTTCCGAAGCCGAAGCGTACGTGGTCTGCAGTCACGATTTGGATCTCTGCGAGTGGGAAGGGTTAATGTACCGGTCGGCGCGAGCTTTGGGAGTAGCTTGAGGTTCCGCGCAGGGGAGGCCGTATAGAGCCCACGTCTCCTGTAACATGCGGGCAAGGCCGAAGCGGGAGTTGACAAAGGCAGGCCCATTGGCTCCGAGTTGTGCCCGCAGAGCTTGATCATCCGCCAGTCGAAGGACTTGTTCAGCTAAGGTTGGGTAATCGGCGTGATCAACGAATATGCCGGTTTTTCCATGTTCGAGTGCCTCGGCAGCTCCGCCTCCGCCTGAGACGACGACGGGCGTTCCGATGGCCTGGGCCTCAATGGCGACGTTAGGAGTACCCTCCCAGCGCGACGTCAGTAGCAGGATGTCAAAGGCCGCTATAGCCGTTACGCTGTCCTTTATCGGGGCTGCAAGGATAATGCGCTTTCCCATTCCGTGCCGCGCGATTTCAGCTTGTAATTCACCTAGCATTGGGCCGGCGCCGAAGATTATTCCAAAAACATTCGGACGTTTCGAGGCTACCGCCGTGACCGTTTCGACCCACAATAGCGGCCGTTTTTCTGCGGACAACCTAAACATCCCGCCAACTAGCAGGGCATCTTCGGGAATGCCGTGTCGACGCCGGAGACCGGATACTTTCGCTGCTGGAACCGTTTTAACGTGATCGGGAGTAACTCCGTTGTATATGATCTGGAACCGGGTCTCATCGAGGCCTAGCCACCGGGCGTAATCTTGGGCCCCGCCGTGACTGTTATTCACAAAGTAGACCTCTCCGCGTTTGGCCATAGCGCGGTAGGCAGGGCGCATGTACGGTTGTAGGATGTATGAGAAATGCTGCGGGCTGACGTTGCGGCCGGACAGTATGACGCGGGGTACGCCCGCCAGCAGCGCCGCTAAGCCGGCGCATACGGAGCTATGATCTAGCCAGGCGTGGAGTACGGTCGGGCGTAAGTCGCTCAGCATCAGGTATACATTGGTCACTTCCTGGGTGAGAGCTGGTGGCAAACCCCGCAGCAGTTGACGCAATTCCCGGAGCTGGGTTGCGGTTGCGGGCGTCTGATATCGAATCCAAGTGTCGGCAGAGGTTGTCGGCGATTGGACTTCCCGGACGTTTACGCCGGCGGCCTGCAGTTCCTGGTAGAAGAAGTCGTTACCCGGGGGCGAAAATAGGTGACTCACTAGGACCGTGACGTCGGCTTCGAAGCTTCGGCGAAGACCGATGGCTGTATTGACAATCTGCCGCTCCGCTCCGCCCGCGACCAGCGTAGGGCATGCCATAACGATTCGTGGCAGCCGTCGTTCATAGGTGGCGTCCAACCGGAGTCTGTTAGTGCGCAATAAGCGCTGAAGACGGCGGCTATTTGGGGTTTGCAGTAGTCTTGCGCTAAATAGTGTGGAGGAGAGGAGTTCGGGGCTTGGGAGTGAACCGGGTGCCGAGTGCGCTGCCTCGTGAAGGGGAGGCATGCCGATAAGACGTCGGAGTTCTGCTTCCCCAACAAGAATCCGCCGTTGGGTAGTTGCGGACCAATTACGAGTTCTTGCGATGACTGCCGGCGCTATGTTTCGTAGTGCAGGTGTGGCGTTTGCGGTTGAACGCAAAGACTCTAGGGTACCGGCGAGTAGGTCTTGGACGAAGCAGTAGCCCGTTTGGGTTATTCCTAAGAGTTTGCTCGCTACCTTGTGGAACGCAAGTGTGTTGACGGATCTATGTGTCCAGCTGTCAACGTTCCAATAGATGAGACTCTTGACTCCTCCCGCGAACGCTGCGCGTATCATACGGGCGGTGATGGTCTCCCGGCCGCCGATGTATACGATACGTTGGCCCCGGACGACTGGTAGTCGCCAGGTGTAGTCGGATGGCAAAAACGCGCCGACGCGGTTGTCTTCGGTGCGGTCGGGGAGTGCGTCTACGGTTATTGCACTCGTAACGTTGGGTTGCTCCAGCAATGCCTTCAGTTGGCTTCCCGAGAGCGCGTCCGGTGCCGCGACCGTCAAGTCATCGATGCCTTTGGCTTTGCACCACTCCAACGCTGCAGCGATCCTTGGATCTGAGGAGACTGAGTCGTTGCTCGCGGAGTGATGGGAGCCTTCCCGGGTGGGGCGGGCAGATAGTTCCATAGTGGCGTCTATTGTCAGGCAATGTGCTCGATGCGGCGGCGCATACCGCGGGACCTATGGGATCATGTTTCGCGTGGGGTCTTGGGAACGGGCACTCACGTGCGTCTCGTCGCGGCCGACTGCAGGCTTTACCGGAAGCGGGTGGAATGTGTCGATATCAATTTGGCGTGATCTGTAAGGTTGGCGCTTCATCGTCGCCCAGCGGGTTGTGCGGGAGAACATGCGTATTGGAGGTTTTCTGAATGTGTGGCTTCGCCGGTTTTTTGGATCCAACCGCTTTGCTCGTTACCTCGGAGGCAGAGCGTAGGGTCCGGTGCATGACCGCCTCAGTGACACCCCGTGGTCCTGACGACGAACATACCTGGGTGGACGCTGGTGCGGGCATAGCAATCGGCTTCAGACGGCTCGCGATCCGGGATCTCACGGCGGCGGGACGACAGCCCATGGCCTCCGCAGACGGGCGCTACATGATCGTCTTTAACGGTGAGGTATACAATAGCGACGACCTGCGCCCTGAGCTCGCTGCTAGAGGGGTGCGGTTTCGCGGCCATTCCGACACCGAAGTGGTCCTCGAGGCTTGTGCTGCCTGGGGCGCGGCGCGCGCGGTGGAGCGGTTCATCGGTATGTTCGCCATCGCGCTGTGGGATCGGGAGGAGCGCACGCTGACGCTGATGCGCGACCGCGTCGGTATCAAGCCGCTGTACTACGGGCGCTTCGGTGACGTGGTGCTGTTCGGCTCGCAGCCGCGCAGCCTGGCGCAGCATCCGGCCTGGCGTGGGGAACTGGACCGCGACAGCCTTGCCGCCTACCTGCGCTACGGGTATGTGCCCGCGCCGCGCAGTATCTATCACAACGTGCGCCAATTGTCGCCTGGGCACATGGTTGTGATCGACAGCGGCGGGCGCGTGAACGAACGCTGCTACTGGACTCTGCAGGGCATCGCCGCCGCCGCTGTCGCCGACCCGCTGGACCTGGATGATGGCCAGGCCGCCGACCAGCTCGACACCCTGCTGCGGGACGCGGTGCGCCGGCGCATGCTGGCGGACGTGCCGCTCGGCGCCTTCTTGTCCGGCGGCATCGACTCTTCCCTGGTGGTGGCGCTGATGCAGGCCCAGAGCGCGCGGCCGGTGAAGACCTACTCCATCGGCTTTCACGAAGCCCGCTACAACGAGGCGGAGCACGCCCGGCGGGTCGCGGCACACCTGGGCACCGAGCACCACGAGCTGTACGTCGAGCCAGGCCACGCGTTGGAGGTGATCCCAGATATCCCCGAGTGGTACGACGAGCCCTTCGCCGACAGCTCGCAGATCCCGACCTTTCTCGTCTCCGAGCTGACCCGCCAGCATGTCACCGTCGCCCTCTCTGGTGACGGGGGCGACGAGCTCTTCGCCGGCTACAACCGCTATGCGCGCGCTCGGCAGTTGCTCGGGCGGGTGCAGGGGCTGCGGCCCGGGCTGCGCCGGGGGCTTGCGACCGGTCTGCGCACGGTCCCGCCGGCATGGTACGCCGGGCTCGGCCGGTTACTCACCGCCGGTCGCGGCGGCCGGCTGCTCGGTGACCGGGCTGCGCGGGCGGCGATGCTGTTGGACCCGACGATGGAGCTCAAGCTCTACCGTGAACTGGTAGCACAATGGCCGGACCCGGCGAAATTGGTACCGGGCAGTACGGAGCCGGAGTCGCCCCTCTGGCGGAACGAGACCCACGCCGCGCTGCCGGACCTCACAGATCGCATGCAGCTCGTGGACATGCTCACCTATCTGCCCGACGACATCCTCACCAAGGTGGACCGGGCGAGCATGGCCGTGAGCTTGGAGGCTCGGGTGCCGCTGTTGGATCATCGCGTCGTGGAATTCGCTTGGCGCCTGCCGCAACGGTTCAAAGTGCGCGACGGCGAGACCAAGTGGCTGCTCAGGCAGCTCCTGTTTCGCTACGTGCCAAGGGCGCTCATCGAGCGCCCGAAGATGGGCTTCGGCGTGCCGGTGGACGAGTGGCTGCGGGGCCCGCTGCGTGAGTGGGCCGAAGACCTCTTGTCCGAGCGCGCACTGGCGGAGGATGGCCTGCTCGCGCCTGGCCCCATCCGGGCGCTCTGGGCCGAGCACCTGACTGGGCGGGTGGACTGGCAGTACCGGCTCTGGGTCATCCTGATGTTCCAGGCCTGGCGGCGGCGCTGGCGGCCGGCGATCCACTGACGCTTTGCTCGGTACAGCACTCAGGGCAGACCGGAATCAGTAGCCGCCGAACGGGCGCCGCGCAGCAGATAAAACCCGCTTAGAAGGAGCGCCAGCGCTATCGGGGGCAAGAGATACTTGTAGCGCTCCGCCGCGTCCAAAAAGCGCTGCTGGCGATCTGCCGCTTGATCGAGCTCTACCGCGGAGTAGTAAGGTTCGTCATTCGAGATGTCAGCATATGCACGCTTGACCTCGTCTTGCATTGCTTGCGTGAGAAAACCGTAGTATTGGCTCACGGCCTGCGACATGTGCTCTTCGCTATTTGGGTCGATCTGAAACGGACCCACCCCATAATCTGGATCAGCGATATACACTGCATCGTCAATGTTGAACAGCGTCACAACATGGCCGTGCAAGCCGAGTAGCCCAGAATCGATGCCTGCATGCCGCAGTTGACGGTCGAGGATGTAGGCCCGCTGTGAGCACCAACCGCAGCGGAAGTGTTTTGCGCTCAATACCCCTAGCTCCCTGAAGCGCAAAATGTTTGTTTGTGCAAGCAACGTGGAGAGCCAGTGTGTATCGTATACTGTGGCGCAGTGATAGGTTGCTTGGTGAATCTTTTCTGTCGCACGTTGCGCGAACTGGATGGCCGACTCGTCTGGACGAATGACTAGGCGATCATCCTCCCATCCCGATAGTGGTGGATCGACTGCATGGGTGTAACCCGGATATCCGCTCGTGGCACCGGCATGCAGGTCAGGGAGCTGCCAAAGAAAAGGATAGAGGGACGCCACCAGCATCAACCCGCCTGCCATGAGCGCTGCCGCACCGAGCGGCGGTCGCAGGCTCGCTCTGGTGGGGCTGTGTTGGTCGGTTTTACTTGGATTGGCCATGGTGCCCTCTTGCAGCGGTAGCCCTTGCAGCCCTGACGCCAGGGTTTCTTCCGCGGTCTCTCGAATCTCTGCGCTATGGCGGGTCTTGGCGGAGTTGTAAGCGAGGCCAAAAAAAAACGAAAACACGGCGTACGCGTTGGCCTCTCTGGGCCTGCTTCCGTAAGGTTTACTGACACTTCACTTGGCCAGAACGATCCGCTGATAGAACGCCCTGTAGATTCTGGCTAACGGGGAGCCCATCAGCGTCTTGCAGCACTCGGGAATGCGCGCCGAGGTCTCCATCAAACGGCGTTCGATGAAGCGGACTTCAGCAAAAGAGCAGGCGAACGTGCGGCGTATGTCTCTTCGATGCAGATAGTTCGTCTCGTCGCACAGGAAAGCGCGATTGCGCTCATACACATCCCGCGACGAAAGACCGGCCTGATACTCGTTTCTCACGCCGAGCTTCGCCCAGAGCCATAACCACCAAGACGGCTGATAAAACGAGGCCAGCGGCACGTAAACGTGAGGTTCGATGAGGCGGTAACGCGATGGGAATACGTGGATGGAAAGCCCACCCGGGCGCAGAATCCGGGCGAGCTCTCGACAGGCAACCTCGGGATGTTGGACGTGCTCGAAGACCTGGTGGCTGACGATGAAGTCGAAGGTATCATCCGCGAAAGGCAGCGCGTAGGGTTCTCGGATCGTCTTCAGCCGCGCCTGGTCGTTGTCGATGGTTAGATCGCATCCCCAAGCATCGTATCCCGCGGCTAAGCATTGGTTAACGAAAGCGCCTTTGCCGCAGCCGAAGTCAAGGATTCTGATTGTCTTTGGCAGGTCGAAACCCTCGCTACGGGCCAGACGAAAGAAAAGGTTCTCATCCATTAGGCGTCGCCCCGATGGTCGCCTGGAAGTTGGTCGAGGGAGATTTGCGCATGATTCTTTCGAAGCCTGGGCTATCGGGCGCCGTGACGAAGCAAGCATGGACTCCTGTGCCGAGCGTGCGGAGGTCCCGGATCTTTCACGCCAAGCCAAGGTCATCGGCGTTCTCATGGGATCGTGCTGGATGCGGGCGTGTGCTCATCCTCGACGAGGCCGAGCGCAGAGAGATAGCGACGAGTGACCGGGGCCAGGCTGTACTGCGCCGCACGTGCCTTCAGCACCGCTGTCGTTGGCGCGTCATCCAGAGTCCGGGCGATCGCAGCCGCCAATGCCGGTGCATCACCGACTGGCACCAACGGCCCGAGGCGACCATCCTCGAGGATCTCGCGTGGTCCAGAGGGACAGTCCGTGCTGACAACCGGCGTACCGCAGGCCATGGCCTGGATCAGGACCCCGGGCAGGCCCTCCCACGCTGACGACAGGACGAAGACGCGGGCACGCGCCAGGTAGCGGAAGGGGTTCGGATCAAAACCGGGCATCGCAACCCGATGACTGAGGCCGAGTGCCTGGATTTCGGCCTGCAGTAACGCGCGATCGGGCCCCTCGCCAAGGATGATCAGCCGCAGATCACGCTGCGGCATTAGGCAAGCGAAGGCCCGCAGCAGCGTGGGAAAATCCTTCTGTGCGGTTAGCCGTCCGGCTGCAAGCAGAACCGGCGGTGCGTCGGCCGCGAACCAGGGGTGCTCCAATGGCTCCGCGGCTAGGGCCTGGATGTCGTCGCTGACAACCGGATTCGGAACCACGGCCATGAGTTCGCGGCGCAGCCCTAGGCAGTCAGCCAGATCGTCAGCCACGCCCTCGGAAACGGCGATGACCATGTCCGCCTGCGGGTAGAAGTGCCGTGCCAGCCAAGGCAGCGTCCGGCCTCTCAGGCTGGTTTCATTGGCCGCTGCAATCGAAAGCTGGCTGCGGACGCTCACGGCGAGCCGCAAGGGCGGTTGCGGCCGAGCCAGCTGGCGCGCCCAGATCGCCACGAGATTGGCGTGATCCATTGCCGCGAGCAGCACAGTCGGCCGGTGCCGGCGCAGCCATAGCGCCAGTTTCGGCAGAGCCCACAGCACCCTGGCCGCCTTGAAGTCCACCAGCCGGCAGCCGGGCGGAATCTGGTGCAAGTAAGGGCCGGTCGCATCGGCGCAGAGAAGGTCTACCGCCACGCCTGCGGCGAGCGCGCCTGAGGCCAGGTTGATCATCATGCGCTCGGCCCCGCCACCGGCCAGGGAAGGCAGAAAGATGGCTAGGGTCGGTGGTGCAGACATCAGGCGCAGCCGGGCGTGTTCACGGCGTTCAGAATACCATCAGACGCCTGGCGGTCGGCTTGGGGGCAGCCCGCAATCCGGCGACGCTGCTCCCATCCGCGGATGGGGTGTGATCCCATGCAGATTCATCTGCAGAGGGCTAGTCGGGACAGGAACGCGCGGATGGAGGGCGGCCACGGCGACGGCCGGGCTGAGCCGAAAAGGGTGCAGCACCAGTGCCTCGCCCGTAAACTCCGCGCCAACGAGCTCGGCTCTGGCGGCGGAGTCGCTGCCACGGGGCTTTGGTCAGGCGAGCGCTCGCGGAAATCGCGGCGCGCCCCGTTAGCATGAGACGGGCTCCGGCAACGAGACCGGGCATCGGTGCGAACCGCTTACGCTGGTCGGAGAGTCGTGCGTCAACTGCGCCATTTGATTCCGCTTCAGCATCGAGAACCTTCGTGTCACGGACCACCTCCGCGCCATCGCTGTCGGGCCCCCGCTGCAAGCGGAGCGGGCGTGGCTGCGCCAAGGTGCTGCATATCATCACGGACCTCGACGTCGGGGGCGCGGAGCGCATACTCGCCGCTTTGATTGGCCCGCTCGGGCAGGCGGGGTTCGAGTCGACAGTATTGTCATTGATGCGTGGCGGCGCCCTTGCACCGGTGCTTAGAGAGGAGGGGGTTACAGTACACGAGCTCGGCATGAAGCCTGGGCTGCCGTATCCGCGGGCGCTGTTGCGGATGGCGCGGCTCATTCGCGCTGAGCAGCCGGACCTGGTGCAGACGTGGATGTACCACGCCGATCTTCTGGGCGGGTTGGCGGCGCGCGTGGTCGGCGGAATTCCGATTGTCTGGGGTCTGCACAACACAGACCTCGACCCTCGGCACACCAAGCGCGCGACGCGCTGGGTCGTCCAAGCCTGCGCGGCACTTTCGCGTCGCTTACCGACAAGAATCGTCTCGTGCTCGGACGCCGGCGTTTCCATCCACGTCCGGCAAGGGTACGCCGCGGAGCGTTTCGTCTCGATCCCGAACGGTTTCGATACAACGGCCCTGCACCCGCATCCGCCGTATCGCACGGCGGTGCGCGCGGAGCTCGGCCTCGCCGAGGATGCGATTCTCGTCGGGAAGGTCGCACGCTTCGACCCGCAAAAGGACCACCAGAACTTTGTCAGTGCAGTCGGGCAGCTGGCCGGGCAGCACCCGAACCTCCATTGCGTGTTGGTCGGCAAGGGTTGTGAACGCAACAACGAAACGCTCGCCCACTGGATTGACGAAACCGGTTTTGCCGAGCGCTTTCATTTGCTCGGCCTGCGCTCGGACGTGGGTCGCCTGCTGGCGGCCCTAGATCTCATGGTGCTGTCGTCGGCGTTCGGCGAGGCGTTCCCGCTCGTGATCGGGGAGGCCATGTCCTGCGGAGTGCCCTGCGTCGCAACCGACGTGGGGGACGCGGCGCGCATCATCGGCGGTACGGGTCGGGTCGTAGCGCCGCATGATGCGGCGGCAGTTGCTGGCGCCATGCAGGCGCTGCTTGTCCTGTCGACGGCCGAACGGGAGGCGCTCGGCGCCGCAGCGCGTTCGCGCATCCTGGAGCAGTTTTCGCTGCCCGCGGTCGCTGCGCGCTACGCTGCACTTTATGGTGAACTGATCCCGCCGCATGCCGATGGGTGAGTGCTTCGCTGCCGCGCTGGGTGTCGCGACGGGCAAGAAGGGCACGGTCTCTCTGGCTCGCCGCGCGCCCGATGCTGCCGCTGTTCACCGCGGCCCGGTGATCTTCTACGTGTCAGTGGACTGGTACTTCTGTCTGCACTGGCTGCCGCTCGCGCAAGCTGTTCAGGCCGCAGGCCACGATGTGGTGCTGATGACGTCGACGACCGACCCGGAGCTGGTCGCTCGGATCGAGGCTGCGGGCCTGCGTCTGCACGCAATCCCCTTGTCTCGCCAGGGCATGCGTCCGCGCGAGGAATGGCGCTCGCTGCAGGCGGTTCTGCGCGTGCTGCGCACGGAGCGGCCCGTGCTGCTGCACGCTATTGCTCAGAAGCCGGTCTTATACGGCGCGCTCGCCACGCGGCTCGGGCGGGCACCGGCGTTGGTGGCGACCCTCGCCGGCATGGGTTATGTGTTCACCGCACGCACCCGCCGGGCGCGCTGGCTGAAGGCGGGGCTCACCCTGGCATACCGCGTGCTGCTTGGGCAGCCGCGGGCGCGGGTCATCGTGCAGAACCCGGACGACCAAGCTGAGCTGAGGCGCAATGCGGGCGTCGACGCCACGCTCATCCGCGGTGCCGGTGTCGACTTGGCACGCTTTCGGCCTCAGCCACCGCCCGCTGGTCCGGTGACCGTCGTGCTGGCCTCGCGCATGCTCTGGGACAAGGGCCTGCAGGAGTTCGTGGACGCGGCGGCGCTGCTGCGCGCCCGCGGCGTCCCGGCGCGCATGGTGCTCGTCGGCAAGCCGGACCCAAGCAACCCCTCCGCTGTGCCGGAGGCGCAGCTTCGCCAGTGGCACGACAGCGGCGCCGTCGAGTGGTGGGGCCACCGTGCGGACATGCCGGCAGTGCTGGCTCAGGCGCATATCGTTTGTCTGCCGTCCTACCGCGAAGGGCTGCCGACCATCCTGATCGAGGCGGCTGCTGCGGGGCTGCCGTTGGTGGCTACGGACGTGCCCGGCTGCCGCGAGGTGGTTCAAGCGGGCGAGAACGGCTTTCTGGTGCCACCTCGCGACGCGGCGGCGCTTGCGGAGGCGCTGGCGCGGCTGGCAGAGGATACCGAGCTGCGCGCGACCTACGGCCGCGCGTCACGACGGCTGGCTGAGGCGGCCTTCGGCATTGGCCGGGTGACCGAGGAAACCCTATCTGTGTACCGTGAGCTGCTGGCTGGCACGAGGCCTGGCTAGCCGATGCCGCCGGCGCTGGCCTTCATGATCAGCGGATCGGCCGAGGCTCTGTCGCGGCATCCAGGGGCGTCGCCGGCGCGGGCGCGGGCCACGCGCTAAGGGACCGTCCGCAAATAACCTGCACACCTTGCTTGCACTTTCGCCCGCTTTCTTTGTCGCGGCGAGGCTTACATAGCCCGGCTATGCGCCCCTCGCCGCTTCGCGAAAGCGAACGCAATTGCGGCGCAATCTGCACAGGTTATTTGCGGCCAGCCCCTAACCACGGACACATCCGCGGCGGCGGTGCATGACGGCGACCCCTCTCGCTTAGTGCAACGCGCCTGCTTGGCGCAGCTGGCTGCCCCAGGAATGGACGGCCGCAAGGGCCCGCCAGAGGCACCGCAACCCCAGCCACGCCTGCAAAAACAGAAACCCCTCCGCCGCGAAGCGTAGCCGGGTGAGGCCCATGGGGCCGGGGATGGCGATGGTGTAGGCGGTGAAGAGCAGGATGATCCACAGGAACGGGTTGCCGGAGCGCAGGATGACGAGGGCGCCGATGAGTGCGAGGCCGAGGAGGAGCCCGCGCAGCAGCACCTCGGTGAGCACCAGTAGGTCTTGGCCGGCCAGGAATTGTGTGACCTTGCGCGTGAACGATGCCTCGTCGATGGCCGCGAAGCGGATGCGCTCGGGCTGGTGGCCATAGGCGGCGTAGGCGTCCAGCAGGCCGGGGCCGAGCAGGGTCTTGAGCATGCCGATGATCCAGCGCTGGGCATAGGGCGCCGGATGCTGCTTGAGCTCGGCCAGCGCAAGGGCCTGTTGGACGTTGAGCCGCTCCACGGCATTGAGTGCCCTGCCCAACTCGGCCTCCGCCTCCGCGACGGCCTGCTCGGTGAGCGCAGCCACCTCACGCTGGCCGTCTTGGAAGGGCAGGCCGCGTGTCACCTCCCAGACGTAGGGCAGGTGGTAGTTGGCGAACATGTTGCTGGCCTGCCCGGAGAGGTAGGGCGTGCCGAAGACGCTCTGGTTACGGGCCAGCCACGGACTCAGCGTCAACGTGGTCACCAGCACGAGCACCCCCGCGCGGATAAAGCCGGCGCGTCGAAAACGGCTGGCTACAATCAGCACCGGCGCGAACACCACCGGCAGCAAAAAGGCCGCCGGGCGCACCCAGGCGGCGGCGCCCAGCAGCACTCCGGCGGTGATGAGCCAGGACCAGCGCTGGGTCCGGAGGTGCCCGCCCAGCGCGAAGACGGCGGGTACGATCAGGGCCAGGTGGAGCGTGTCGCTCAACAGGAGCTTCGGGTAGGCGATGCCGCCGGGCTCGATGAGCAGGAATATCACCACCGCCCGCGCCAGGCCGAGGTCCAGCAGCGTCCGCGTGCCGATGTAGAAGATGCCCACGCTGACCAGGTACAGGCCCTCCTGCACCAGCAGCGGCCAGAATAGGTGATTGAGCCCTGTCGGTAGCCCCGTCGGGTAGAACAAGGCCAAATAGGCGGGGTAGCCCGGCGTGCGAAAGACCTCTGGTTGAAAGGTCGTGAGGCTGGCGGAGAACCAGCCTTGCTCCGCCAGGCCCGCGGCCAGTTGTAGGTACAGCGGTGAGTCCGGCTGCAGCGGCTCGCCGCCGACGGCCCACAGGAGCAGCAACAGGCCGAGCCGCAGCGCCAACAGCACGAGCACGGCACGGCTGAACAGCCAGGCACCGTCGGCAGCGCTGAGTGCGTACAGCGCGGTGCGGATACAGGTCATGGCGCGGGCTCCGCTGGGGCGTCCGCCGCGGCCTCGGCGCGGGCGGCCAGCTCACGAAACGACAGGTGCCGGCGTGCCAGGAAGGCGGCGCCGACGGCGGTAATCGGAATCCAGTGCCCGAGTAGGAAGAGCACGCTCGCGGCCAGGGCCACCTCGCGGTCTATGCCGAAGGGCGTCAGTGCAAAGACAAAGGCCGCCTGGATGGGCCCCACGAACCCCGGTGCGCTCGGCAGCGCGACGGCGAAGGCCGTGATCCCGATGGTGACCATGGCCAGCGGGAACGGCACCGCGCCCGCATAGGCATAGAGCGCCAGCCAGGCGAGGGCGACGGCCAGCAACCAACGGGCGATGGAGTAGACGACGAGCAGCAGCGCGGTGCCGGGCCTGCGCATGGCAGCCAGCCCCTGCTCAAACTGCACCAGGTAGATGCTGCCGCGGCTGCGCAGCGTCGTCGGCAGCCAGGCGGAGAGCCGCTGCCACAGGGCATCCACCTGCCGCGGCAAGAGCAACAAGGCGGCCAGCACGGCGCCGAGTCCCAGGATGGCCGCGCCGGCGAGCCAGGCACTGGCGCGAAAGCCCGCCGGCGCCGCCGGCAGCAGCGCCAGCGCCGCGCTGTAGATGGCGAGGATGCCGATGAGGTCCAGCAGGCGCTCCAGCGTCAGGTTCATGAGGGCGCCGCTCCTGGACACAGGGGCGGACAGGCCCGCATCGCGCGCCAGCAGGTGGGCGCGGATCAGCTCGCCGACGCGCAGCGGCAGCACATTGTTGGCGGCGAAGCCGATCATCATCGACGGCATTAGCGCGCGGATGCCGAACCGCCCGAAGGGACGGAGCAGGAGCCCCCAGCGGTGAGCGTTACTCACGAAAAAGACCACCAGCACCACCAGGAAGGGCGGCAGCACCCAGAGGTTGCCGTCGCGCAGGGTCTGCCATAGGGCGGGCAGGTCCGTGCCCCACAGGGCATAGCTCAGCGTAGCGGCGGTGACGGCCGCCGCAACGGTGAGGCTCACGAGTTGCTTCATGCGCCTAGGCGGACGGCATCGGCCCCGTAGATACCGCGCAGGCAGTTGGCGGCGGAGGCGATGTCCTCGTCCGTCTCGATGTGGCGAAACTCCGCGTTGCGCCCGACGCAGTGCAGGTTGCCAAAACGCCCGAACAGCGCCTGCGCCTGCGCCTTGGCCGCCTCGAAGCCGCGGTCATAGACCGGATAACCGCAGCCCTCGGTGAGGACCATGCTGTCCAGCACCTCGTCGCGGCGGACCAGCTGATAGCGCTCCAGTGCCGCGAGCACGTCCTCCACAGGCTGCTGGGTGTCCACCGTGACTTCGGCGCACAGCACGGTGCGATCGGTGTGCGGCAGGTCGGGATGAAAGTGCTTGAATTCGGCCATCCGGTTGATGACCACATCGCCGTCTCCCCAGTAGACCCACTGATAGGGCAGGGCCTGGGCCTTGGCGATGTGCAGATAGACCAGCTGGACGCCCTTGAAGCGCAGCTTCAGCTCGCTACCGAGCATGCGTGCGAGCACCGTTGCCGGTATGGTGGAGAAGACCCGGTCACAGGCGAGCCGCTGCTCGCTGCCATCGGCCCGGTATTGCACGGCGCTGATGCGCCCATCGTCGTGGTCCAGGCCGGTGACGGCTGCCGAGAGCCGGATCTCGCCGCGGGTGCGGGCCGCCATGGCATCGCAGATGCTGCCGTAGCCGCCCTGGGCCGGGTACCAGAAGGTGTTGAAGAAGGTCTTGGATTGCCGTTTCAGCACGTCCAGTAGCCCAGAGGCGCGGAGCTTTTCGCGTCCCCAGGTGGCGGAGATCTCGCCCGGCGGCACGCCGAACATCTTCTTGGTGTACGGCTCAAAGAAGAAATCGTACAGGCCGCGGCCGTAGCGGTTCAGGGCCATGGCCTCGAAGGAGGTCTCGGGGAGCTTCGGGCGGTTCAGAAAGCCCCACACCAACTTAAACCCGATGTGTGGCGGAAAGCGCAGCAGCAGCTCGATGGGGTTGATGGGGTCCTGGATCTGCTTATCGCGCATCAGGATGCGGCTGTTGCGCCGGAACTCCCGCAGCGGCACCAGGCCCTGAATGGCCTGCAGCACCGGTTGGTCGTCCGTATGCAGCCGATGCGGGGCGATGTCGCAGGGCAGGTCATGCCACAGGAAGGTCCGGGCCAGCCCGCCGATGCGCGGCGCCGCCTCCAGCACCGTGACCCGCTTGCCCATCTCGGACAAGAGCCAACCCAGCGCAAGACCGGATGCCCCGGCGCCGATGATGACGATGCGCTCATCCTCTGCGCCCACAGCGCCGCCTGCCATGTCGTTGATGTTCAATCCGTAATTCCTTGAGGTAACAACTTAGGGCACAACGATGCAGTCCCGTGGCGCGGATTCTCGCACAGGCGGTTGGGCGTGTGCGCCAGCTGGCCTGTCCCCGTGCCGTCAGGCTCCCTTTAGGCTTCCGTTAGGGTGGCCTGAGGCGCCCGTTGTGGCGTCGCCGGCTCGCCGCAGTGCTCGGCGATGAAGGCCCTGGCGGCGTCGCGCAGCTGCACCGCCGCCTGCCAGTCGTCGCCGGTGGGCTGCAGCGGCGCCCCGATGCTGAGGCCAACGCGGCCCCAGCGCGGGAAGAAGGTGTCGCCGGGGTAGAGCGCGCGGCTGCCCTGAATGGCCATCGGCAGCAGCGGCAGGCCGGCGCCGGCGGCGGCGATGAAGGCGCCCATGCGAAACGGCAGCAGGCCCGGCTGCTGGCGGAAGGTGCCCTCCGGGAAGAATGCGAGGGGGCGGCCGCTGCCGAGGATGCGCTGGAACCGATGCATCTCCTGCGGCCCGCGGAGCAGGTCGAAGCGGTCCACGAACAGCGTGCCGAGCTGCGTGAGGGGCCAGCGGATGAAGGGGTTGGTGCGCAGGCGCTCCGCGGCGATGAACACCATGGGCCGGCGTATCGCCTGGATCAGCAGGCCCACGTCGAGGTAGCTCTGGTGGTTGCACACCAGCACGAAGGGCTGGCCGGGGGGCGGCAGGTGCTCGCGGCCGCGCAGCGCCAGCGGCACGAAGCATAGCCGCCGCAGCAGGCCGACGCCCGTGCGCGCGCACCACCAGCGCAGCTCGAGCCGGGGCGCCAGCACGATGCCGAGCCAGCAGGGCGGCGCCAGCAGGGCGAACAGCAGCCAGGCATAGGCGGCGAAGAGCCGGGCCGGCAGGCGCCGGGTAAAGCGCAGGGCCAGGGTGCCGAGCCCCGCAGCGGCCACCCGCAGCAGCTGCCAGGCGGGCGGCGGCGCGCCGCCACTGAGCTTGCCGGCGGCCCAGCGCTCCCGCGTCGTGCCGCGGCGGAGCTTGCCGCTGGAGGTCTTGGGGATGGCGCGGGGTGGGGCGAGCAGGATCTCCTCCGGCGGCAGGCCGAGCACCTCTGCGGCGCGCTGGCGCACGCGCCGTTGCAACTCGGCGCGCTTTGCCGGATCGCGCTCGCGGGTCTCCGCCACCAGCACCAGACGCTCGCTGCCGCGCTGCAGGTCCGGCGCGGCAAAGGCCACGACGCAGCCCTTGCGCACGCCGGGCAGCTCGCCGATGGCCTGCTCCAGCTCGTAGGGGTAGAGGTTACGGCCGCCGCGGATGATCATGTCCTTGACCCGGCCCGTCAGATACAGCTCGCCGTCCGCGAGATAACCGCGGTCGCCGGTGTCGTGCCAGGGCTCGCCGTCGACGCGGTGGATCAGCGCTGCCGTCGCCTGTGGGTTGCCGAAGTAGCCCTGGGTCGCCGACGGCCCCTGGAACCAGACTCGGCCCTCCCGGCGCTCCGGTTGCGCCTGGCCCTTGTCATCCGTGATGCGCAGGCCATAGCCCGGCAGCGGGCGCCCGCAGCTCACCATGCGCTGGGCGGTGGGGTCGTCGCAGGGCACCGCCAGCGCGCGGCCGGAGGTGGCGAAGCGCTCGCGGTCGATGCAGTCGATGACCGGTCCACGCGTGAGCGGCGGAAAGGTGAGGCCGACCGCGGCCTCGGCGAGGCCATACACCGGCGCCAGGGCATCCGGCCGCAACTTGCAGGCCTGGAAGCGGGTGGCGAAGCGCTCCAGGGTGTCGGCGCTCACCGGCTCGGCGCCGTTCAGCGCCCGGCGCCAGCAGCTGAGGTCCAGCCCCGCCAGCTCGTCCTCATGGATGCGCTTGAGGCAAAGCTCATAGGCGAAGTTGGGCGCCGCCGACAGGGTACCGCGGTGGCGGTGGATGGCCTGCAGCCACCGCACGGGGCGCGCCAGGAAGGCCAGCGGGGATAGGGAGACCAGCGGCACCCCGGCGTACAGGCTACCGAGCCAGGCGCCGATGAGGCCCATGTCGTGATAGAGCGGCAGCCAGCTGACGAAGACATCGTCCGGGCCGGCCGCAACGGCCTCGCACATGGCGCGGATGTTGGCCAGCAGGTCCGCATGGGTCAGCACCACGCCCTTGGGCTGGCCAGTGCTGCCGGAGGTGTATTGCAGCAGTGCAATGTCGTCTGGGCGGGACGCCGTCGGCGCTGCCAGTGGCTCGGCCGCCGCGAGGTCCGCCGGGGTCAGCACCGCCTGGAGCGACGGCACCCAGGCCCGCAGCAGCCGTGCGACGGTGCGCGCCGCGGGCACCGTCAGCAGCAGCACGGCCCCGGCGTTGGCGAGGATGCCGGCGTGGCGGCGCAGGTGGTCTTCCAGCTGTTCGGGGCGGGCCGGCGGGTAGATGGGCACAGGCACGCCGCCCGCCAGCAGTACGCCGAAGAAGCCCGTGAAGTAATCGATGCCCGTCGGCAGCATCAGCGCGACACGCTGGCCGGTCGCCAGCCCCGCCGCCTGCAGGCCGCCGGCGACCCGCAGCGCCTCCTGCCGGAGGTCCGCGTAGGTGATGGGCTGCGGGTCCGGCCGGTCGCCGTAGAGGAGGATGTGCACCTGGTCCGGTGACTGCTGGGCGTGCGCGTCCAGCACCTGGATCAGGTTGTCGGCGGCCTCCGGGACGGGCTTGGGCTGGGATGTGGGACCACGGGCCGCGCTGGGCGCGGTGCCTCTGGTGCCGGGCGCGTCGGCTGGCTGCGCTGCGGCGGCCGACGTGCCTACTGGGGCCAGCAGCGCCAGCAGGTCCCGCGGCGTCGGTGCCAGCAAGGCCTCGTCCGGCACGCGGAGGCCCAGCTCGCGCTCGATGCGGGCAATGAGCTCGGAGCGGCCGATGCTGTCGAGCCCCAGGTCTGCCTCCAGGCGAGTGTCCAGCGTGACGGTCTCCGGCGCCAGGTCGAGGCCGGAGTCTCGCGCCAGCTGCCACAGGATGGCCAGCAGGCGCTCGGCGGTGTCCGCCGGCGCCGCGGCGCCGGCGTCCTCAGGCTGCGCGCCGGTGGATACGGCGCGCCCCGTCCGGTGCTCCGACCCGTCAGACGTCAACGGCGGGCCTCGCTGCGAGGGGGGCGCGGCCGGCGGTAGAGGCCGTCGATGGCGTCGGCGAAGGCTGCCAGCAGCGCATCGCGCTTGAGCTTCATGGTGGGTGTCATGAGACCGTTCTCGGTGGTCCAGGGCGTGCGGGTGAGGTGCAGGCCGTGCACCTGCGCCGGGCGCGGGAAGTCCTCGAGCTGCGCATCCCCAATGGCCTGCGCCGCGGCAAGGACGTTCGGGGCGTGCAGGGCAGCGGGGTCATCCGCGTCGACGCCCAGCTGCTGTGCAAGCTCGCGCCAGGGGGCCTCCGCCAGCACCAGCACGGCGGTGAGGTAGGGCTGGCCCTCGCCCACCGCCATGGCCTGATCGAACAGGGGCGCCATGGTCAGCGCTGCCTCCACGGCGCCGGGCGGCACCTTCTCGCCGGTGGAGGTGACGATGATCTCCTTGAGCCGGCCGCGGATGCGCACGTAGCCGTCCTGGAGCTCGCCCACGTCGCCGGTGTGCAGCCAGCCGTCGGTGTCGATGGCCGTCGCGGTGGCCTCCGGCTGGCCCCAGTAGCCCTTGGTGACGTTGGGTCCGCGCACATCGATCTCCTGTTGCGGGCCTAGTCGTAGCTCCACCCCCGGCAGCGGCAGGCCGACGAAGCCGGGGCGGAAGTCCAGGACGCCGACGTTGGTGACCACTGGCGCGGCCTCGGTCAGCCCGTAGCCCTCCGTCAACGGCAGCCCGAGCGAGACGAAGCACCTGGCCACGGTGGCGGACAACGGTGCGCCGCCGCTCACCGCCACCCGCAGCCGCCCGCCGAGGCGCTCCAGCACGGGGGCGGCCACCAGCCGGTGGAGCAGCGGCCACAATAGGCGATTCAGCGGCCCCGGCGGCGGGCGGCGCCCCTGGGCGGCCTCGAAGCGTCGCCAGCCCAGCCGGACGGTGGTCTCGAACAGCAGGCGCTTGATGCCGGCGCGCCCGAGCTTGGCCTGGATGGCTGCATAGATCTTGTCGTACACGCGCGGCACCGACAGGAGCACCGTCGGGCGGACGCTGAGCAGATCCTCGCGCAGTTGCTCGATGGAGCGGGCATAGGCCACCGTGCAGCCCGCCATCATGGGCAAGTAATAGCCCACGGTGCGCTCAAAGGCATGCGCCAGGGGCAGGAAGGATAGGAAGCAATCCGTCGGGTACGCCGGGATGCGCATCAGAACGGCCTCGGCGTTGCTCAGGATGTTCCGGTGCGAGAGCATCACGCCCTTGGGCGGCCCCGTGGTGCCCGAGGTGTAGACCAGGGTGGCCGTGGCGTCCGGGTCGGGGTCGGCTTCGTTGGCGGGGCTGTGGGCGGCGTCAACGGCGCTTGCCGCATAGGGCGTCGGGCCGTCGTCGGTGCGGCCCGGCAACCAGTCGTGCAGGCTGCACAGGCGCGGGTCGGTATTGGCGGCGTTGCGGTGCCGGCAGAGCACGCGCTTGAGCTGCGGCAGGGGCGTGTCGCGGGCCAGTATGGCGGCCCATTGTGCGTCGTCCTCGAGTAGCAGGAGCCGTGCATCGCTGTCGGCCAGGATGTGCGCCATGTTGCCGGCGCTGTCGGTGGTGTAGAGCGGCACCGTCACCAGCCCCAGCGACAGGGCGGCCTGATCGAAGCAGACCCAGTCCACGCTGTTCGGCAGGGCCACGGCCACCCGCTCGCCCGGCGCCAGCCCCTCGGCGGCGAGGCCCCGTTGCCACCGCTCCACCAGGCGGGCCAGCTCGCGCCAGCTGTAGTCGCGCCAGGTGTCGCCCTCGCACTGGCGATAGGCCGTTGCGCCCGGTGTGCGATCCACCCGCTGCGCGAAGAGCCCTGCCAGCGTGCGGGCTGTCGCTGCGGAGATCGGCGGCGCTGCCGGTGCTGGCGCGGTGGCGTCGGCCGCGTTTGTCGCGCCGACTGCCGTTGCAACGCCCATGGATGCGGGCGCGTTGTGCTGCGTTGAAGCCTTCACGATCACCTCCGCGTACCTGACTGCGGCTCAGGTGGGCCCTGGGCCGGCCCGGTGCGGTTCAAGCTGTCCTTGAAGTATAGGATGCCGACCCCGCAGTGAGGGTCGCGGTGCTCCAGCGTCGTGACGCGCTGCTGAGCCGGCGCTGGCAGGCCGGCCACAGCCGCTGGCTCGATGGCGGTCATTCGACGGTGGCGCTTGGCGGAGATAAGGCACTCCGAAAGGCGCGAAAACGATGACGGGAACAATCCTGTTCAACGCGCAGCGCCTCCCAATTCGAGCAGCTGCTGCACGGGTTGCCCTGGCTGCTGCTGCTGGAGAAGCTGGGGCGGCTGGCCTGGCTCGGCGTGCGCCGCTGAGCCTGCCGACCGCCGCGGCGCAGGCGGGAGGTCACATGATTGGGATGATGGCGTAACCCTTGGCCTGATAGCCGATCTGCGAGACGAAGGTGTTGCCGACGTGCTCGACGCCCGGCAGCAGGGTGGCGGGATCCACGCCGGTCAGGCGTGTGGCCACGGAGCAGGCCTCGGCGCGGACATTCGGCTTGTCCAGCATGGCCTTGATCTGCTCGGCGACGCCGTCGAGGTGCACCTCCTGGTCGAGGGGCACATCGGTCCGGTCGCTGGTGATCAGGCGCACCGACGGGCCGCGAAAGGTCAGCACCATGTCCGGCTCCACGCCCTGGCGCTTCAGGTCCTCGTAGGTCTCATCCATGACCTTAAGATACAGCAGCAGCTTCTCGGCACTGTCCATGTTGATGTCCCAGGCGATCTTGCCGGCGCTGACATCGGCCAGGGCGTTGGCGTCGCTGGGCTTCTCGGCAGCCGCCATGCCGGGCAACAGGAGCAACAGCAGCAGAAAGGGCGGCCAGAGGTCGGTCTTGTGCATCGATAGGCTCCTGAATGGGATCGGAAATGGGATCGGCAGTAGGATCGGCGGTGGATGAGTGGGTTGCGTCATAACCGCTCAGCCCGGCTGCTGTTCGTTGGCCAGGGCTTGGCTGGTGATGTCGTGATAGAGGTGAATGACGCGGGCGTACAGCGCTTGGTACTCCGGGTTGCGGTCCACGAGGTGCTTGCTGTCCATCGCTTCCTGGAAGACGTCCGCCAGGAACGTCTGCTCTTCCTCGCTGAGCAGCTGGCCGGTGGCAACGCGGTCTCTGAGCGCCAGGATGCGGTCGAGGTGCTCGGTCTCGAAGCGCTGCATGAGGAGTTGGACGAGGTTGTGGTTGGTCGCGGCGTCGTTCATGGGTGGGGATACCTTGGTGGTCTATGCCTATTGTCGTGCCGGGGTGGCGGCCTCTGCGGCCGTCAGCCGCGTGTTCTTGCTGCGGCCATGTGACTGCTACGGTTGCTGGCGCTAAGCCATACCTCTGTCAGGCGGCCAGAAAGATGCTCGCCTCACGGACGAAGTCGCGCTCTGGGAGCAGCTCCGCGCGGGGGAAGCTGACCAGGCAGGCGATACGCGGGTGATGGCCCGCGACCTGGATCTCCGTCAACGCCACCTCGCGGGCGCCGGCGCTGTGGGCGGCGTCGTAGAGGACGCCCAAGCGATCGACGAAGATGCTGTATTGGCGGGCGCTGACCAGCTTGGTCGGGTGCGACAGGGCGTCGGCCACATAGTCGAACAGATCGTTCAGCGTCGCCAGCTTGAGCGTCGGCGCCTGTTGCTCCGCCTCGATGGCATCGATCTCGCGTTGCAGCGCCGCGTGTGCCGGCGAGCCCGGGGTGGCGCGCCGCAAGCGTGCGCGCCAGGCTTGCGCGCGGCGCGCAAGCTCCGCACTGCGGGTTTGTGCGCCGGCGGACTCCAGATGAATGTGGCTGATGAGGCTGTTGAAGATGCAGCATTTCAACGCGCAACGGCCGGCGACCTCGTCGATCCCCGGCGAGACCAGTTGGTGGTCGGTGAAGCTCACCGTACTCTGCAGTATGTCCTTGCGCAGCACATCGCCCTCCACGGCCATACCCAACTGGCGGTGCTCTGCGCGCTGCATGCAGAGCAGGGCGAAACACGCCTCTGCGCCAGCGTTGGCGCCGAAGAGATCGCGCACTTCCTGGCTCTGGCTGAACACCGCGCGCAGCTCGGCATGATTGACAAAGAAGGCGGCCACCCGCGGGTCGGATGCATAGGCGGCCCGATCACAGGGCAGGACGGGCGGCATGGCGTCCACCAACTGATCAACGGCATGCAGCGCTGTCACGACGGGTTTACGCAGTCGGCGGGTATAGCCGGACACGGCACGCAGCCGCGGAGAGACGCGGTCAACGACGTGCTCGACGGCCTGATCCAGCACACCGGCGCACGCTGGTGATGGCGCGTCTGCGCTGGACAACGCATCAATACCGCCGCTGAAACGGCGGAATGTCATGTGGAAAAACTCAGCGAACATCGCTCCAGCCTCAGTGGTCTTGTGATTGGATGCCGGCGGCTGGGATCAGCGCTCACGCCGGCCTTTGGTGGTAAGGGGAGACATACACCCCTGAAACATGGGTTTTCGGTCGCGATGCACGCCGCTCGCACCCGATCGCCGCTGACGACGCCTCGCCATAGTGGTGACTATGACGCGTCGTCGTGCCTTGTGCTCGGGCACGAGCGACGCACCTCGCTTTCACGAAAACCCATGTGCAACGGGTATACCCCCGGTCCGTCTACCCCCGGGACTTTAACCGAGGAAGATAGTTGGACGTTCGGCGAAAGTCCAAAGCGCTCCACCTGAATAGCGTCGTTGGACGGTCGTCAGGGTGCGTATCGCGGGGCGCCTGGCAGGGCACGAGACGGACTCACGTTGGCGGAGTTGCCGGCACCGATGCGCGCGCAGATGCGGGACCGGCTCGCCGCAATCTCGCGTCTGCATCGCGGAGCCCGATCGGCTGCCGGCGCCCCAGCAATAACGCATAGCTCCCGGTCAGATTGAGTTCCGCGCCAACGGCAGTCCGGCGTGGCGCCACTCGGGCAGGCCATCGGCGAGGCGCCGCGCCTGAAAACCTGCCTCGCGCAGCGCTGCGACCGCCTCGAATGACAACACGCACCAGGGCCCGCGGCAGTAGGCGACCACCTGGCGCTCCGGCGGCAGCTCCGCGAGCCGCAGCTTGAGCTGATCGAGGGGGATGTTGAGGGCCCCAGGCAGGTGGCCCTGGCCGAATTCTTCGGCGGGGCGTACATCAAGCACCGTGACCAGCCCATCGCGTGCCTGCTCCAATAGCTCCGCGGCCGGCATCGGCGCGAGCGC
The DNA here is from genome assembly GCA_964524185.1 of uncultured Thiohalocapsa sp. Lineage (GTDB taxonomy): Bacteria > Pseudomonadota > Gammaproteobacteria > Chromatiales > Chromatiaceae > Thiohalocapsa. The sequence goes on along the minus strand of CAZGCI010000010.1, from coordinate 6,394 downwards.
ATCGCGCTGCACCAAATACTGCTTCAGGAGCTCGGCGACTGCATCGCTGCGGTCCTGGGCGATGCCGCGCAGCGCGGCGAGGGCGTCGAGCAGCCGCGCATCGCCGAGCGAGTAACGCACGTACTTACCGTCGCGGCGAGCGTCGACCAGTCCCGCCGCCTTCAGCTGCTGCAGATGCTTGGAGGTATTGGCGACCGAGAGCCCACTCAGGTGCACCAGTTCCTCGACGCTGCGCTCGCCTTGGGCCAGGTAGTCGAGCAGTTCCAGCCGCGCCGCGTGCCCGAGGGCGCGCGCGATGACCGCGAGATGTCCGAACAACTGTTGCTTGGGCGATGCGGGCTTGGTCACGGCGGGGTGCTGACAAAGACATGTCGAAAAAGTATAGCGCTGGATACGGCGAGTGCAGCAGTAGACAAATCGCGCGACCGGTCTCGGGCTTTCCGCAAAGAAGCACCAGGATGCCCGACCCCCACCGCTTCATTCAACTTTATCTTTGAACGAAATCGACGCCCGTGGGATACTCGCGGCTTCAACCTCGACCGCGGAGCATGTCACCATGCGCACCCTTTTTATCCTCAATGATCCTGCTTACGGGACCGAGCGCAGCTTCAACGGGCTGCGCCTGGCCAAGGCCCTGCAAGGCAAAGGCGAGACGGTCAGCGTCTTCCTGATGGCCGATGCAGTCTCCTGCGCCAAGGCCGGGCAGCACGTACCGCAGGGCTACTACAACCTGGAGCTGATGGTGAAGGGCGTGGCACGAAAAGGGGAGATGCTGCTCTGCGGCACCTGCATGGACGCGCGCGGCATCGCCGATGACGAACTGGTCGAGGGCGCGCAGCGCAGCACCATGGAGGAGCTTGCTGAGCGCACGGTCGCGGCCGACAGGGTCTTGGTGTTTTAACCTAAACTCTGTTGGCAGCGCCCGTGGCCCGCGGGTGTGCGCGCCGATGCCAAGGCGTAGGCCGCGGGGTGGATCGGCGCCCAACCCGACGACGGACAGCTCGGCTTCGTCTCGGCGTTCCTATTCAAAGCTCGTGGAACCGCCTCGGGTACATGGCCCTACCGCACCACTCGAGTGCGTTGGGCGTGCGGGCGTCGGCGAGATCTTCCGGGGTTTATGCCGCGCCCTCTTACCGTCCGTCCGTCGGCATCGGCGGCGGGGGTTGCGCGCCGCTCCCGCGTGCGAGAACCGGTTCGGGACAGGGGCGCAGCCGGATGGGCTCCAGCGCGTCGCCCCGGGTCTCCACCCGCCCGATCACCGCCGCGGTTGGGTAGCCCGCGCGCTGCAGTTCGGCCACGCAGGCTTCGACCCGGTCCGCCGGCACACTGGCGAGCAGGCCGCCGGCCGTCTGCGGGTCGAACAGCAGCGGGAAGTGCGGGTGGCGGGCGGCCTGCTCCAGATCGGCGACGCCACGGCGCAACCGGAGGTTTGCCGGCTGCAGGGAGGACAGGATGCCCGCGGCCACCGTCTCCGCCGCGCCGTCGAGCACCGGGATCGCGTCGATGTCGAGCACCGCGTCCACGTCGGAGGCTCGGGTCATTTCTAGCAGGTGGCCCAGCAGTCCGAAGCCGGTGACGTCCGTGCAGGCCGTCGCCCCGTGGTGCCGCAATACCTCTCCAGCCTGCTGGTTGCTGACGCACATGGACTCGATCGCCTGATCGATCCAGCGGCCTTTCGCCTTGCGGCGCATGTCGGCGGCGAACAGGGTGCCGGTGCCAACGGGCTTGGTCAGCACCAAAACATCGCCCGGTCGCATGCCGCCCTTGCGCCAGATCCGGTCCGGGTCGACCAGGCCGTTCACGGTGAGCCCGAAGGCGAGTTCGGCGCCTTCGCTGGAATGACCGCCGGCCAGGACCGCGCCGCTCGGCTGCAGGACGCTGAGCGCGCCGGTCAGCAGCTCGTACAGGGATTCCTCGACCACGCGTTCGCGGCCGTAAGGGACGGTGGCGATCGCCAATGCGGACTGGGGCTCCGCGCCCATGGCGAACAGGTCGCCCAGCGCGTGGTTCGCGGCAATGCGCCCGAAGGTGTAGGTGTCGTCGATGAAGGCGCGGAAGTAGTCCACGCTCTGAACCAGCAGGCGTCCCTCGGGGACGGCGAGCACGGTGGCGTCGTCCGGGGCGTCGATCCCGAGCACCACGTCCGCACGCCCGGATACGGGCAGGCGCTGCATCACCCGGGTGAGCACCGTGCTGCCGACCTTGGCGCCGCAGCCACCGCAGCGCATCGCGAGGGTCGAGAGCTCCCGGATGGCGTCCGCGTCCGCGATACCGGCGGCCAGTTCTGGCGCGTCCTCGGCCGGCATCTCCGGCAGTTCGTTGAAACGCTCCATGAAACGGCGGTCGATCCAGTCCTTCAGCCGCCACAGCCAGGCGCCTTCCAACGAGAACGCGCCGCGTGAGGCTACCGCGTGACGGTCGCCGGTGCTGATCAGGCCGAGGAAGTTTTTCTGGGGCCGATAAGGTTTCAGGGGTCGGCCGGTGGCCGCGCGGCGCAGGTTCTCGGTGAGGACCGGTCCCTGGCGCACCGCAAACACCCCCGATTTCGGGCGTGGGTCCGGCATGGCCGCGACATCGCCGGCGACGAACACGCCCGGGTGCGATATCGACTGCAGGTTTGCGTCCACACGAATGAAACCGCCGTCGTCCACCGCGAGCCCCGCCTTGGCGGGCCAGTCCGGTGCCGACGCAGAGGTGACCCAGAGCACTGCGTCCGCCTGCAGCTCCGGCTGGCCCTCGGCGACGATGACACCTTCCCGCAGCTCGGTGACGCGGTGTTCGGTCAGCACCCGGATGTCGCGCTCGCCCATCACGCGGTAAAAGCGCGAGCGCACGCCAGCGTTGTGCGTGGGCAGGATGTTCGGTCCCTGCGTGAGCAACAGGTAGTCGAGCCGCTGCGGATCGTCGCTGCGCTCCCGCAGCAGCGTCTGCAAGCGGTACTGGGTCGCGAGCGCCAGTTCGACGCCGCCAGCGCCGCCGCCGACCACCGCGATTCGGAAGCGCCCCTGGCTGTCGAGCACGCGCTGGACCAGCGCCTCCCAGCCCCGCAGGAAGGCGTCGATGGGCTTCACCGGCAGTGCGACGTCCGCGGCCCCCGGCACGTCCAGCGTTCCCGGGCGTGACCCGGTGTTGATCGACAGCAGGTCGTAGTGCACCGGCGGACGCCCCTCCACCTCAAGCAGCCTGGCCTCGGGGTCCAGCCCCCGCACCGCGCCGTGATACAGCCGCGCGCCGGCGAAGCGGGCCAGCGGGCCCAGGTCAATGTGGGATGCATCAAAGGTGTAATGACCGGCGATGTAGCCCGGCAGCATCCCGGAGTAAGGGGTGTGGATATCGCGCGTGATCAGCGTCAGGCGCAGCCCCGGCAAGGGTCGCATCCCGAAACGGCGCAGCACCGCGACGTGCGCGTGGCCGCCGCCGACCAGCACCAGGTCCTTGGCGACGGGCGCGTTGATCTTCTGCATCGGGCAATTCTCCCTCGTGCTGCCGGTCGGTTTACGCAGGTTCAGACCGCGCAGGTTCGGAAGCCCGCGAACACGTCGTTGCGCTCGGGGCCATAGTAATTGCGCCAGGTGTTGCGGATCAGGCGCGAGCGCGTGGCCCAGCAGCCGCCACGCAGCACCCGGGTTTGACCGAACAGCGGCATGGAGTAGTCGCGATACATGTCGGGGGTGAAGCCGGGGTAGGGCCCGAAGCTGGTGTCGGTCCACTCCCAGACGTTGCCGAGCATCTGTCGGCAGCCGAAAGCGCTGTCGCCGGCCGGCAGTGCGCCGACGTCGATGGTGCCGAGCGCGCGGCCGTCCAGGTTCGCGCGCGAGGGCTCAGGTGGGTTGTCGCCCCAGGGATAGCGCCGCTGCACGGGCGCCAGGGTCGTGCCGTCGGCGCTTGATTCGCCGGCGGCCGCCACTTCCCACTCGACCTCAGTCGGCAGGCGACGCCCCGCCCAGCGGCACCAGGCCTTCGCCTCATACCAGCTCACGTGGATCACCGCCGCCTGCAGTGGCAACGGCTGCCAACGGTCGAAGTGCCGCCATTGCCAGCCGTCGTCCGCGCGCCGCCAGTGGACCGGGTGCTCGAGTCCGGCGCTGCTGCGCCATGCCCAGCCTGCTGCGTCCCAGAGGTCGGGGCGCCGGTAACCGCCGTCGTCGACGAACGCGGCAAACTCGGTATTGCTGACTGCCGCCCGCGCGATGCGAAACGACTCAACCTCCACCGGATGTGCCCACTTTTCGTTATCGAACACGAAACCGGCGTCTGGTCGCGCGCCCAGCAGGAACCTGCCGCCCGGGATGTCTGCATCAGCCTCCAGACCCCCGGCGCTCCAGCCCGGATCGGCCGCCGCGCCGATCGCCGGCGGCGGATAGGCCAGCGTCTGGCGCGTATAGGTGAAGGCCTCGGTGTGCATGTCCTCGTGGAACACGGCGTATTGGGTGAGATAGTCGCGCCGGGCATCCGGCGGTCCCTGCTCGAGGTGATGGCGCATGCGTTGCTTGACGGCGTCCATGTAGGCCAGCGTCTCTTCCAGCGGCGGCAGTGGCAGGTCCCAGCGGGTGTCGTGGGCGATGGTGATGGAGTCAAAGAGCTGGTCTACGTCTGGCCGCACCGGTGCTTCACCGAGGTGCTGCCGCAGCACCCAATACTCGTAGAAATAGGCTGCGTGGCCGATTTCCCAGCGCAGCGGGTTCACCGTCGGCAATCTTGGGCCCATCAGCTGCTGCGCATCCAGATCCTGTGTCAGGGCCAGAGTGCGCGCGCGGGCGTCGTCGATCTGCACAATCAGTTCGCGTGGCTCGGGCAACTGCACGTCCATGCCTCATGGGTTAAGTTGGCGCCTGGCAACGTTCGCATACATGGGATCCTCGATGCGAATACACCTGATCACCCCGGCGCCGTCGCGCGCGCGGGGAGGCAACTGGACGACGGCTGCGCGATGGGCATCGATGCTGCGCGGGCTGGGGCATCGCGTAGACGTCAGCCGCGACTACCACGGCGAGTCGGCCGACGTGATGATCGCGCTGCACGCCTGGCGCAGCGCCGACTCGATCAGGCGCTTTGCGATGGAGCACCCGGACCGGCCGCTGGTGGTCGTGTTGACCGGCACCGATGCCTACCGGTTCATTCACAGTCACCCAGCGCAGACGCTGCACTCAATGGAGCTGGCCCACGTGTTGGTGGGTCTCCATGATCTGATTGGGGAGGTTGTGCCCTCAGCGCATCGCGGCAAGCTGCGGGTGATCCATCAGTCGGCGCCGCTCGGCCTCCCGCGCCAGCCGGCCCAGCGCGATTTTCGGGTTTGCGTCGCGGGGCACCTGCGCGAGGAAAAAGATCCACTGCGGCCCGCCTACGCGGTGCGTGATTTGCCTGCTTCCAGCCGCATCCGAGTCGACCTCTTCGGCGGTGCGCACAGCCCGGAGTGGGCTCAGCAAGCCAAGGCGGAGATGGCGGCGAACCCGCGGTTTCAATGGCACGGCGAGGTGCCGCGCCATCGCCTGCGCCGCGCTTTCGCTCGGTCCCATTTGCTGGTGCTTCCGTCCCGGATGGAGGGTGGTGCCAACGTCGTCGGCGAGGCGGTGATGGCCGATCTGCCGGTGGTCGCGTCGCGCATCCATGGATCGATCGGTTTGCTCGGTGCGGACTACCCGGGCTTCTATCCGGTGGCGGATGCGCAAGCGCTGCGGGAGCTCCTACTGGATGCGGAGCACGATGCTGGGTTCTACGCTGCACTCGAGCACGCCTGCCGTGCGCTGCGGCCAATGTTCAATCCGCAGCGCGAGCAGCGAGCGCTGGAGACGCTGCTGCGGGGCCTATTCGCGTGATCGGTGGGTGAGGCAAACGCAGGCGCGGGAGGAGGGAGCCTGCCCCTCTCGCGCTGGTGCGAGGGGGTTTGGTGACCGGTCTGGGCGTTCGCTGCGCTATCGCGGTTCACCCACCCGTCCGGGGGGTGCGCACGAATCGATACCGGTTGGAACCGCCCGCCCTGCACGCTTCTGGCTGCGTGTTCGGGCTGCGCGTTCGGGCAGCGCGTTGCTCGGTCGCCGCCGCCTGCCGTGGGCGGAGGGCAGCTGCCCCTGTGCGCCAGCCATCGAAGCTAATCCAGCGTCGCCGTTAGACCGCGCGGCAAAACAGATTGCTGCTCCCTTTCGCGACCGCTGAGCACCCGTGTGGCGCCTCGACCGAACGTCGACGCCTAGATTGCTCACCCGCGCCAGATGTTTGCAGATGCGTGAAGTTGTCTACGCCGCGTCGTATGCCAGGCGCCGGCAGGCGGAAAGGGCCAAGCGCCGAGGGCCGAGGCCTAACCCTAGAAAGCGCGGTCGACCGCGTCGAAGTGCAACCAATCGCCTGTGCCTGTTGAGCCTCAGGCGGCCTGCGATCGTCACCCCTTGGGTGGGCG
>CAZGCI010000009.1:0-66621 GCA_964524185.1 uncultured Thiohalocapsa sp. | reverse complement strand
ATCGGGTGCGAGCGGCGTGCATCGCGGCCGAAAACCCATGTGTGACGGGTATATATGCAGTCCGGCCGGCTGCAGTACGATCGCCGCCCGGTGAGTGGCGCAGGCCTGGGTGCGCTCGACCTGCGTCGGCTTGGCAACTACATCCGTGATATTCGCCTGCAGGACTGCCCCGAGGCAGAGGATGTTGACGGCTGGCACTGGCTGCTGGTCAATATCGAGCTCAGTGCATGGATCGATGCCGGCGCCGTGCGCCAAGCGGGCTGGCACTACTCCATCGAGCCGGTGCGCGAAGCTCTCGTCAATGCCGTCGCCCACCGCGACTACGACATCTCGGTCATCGACATCGAGCTCTTCATCTACTCGGATCGGCTTGAGGTCATCTCGCCCGGCCGCCTGCCCAACACCGTCACCGTGGAGAAGATGCGGGCCGGCTACCGCGCCTTCCGCAACGAGCTCATTAAGGCGATGTCCGTCAGGCTGATTCCCTGGCAGAGGTCGCGTCCGGATCAGCAGCCCACTTCCCACGCCGGTGCCACCACATCCGCGCCCCGGTCAGCCACGGCCCTAAGCAGGTCCTGCACGTCTGCTTCGATGATCACGACCCCTTTGTTGTCGCAGAAGCGCCGCTCCTTTTCCGTGGGCTCGGGGATGAGCGCGTAGCCCGCGGGCTCAGCTGCGGCGTAGATGATATCGGACATCACCATGCGCTCGGTGTCGCGGGTGAGGCGAAGTCCGAGGAACAGGTACTGCCGCCCCACGCGATAGGTCTTGAGGAATTTCGGCAGACCGAAGCCGCCCATGAGCTCGGTGAGATAGTCCACGAAATCGGCATCGGAGGCGATGTAGGTCGCATCCGGGCGCGGGCTGCCCAACGGCTTGAACAGGATGGGCAGCCGCGGGTCCGCCTCCGCCTGGTCGATCTCCCGGTAGGTCCGGCCGTCATAGGCGTGCACCTTGAAGCGGTAGTCACTGCCGCCAATGCGGGCGATGCCGCGGATCAGCGTATGCGGCTGGTCCGCGTAGGAGTCCTGCAATTGGGTGTCGCGGTTGATGTCGATGACGTAGGGCGGTGCCGCGGCGGCGAGCCAGTCGTGTAGCGCCGCCCGCGTCCACCGCCGTTGACCGTAGAGGGTGTCCAGGAACCGATTGACGGCACTGCGCCCGCGCTTCAGCTCGACACTCATCGCCGCCCGCGGGAACTCCCACATCAGCCGCGGCGACATCGGACGGCCCTGATTCATGGCCAGGATCAGATCATCGCTCAGGGCTGGCATGGGCTCGCCGGAGTCGGTGTCCACCACGTCCGCAAGCACACCGGGGCCGAGATAAGGGATGAGGTCGCCGCGCTGCACGGCGCCGGCAAGGTCGTTGAGGGAGATGGACATGGGCTCGCCTTCTGTCACTGTCATCTGAGGATCATTAGCGGACCTGCTAGCAACATGGATGCCAGCCCGCCGCGGCTGCCCCAGTGGCCTTGCCGGCCCCTCCCCCGGCCCCCTTAACGGGACCCAGCACCGGATGCCCGCGCCGATTGTCTGCACCCGTGCCGCCCTCGAGCGGAGCCCGGTGGACCTGTGCCAAACCCTTCAGCACCCGCGGCTTGTCGGGTTTGTGACAGGCGCGAAAGCAGCCGTCGCCGGCGCTTCGCGTCGCGTGCAGTGCAAGCCTAAACAACGACTTAGCCTGCACAAGCGCGCGAGCAGCGGCGGCCACCGCGGCGCTGGCACGGCTTCTGCTTCCTTGCCAACGGAAACCCCTTCGCAGGATCGAGCATGAAGCAGAAAGACATTGCCGCGCTCCTCAACGAGCCGGCCTGCGAGCACAACAACAAAGAAAAAACCGGTTGCGCCAAGCCCAAACCCGGCGCCACCGCTGGCGGCTGTGCGTTTGACGGCGCACAGATCGCGCTGCTGCCCATCGTCGACGTCGCCCACATCGTGCATGGCTCCATCGCCTGTGCCGGCAGTGCCTGGGACAACCGCGGCACCCGCTCCACCGGGCCTGAGCTCTTCAAGCTCGGCATGACCACGGACCTCACGGAGCAAGACGTGATCATGGGCCGCGGCGAGAAGCGGTTGTTCCACGGTATTAAGCAGGCCATCGAGACCTACCGGCCGGCGGCGGTGTTTGTCTACAACACCTGCGTGCCGGCGCTCATCGGCGATGACATCGGTGCCGTCTGCAAGGCGGCCACAGCGCGCTGGGGCACGCCTGTGATTGCGGTGGACGCCGCCGGCTTCTACGGCACCAAGAACCTCGGCAACCGCATCGCCGGCGAGACCATGGTCAAGCAGGTCTGCGGCACCCGCGAGCCGGACCCGGTGCCGGCGGGCATCGAGCGCGACGACTTCAAGGTGCACGACATCGCGCTCATCGGCGAGTACAACATCGCCGGCGAGCTCTGGCACGTGCTGCCGCTGCTCGACGAGCTGGGGCTGCGGGTGCTATGCACCCTCTCCGGCGACGCCCGCTTCCGCGAGGTGCAGACCATGCACCGCGCCGAGGCCAACATGATGGTCTGCTCCAAGGCCATGATCAACGTGGCCCGCCAGCTCAAGGAGGCGTATGGCACGCCCTGGTTCGAGGGCAGCTTCTACGGCGGCGCCGATGTCTCCAGGGCGCTGCGGGATTTCTCGCGGCTCATCGACGACCCAGACCTGGCCAGCCGCACCGAGGCGCTCATCGCCCGCGAGGAGGCACGCCTGGACGCCGCACTCGCCCCATGGCGCACACGCATTGCCGGCAAGCGGGCGTTGCTCTACACCGGCGGGGTCAAGTCCTGGTCCGTGGTCTCGGCCCTGCAGGACTTGGGACTGACCGTGGTGGCCACGGGCACCAAAAAGTCCACCGAGGATGACAAGGCCCGCATCCGTGCGCTCATGGGCGAAGACGCGCCCATGATCGAAGACGGTAACCCCCGCGCGTTGCTGGATCTCTATCAGCGTTACGACGCCGATGTCATGATCGCGGGCGGACGCAACATGTACACGGCACTCAAGGCACGCATCCCGTTCCTCGATATCAATCAAGAGCGCGAATTCGGCTACGCCGGCTATGACGGCATGCTGGAGCTGGCCCGCCAGCTCTGTGTGACCCTGGAGAGCCCCATCTGGGGCGCCGTGCGCAGCGCACCACCTTGGGCCGTGCCGGCGGCACCGGCCGCCGCTGACCCGGCTGCCCCTGTGAGCATGCCGTCCGACGCGGCGTCCCCCGCGCCCCCGTCAGCGCGATCCGCGGCACACGCATCGGCGGAGGCGGAGGACGTCACCCATGCCTGAGCCGACCATCACGCCGCAGACAGCCATCGCACCGGAGATCGTCAAGCGCAACAAGGCGCTGGCGGTCAGCCCGCTCAAGGCCAGCTCGACGCTCGGGGCCACCCTCGCCTTCCTCGGCATGGACCGGTGCCTGCCCATGCTGCATGGGTCCCAAGGCTGCACGGCCTTCGGCAAGATCTTCTTCATCCAGCACTTCCGCGAGCCCATGCCGATGCAGACCACGGCCATGGACCAGGTCAGCACCATCATGGGCGGCGACGACGCCGTGGTGGCCGGGCTCGCCACCATCGCCGGCAAGCACGCACCGGATCTGATCGGCCTGCCCACCACCGGCCTGACGGAAACCCAGGGGACCGATATCGAACGCGCGGTGGCGATGTTTCGCGCCAAGCACCCGGAGTATGACGGTATTGCGGTGGTTCCCGTGAACACCCCGGACTATGCCGGCAGTCTGGAATCGGGCTTCAACGCCGCCCTCAAGGCCATCATTGAGCGTTTGGTGCCCAAGGCCTCGGTCGCCGGCACCCGCCCGGGCCGGCGCCGGCGGCAGGTGAATGTGCTCGCCGGCGCACACCTCACCGTCGGCGACCTCGAGCACATCAAGGAGCTGCTGGAGCGCTTTCGCCTGCGCGCGGTGTTGCTGCCGGACCTGTCGGACTCCCTCGACGGCCACTTGGCAGACACGGATTACAGTGCACTCACCATCGGCGGCACCCGTGTCGAGGAGCTCCAGCACCTGGGTGATGCAGTGGCGACGCTCGTCATCGGGGGCTCGCTCGACGGTGCCGCGGATGCGCTGGCCGCGCGCACCGGCGTACCGGACCATCGCTTCGGGCATCTGATGGGACTCGACGCCATGGACGCCTTCATCACAACGCTCGCTGAGATCAGCGCCGAGCCGGTGCCGGAGCGCATCACCCGCCAGCGCAGTCAGCTGCAGGACGCCATGCTAGACGCCCACTTTGCGCTGGGCCAGGCGCGGTTCGCGGTCGCTGCAGACGGCGACCTGTTGGCGGCGCTCACCCAGCTCCTGGCCGGCATGGGCGCAGAGACCGTCGCCGCCGTCGCCCCCACGAACAGCCCGGCGCTGAGACAGGTTGCAGCCGACGCCGTGAAGATCGGCGACCTCGAAGACCTGGAGCTTGCCGCGCGCGCCAAGGGCGCGGAGGTGCTGATCACCAACAGCCACGGTGTGCATACCGCCAAGCGCTTGGGCATCCCGCTCCTGCGCGCCGGCTTCCCGCAATTCGACATCCTGGGCGGCTACCAGCGGCAGTGGATCGGCTACACGGGCACGCGGGCGACCCTATTCGAGCTCGCTAATATCGTGCTTGGGCTCCACAAGGGGGAAATCCACAGTTATCGCTCCAGCCTCAAGCAATGGCCAGAAGACGAGCGCGCTGCGGCGACTGCCGCCTGATCACCCCCATCGAAGGCCCATCGACACACATCGGCGCGCCCGCAGCACGGAGACAACCATGACCTTCGAACGCAAGCTCCGGATCATTGACGGCGGCGCGGCAAGGCCGGGCGCCGACGTCCCCGACGGCGAGCTGGACGCCGCAGCCGACCAGGTGCTGGTGGCCTTCGCGAGCGCCGACCGCAAGCATGTGGACCAGCACTTCGGCGCCGCCGAGGGCTTTGTCGTCTACCGGGTCGGACCCCGCCGCTACGAGCTACTGCAGGCCGCCCAGTTCGGCCGCCTCGACATGGATGGCAACGAGGACAAGCTCGCCGCCAAGATCGATGCGCTCGCTGGTTGTATCGCCGTTTACTGCCAGGCCGTTGGCGCATCCGCCATCGGCCAGCTCAAGACCCGCGGCATTCAGCCCATCAAGGTCGCACCCGACACGCTGATTAGCGGCCTGCTGCGCGGACTCCAGCAGGAGCTACGTGAGGGCCCGAGCGCCTGGCTTGCGCGCGCCATCGCGCGCCGTGCACCGAGCCGGGCGGACCGCTTCGATGCCATGGAGGCGGAGGGCTGGGGGGAATAGGGATCGCGGGCCCGCCCTGCTCGAGGACGCCAAGGGTTTGCAGGTCCGTCCAGTTTTTGCGGCGCTTGCCCATCACAAACCGCTATCGCGCCGATAACTCAGCCGCGCATCGCTCTGAGGCACCGCCTCGCTGACTCGACCTACGCACCAACGATACCCAACACGAGCCCAAGACGATGATCGAACAAGAGGCCTCCGTGGTTGCCGTCGCCGACGGCGCCGCCCTCGTTGAGGTGGCGCGGCGCAGCAGCTGTGCCGGCTGCGGCCACGGCAATACCTGCGGGACGGCGACCGTCGCCAAGCTGTTGGGCAACGGAAGCGCGACGCGGCTGCGGGTCGTCGATCACCTCGGCCTCGGCACCGGCGAGCGGGTGGTCATCGGCATTCGCAGTCGCCTGTTGGTGCGCGCCTCCCTGGCGGCCTACCTGCTGCCGGTGCTTGCGCTGGTTGCAGCCGCCGGCGGCGCCGAAGCGGCCGGTTTCGGCGACGTCGCCGGAGCCGCGAGCGGGCTCGGTGGACTCCTGGCTGGACTTTGGCTCGCCGGGCTCATCACCGGTGGCAGCGGCGCGCGAGCGCGCTTTCGGCCGGTGCTGCTGCGCCGCGCCACCACCCCTGTCTCTGTGGCCATTAGTCCGCCGCATCCCACGGTGGCGGGTTGATGACTCGCCGCAAGGACCACCCACGCAGTCCGAAGCACGGCCGCAGACGCCCCGTCCGCGCAGGGCTGTGAGGCTGGTACCGCGTCACCCCTAATCCATCCGTTTTCCTCAACCGACATGCATCGACCATGACTACGACCATTACCCCCAAGATCGCAGCAGACGACCCGGTGCTCGCCACCGACTTTGGCGTGGAGATGGTGCGCCAAATGCGCGCCATCGACGCCTACGGAGACACCGACAACAAGTCCCCGGCGGAGATCCTCGAGCCCTTTGTGCTCACCAAGGAGGAGAAGCGTGAGCTGCCCATCATCGGCGACCCCGACGAGGTCGTCGTCGCCCGAATCAAGGTCTTCTACAACGCGATCTCGGCGCTCATCGAACAGGAGTGCGGCCGCATGGCCTCCCCGTTGGTGAACCTGAGCCACGAAGGCTTCGGCCGCGTGCTCATCACCGTCGGCAAGCTCGTCGTGCTGGACCGATCCCTACGCGACGTCCATCGATTCGGCTTCCCGAGCCTCAGCAAGATGAAGGACGAGGCCGACAAGGTCCTGTCCGTGGCGCTAACACTCGTCGGGGAGCACTCGGACGTGGCCGGCCTTTAGCGAAACCGCAGCGGGCACCTCCAGTGACGCGGTCGCCATCAAGCAACCCGTTCCTAGCCCCTAGCCCCTGATTCCTAGTCTGCAGTCTGAAGCGAACCATGACCGAAGAAGACCTGAAAGCCCTGGAAAAGGCCGTCAAGAAGGCCAAGCGCATCGCCAGCGAGCGTGCCAGTGAGCTGCACGACCTGGTGGAGGACCGCCTGCCGGCGGCCTATGAGGAGATCCCCGCCGTGGCCCAAGCGACGTATGAGGCCTGCCAGGCCTGGGCGGATGCCAACGCCAAGCTGCAGGCCGCCGAGGCAGCCGCCTGAAACCGCCGAGTCGATCCGGCAGCCAACCACCCCTAACCCCAGTGGAGTCAAGCATGAGCACCATCACCGGCGTGACCCGCGGCGGCGTCCAATGGACACCCGCCTTCGTGACGGCACTGAATCAAAACAACTGCATCGGCTGCGGCCGCTGCTTTAAGGTCTGCCCCCGAGACGTCTTCGAGCTGGTCGACCGCGATGAACTGGACCTCGATGACGACGACGATTTCGACGACGACTTCGATGAAGCCCCCGGCATGGTGATGAACCTGAAGAACGCCATGGACTGCATCGGCTGCGAGTCCTGTTCCCGCGTCTGCCCCAAGAACTGCCTCTCGCACGAGCCCCAGGCGCTGGCCGCGTAGGTGTCGCAATCCGGAGCTGGCCCAAAAGGCCTAGGGCCTGGGGCGGCGATGCCTCAGACCGACGAGCGACTCGGGCGCCGGCATGCCAGCGGGTCGTTCACTGGCCAGGGGGCCAAGGGCCACACCGGCACCGAGGTCATTCATCGCGAGCGTCGCCTCCGAGCACACGTGCTGGGCCAGGCCGGCGCCGGCCTCGGCGTAGAGGTTGAAGACCTGATGCACGCCGGCCGCACGCAGCGCTGCCTCGTCGTCTGGGAACTTGGCGATGGCGCCGATGGTGCCCTCGAAGCCCTCCTTCAGCAGGTGCTCCACGGCGAAGAGGTTCTCCGACGCCTGGGGCATGGCCAACAGCACCAACTTGATATGGCCATCGTCCAGGTGCAGCCGGTGCCAGAAGTCTGCGTCCGTGGCCGAGCCCTGCACCACATTGCGTCCGTTTTCGACCTGACGCTTGACACTGTCGGGGTCGGCGTCGATGCCCACCGGCCGCAGCCCCCTGGTCTGCACCAGAAAATCGTAGGCGCCGCCGCCGATGCGGCCCATGCCCACGATCATGACATTCGCATCGCCCGGGTCGATCTCCTGCTCCACTTCCAGCCGACGCCGGCGCTCCTGGCGTCGCAAGCGGTTGCTGAACAGCTCGTAGATGGCGTGGGACTTGGCGTTCAGCGGTGAGGACACGACAAATGAGAGCGCGAGGGTAATGGCGATGATGGCGAGCCAGTCCGCAGACAGCCAACCATTGGCGGCGGCCACCGCCGCGACGATGAGCCCGAACTCGCTGTAGTTGAAGAGCGCCAAGGCGCCCAGCAGCGCCGTACGTGCACGCAGCCGAAACGCGAGCAGCAATTGCTCGAACAGGAACCCCTTCAGCGGCAAAACCACCAGCAGCAGGGCGACCACCGGCACCATGTCCAAGGTGGGCGTGGCCGCCAGACCGATGCTGAGAAAGAAGCCCACGAGGAACAGATCCTTGAGGCCGAGTAACGCCTTCGCCAGCTCGCTGGACTTAGGGTGGGAGGCGACCATCACCCCGAGCAGAAGCGCGCCCAGGTCGCCCTTGACCCCGACCAGGTCGAAGACCTCGGCACCGCCGAGGCCCAAGGTGAGCCCGAACAGCAGCAACAGCTCGCCATGACCCGCGCGCTCCAGCAGCCTATTCAGCGCTGGCCGCGCCCAAAACAGCCCCAGCAGGAGCACCGCCCAGACGGTCGGCACCTTGCCCGCGGAGAAGGCGAGGAACACCACCGCCGCCAGATCCTGCATGATCAGAATGCCGATGGCGATGGTGCCGTACAGCGACTCCATTTCGCCCTTCCCTTCCAACACCTTTACGGCGAACACGGTGCTGGAGAAGCTGAGCGCGAAGGCGAGCACCAAGGCCGACCCGTAGTCGACCTCGGCGAGATGCGGCAGGCCCAAGCCGGCAAAGGTCAGTATGAAGGGCACAAACAGGGCGACCGTCGCCAGCATGTGCAGGGAGGCCACACCCCAGACGTGCGGTGTCGCAAGGCTCCGGAGCTTGAGCTTGAGGCCGATGGTGAACAGCAGCAGCGTGACGCCGAGCTTCGATAGCGCCTCGATGACGGGACCCTCCTCGGCCCCGAGCACGTTCAGGGCAAAGCCCGCGACCAAGTAGCCCACCAGCGGCGGTAGTCCGTACCGCGTGGCGACGACGCCGGCAGCAAACGCTACCGCGACCCAGGTAATGGCGTCGAACATCGACGGCGACCCCTCTTAAAAAGCCTCGTCCAATTGATCCCTGCGCAACTGAGCGGCGCCTGCTGTTTGCAGATGCGTCAAGTGTTCCACGCCGCGTCGTGTGCCGGGCGCCGGCGTGCCGGCGACCCGGTCGCCCTTGAATCTGCGCCGCCGCCGCGCGACCCCTGCACAATAACCACCGGCGCGACTTGACGCAAAGCACGACCTATGCCGATTTCCGCGGCCGGGCCAACTCGCGTGACAAGGGGGTTACGATATACTCGACGCGCACGGCATCCCGCTCTGGACACCGCCGCCCGCCATTCCCAGAAACTGCTCAACGATCAAGGGTCAATCCATGTCCGAATACAACGCGGAGGACGTCCGCAACATCGCCCTCGTCGGCCATGCCGGAGCCGGCAAGACGACGCTGGTGGAGGCCCTGCTCGCTGCTGCCGGTGCCATCAAGGCGCCGGGCAGCGTAGACAAGGGCACCGCGGTCTGCGATTGGGACGACATGGAGAAGGATCTGAAGCACTCGCTCGATGTCGGCATCACCGGCTTCAGCGCCCACGGCAAGCACATCAATCTGCTCGATGCGCCGGGCTACCCGGATTTTCTCGGCCGAGCACTGGCCGTGCTGAGCGCCGTTGAGACCGCCGCCATCGTCGTCAACGCCGAGAACGGTATCGAGCCCCTAACCCAGCGTATGTGGAAGGCGGCGGACAAGCGCAACCTGTGCCGCATGTTCGTCGTCAATCGCATCGACGCAGACGGCGTGGACCTCGGCGAGCTCACGGCCCAGATCCGCGAAGCCTTTGGTGCGGAGTGCCTGCCGATCAACCTGCCGGCGGACGGCGGCAAGCGCGTCATCGACTGCTTCTTCAACCCCGCGGGCGAAGGCGCAGACTTCTCCTCGGTGGCAGACGCCCACAGCCAGATCATCGACCAGGTGGTCGAGGTGGACGAGGCGCTGATGGAGGTCTACCTGGAACAGGGTCAGGCCCTTAAGCCCGAACAGCTGCATGACGCCTTCGAAGAGGCCCTGCGCGAGGCACACCTGGTGCCGATCTGCTTCTGCTGCGCCGAGACCGGCGCCGGCATCCCGGAGCTCATGGAGATCCTGGTGCGGCTGATGCCCAACCCCGCCGAGGGCAATCCACCGCCCTTCATGAAGGGCGAAGGCGCCAACATGCAGCCGGTCAGCGTCGTGCCGGAGCCGGACAAGCACGCCGTCGCGCATGTGTTCAAGATCGTCAATGACCCATTCCGGGGCAAAATCGGGATCTTCCGCATCCATCAGGGGCGTATCGCCACCAACAGCCAGCTCTTCATCGGCGATGCCCGCAAGCCCTTCAAGGTTAACCACCTGTACCGGGTGCACGGTGCCGAGCTGAACGAAGTGGCCGAGGGCGTACCCGGTGACATCCTCGCCGTCACGCGCGTCGACGACATCCACTTCGACGCCGTGCTGCACGACTCCCACGAGGAGGACCACTACCATCTCACGAGCATGGAGTGTCCAGTGCCGCTGTTCGGCCTCGCGGTCAACGTGGCCAAGCGCGGCGACGAGCAGAAGCTGACCGATGCCCTGCACAAGCTCGAGTCCGAAGACCCCTGCTTTCACGTGGAGCACAACGCCGCCGCCAACGAAACCATCATGCGCGGCCTCGGCGAGCTACACCTCAAGGTGCTGACGCAGCGCTTGTCCGACCAGTTCCATGTCGACATCGAGACCAAGCCGCCGAGCATCCCCTACCGCGAGACCATCACGGCCAAGGCCGAAGGGCATCACCGACACAAGAAGCAGACCGGCGGCGCTGGGCAGTTCGGCGAGGTCTATCTGCGCATCGAGCCGCGCGAGCAGGGCGCGGGATTCGAGTTTGCCGATGAGACCGTCGGCGGCTGCATCCCGAACCAGTTCATCCTCTCCATCGAGAAGGGCGTGCGCCAGGTGCTGGCGGAGGGCGCCATCGCCGGCTATCCCCTACAAGACGTCCGGGTGGCGGTCTACGATGGCAAATCCCACCCGGTGGACTCGAAGGACATCGCCTTTGCCACCGCCGGCAAGAAGGCCTTCCTGGAGGCCATCGAGAAGGCCAAGCCTGCCATTCTGGAGCCCATCGTCAAGATCCGCATCACGGCCTCGGACACCCACATGGGCGATCTCGCCGGTGACCTGTCCAGCCGCCGCGGACGCATCCAGGGCAGCGAGTCCAAGAGCCGCGGCCGTGTCGTCCTTGAGGGCGAGGTGCCGCTGGCGGAGCTGGAAGGCTATGAGTCCCGCCTCAAGTCCATCACCGGCGGCGAGGGCGCCTACACCATTGAGCTCAGCCACTACGAGGCGGTGCCCGGCAACATCCAAAAGCAGCTTGCGGATGCCTTCCAGCGCAGCGCCGATGATGCGTGAGGCGATGCCTCAGGCCGACGGAGCGGCCGGGTCAGCGGCTGCCGGACACGTGCATATCAGTTGACGCCGGCAGGACCGCCGCCCGGATCGGCCCCCTCGCCGTTAGCTCGAGAGGGCATTCATCAGTGAGCGCCAGTGCCGCGGCTCGGCACAGCCGCAATAGCCGACGCCCGCAGGCTCACCGTTGCAGGCGGTGGGCGCCGCGGCGATCACGGCCAGTGCGCGCCCGTCAGCGTCATATAGGCGCAGCTGCCGCCCACCACCGCCGCGCTCGGTGCTGCCCTCCACCCAGGCACTGTCGATGGCGAGGACGTCGAGCTCGAGGCTAGCTGCGGCGCTGGTCAGCCGCACCCGATCCTGCACAAGCGCATAGCGCTCAAAGGCCAGCCGCCGGCGCATCACCAACGCATCGGCACCCAGGGTCATCACCAAGGGCAACGCCGCTTCGCACAGGGAGCGCAGGGCGCACGGAATCAGCGCCGGATCGACGGCCACTGCCGTGTGGCCGCGTGCCAACGCTTCGCTGCGCAGCCGGACCGGATCGCAGGCGAGCTGGCCGGTGAGCTCTACCGTATCCCGAAACCCCGGCGCAGCCGCGCCATCGTCGCAGCGCGACTGCAGCACGCCGAGCGGATGGGCCGACAAGGCACCCAACGCGGGCGCCGGCGCCGATGCCCGCAGCGGCACCACCCGCTCGGCACCGCCGAAGATGCCTCCGAGCACCGTGCGCCAGAGCCACAGCTCCGCAGGGGCTGCCGGCTGCACATGCAGCAGGGCTCGGCCGAGGTCGTCCTCCAGCGCCAGGGAATCGCGTGCGGGCGATGTGGACAGGGCGGCGCAATGATCCAGCAGCAGGCGCAACGAGGCATCGGCGCCCGCGAGCGTCGCCAGCGTCCCGTCCACCCGCAGGCCATCCAGGCTGAGCGTCTCGCGCCAGGCCATGACCGCGCTGGTCAGCTCCAGCCGCACGCGCCCCAGCACGCCCAAATCCGACAGCAGCTCCGGCCAATGCCCGTTGAGGCGCAGCCCGGTGCCGACGTCGTCCCACGGGGCTTGCCCGCGCCGTCGCGACGGAGACGTGAACAGTCCTGGCCCTTGTGGCGGGCTGGCGTACCGCACGGGCGCTGCCGGCGCGCATGCCCAGGGGCTGGGGGTTGGCCTCGGTGTAATCATTGACATCTCTCGTGCTCCATCAGTCTCGGTGCCGCCGACGGCGGGATAGGAAGAAGCACCTGGCTTGCCTGAGACTCGATGGACCCTACCCCGGTTTGGATCGGGTCAGGCTCGGCGTCACCTACGGCTGGCGTGGCGCATATTGATACGAATCATTCTCACTTACAGAATAGGCTCGACAGCACCGCGACATCAAGGGCCTTCAAGCTCGATCGCTTGAGCCCGGTCATAGCTACGTCTAACGAGGCGATGCCCAGACCGAGGAGCGACGAGGGCGCCGGCACGCTAGCAGGTCGTTCACTGGCCAGCGTCAAGGGCCGAAGGCGACGGCGTGGACGCACAGTCATGGCGTTACCGGTTGCGCCTCGGCCCTCGGCCCTTTTGCCCCTACCGGCGACCGGTATACGACGCCGCGGGGGAAATTTGACGCATCTGCAAACATCTGGGGCGATCAAGCGGTCTGGGTCTCCCATCGGATTTCCAGTCGACGGAGGACGCCGCCGAGCCCGTGTCCTGCAGTTGATCCCAATGCGCGCCCTCGATACCGGCAGTGGCGTTCATATGGTGCATCCTGCCGCGTCGCGGTGCGCGCGCGCGACCTCGACGAAGGCGCGCAGGTAATCGATGTCGCGCTCGCGCTCGCGGATGCCGACGAAGATCTGCTTGGCAATGCCCCGCGTGCCGAGCCGCACCGCCGTGAGATCGAGCTTGCCGGCATACTCCTCCACCAGCCAGCGCGGCAATGCTGCGACACCACGTCCGCTGGCGACCATCAGCAGCATGATGTCTGTAGTCTCAATGGGCTTGTGACGTTTCGGCCGGATGCCGGCCGGCAGCAGGAACCGCGTGTAGATATCGAGCCGGTCGACGGCGACGGGATAGGTGATCAGTGTCTCATCAGCCAGCTGCTCCGGTTCCACCGCGGGGGCGCCGCGCAGGCGATGCTGCGGGCCAACCACAAGCACTTGCTCATAGTCGAGCACTGGCTCGAAGGCGAGTCCCGTCTTGAAGAGCGGATCGGGCGTCACGAGCAGGTCGATCTCATGGCCAAAGAGCGCGCCGATGCCGCCGAACTGGAACTCCCGCTTGACATCCACGTCCACGTCCGGCCATGCGGCGAGGTAAGGCGAGACCACCTTCAACAGCCAGGCGTAGCAGGGGTGGCACTCGATGCCGATGCGCAGTGCGCCACGCGTGCCCTGCGCGAACTGCCGCAGGTGTTCCTCGGCGTGAGCGAGCTGCGGCAGCAGGCGATTGGCCACCGAGAGTAAGTACTCGCCCGCCTGGGTCGGCCGCAGGCGGCGGCCCTCCCGGCTCCAGAGCGCCACGCCGAGGTGCTCCTCCAGCTTGCGCACCGCATGGCTCAGGGCCGACTGGGTCAGGTGCAGCTGTTCGGCGGCAGCGGTCAGCGAGCCGCATTGGTCCACCGCCCGCAAAATCGCAAGGTGGGCTCGCTCCAGTTGGGTCATGGCGTCGTCCGCATATGATTTTCTTTCATAGGTTGATGAGAAAGTACCATTTCTGTTCATGACGCGAGGAGACAAGAATGAGGCACTGGACCACCTAACAAGGCCATCGACATGACCGTTACTCACAATCTCGGCTTTCCCCGCATCGGCGCCAAGCGGGAGCTCAAATTCGCACTGGAGTCCTACTGGAAGGGTCAGTCCTCGCGGGAGGACCTTCAGGCCGTCGGCGCCCAGCTGCGCGCACGGCATTGGCAGCAGCAGGCCGATCTCGACCTGGTGCCGGTGGGTGATTTCTCCTTTTATGATCAGATGCTGGACATAAGCTTCACGCTGGGCAACTTGCCCGAGCGCGTGCGCAGCTTCGAGGGCGATCCGCTCGACAACTATTTCCGCGTGGCCCGCGGGCGCTCGGCCCCGGTGGCCGAGGCGGGCCATGCCGGCGACGACCATGGCTGCGGGTGCGGCGTCGCCGCGGGTGAGATGACCAAGTGGCTCGACACCAACTACCACTACATCGTCCCGGAATTCACGGCAGACACCACCTTCCAGCTTGATGCGTCACGTCTGGTGGAGCAGCTGGCCGAGGCCAAGGCGCAGGGCGTTCGCCCCAAACCGGTCATCATCGGCCCGCTGACCTATCTCGCGCTCGCCAAGCGCAAGGACGATGGCGACCGGCTCGATCTGCTGGAGCGCCTGCTGCCCGTCTATGCCGAGCTGCTCCAGGCCCTCGCCACAGAGGGCGCAGACTGGGTGCAGGTCGACGAGCCCATCCTGGTCACCGAGCTCGACGCGCGTTGGCGGAATGCCTTCGAGAGCGCCTATCACAGTCTCAAGGGCGCCCCGGTCAATCTGCTGCTGGCGACCTATTTCGGCGAGCTCCAGGAGCAGCGCTACCTGGCGGCGAATCTACCCGTGGCAGGCCTGCACCTAGATGCGATCCGCGGGCGCGATGACCTGGTGCCGCTTTTGAACCTGCTGCCCGCCAACAAGGTGCTCTCGCTCGGCGTCATTGACGGGCGCAACATTTGGAAGACCGACATGAATGCTGTGCTCGACTGGCTGGAGCCGATTCACGCGCAGCTCGGCGACCGGCTCTGGATCGCGCCGTCCTGCTCCCTGCTGCACGTGCCGGTGGACCTGGACAGCGAGAATCAGCTCGACGCCGAGATCAAGTCCTGGCTCGCCTTCGCCAAGCAGAAGCTCGCGGAGCTCTGCATCCTGGCGACGGCGTTGAATCAGGGGCGCGACGCTGTCGCAGCGGAGCTTGAGGCCAATGGCGCCGCCATCGAGGCGCGCCTGCGCTCGCCGCGCGTCAACAACCCGCAGGTTCAGGCCGCGATGGCCAGGGTCGACGCCCGCCTCGACGCGCGTCAGAGCCCGTATACCGAGCGCGCGGCCAGACAGGCCGAGGCGCTGGCGCTGCCGAGATTCCCCACCACCACGATCGGCTCCTTCCCGCAGACGCCGGAGATCCGCCGGGCGCGTCGTCAGTTCAAGGCAGGCGAGATCGACGAGGCGGCCTACACCGAGTTCATGCGCGGGGAGATCGCGCGTTGCGTGCGCAAGCAGGAGGCACTGGGCCTCGACGTCCTGGTGCATGGCGAGCCCGAGCGCAACGACATGGTGGAGTACTTCGGCGAACAGCTCGACGGCTACGCCTTCAGCCAGTTCGGCTGGGTCCAGTCGTACGGTTCGCGCTGCGTCAAGCCGCCGATTCTCTTCGGCGACATCAGCCGCCCGAAGGCCATGACGGTGGACTGGATCACCTACTCCCAGTCCCTGACCGACAGGCCGATGAAGGGCATGCTCACAGGGCCGGTGACCATCCTCAATTGGTCCTTCGTGCGCGACGACCAGCCGCGCGCGGCCAGTTGCCGGCAGTTGGCACTGGCGATGCGCGAGGAAGTGCTCGACCTGGAGCGCGCCGGTGTGCGGGTGATTCAGATCGACGAGGCGGCGCTGCGCGAGGGCCTGCCGTTGCGCCGCTCGCAGTGGCAGGCTTACCTCGACTGGGCCGTTGAGTGCTTTCGCATCACGGCCAACGGCGTGGCGGATGCGACCCAGATCCATACTCACATGTGCTATTCGGAGTTCAACGACATCATTGCCTCCATCGCGGACATGGACGCCGACGTCATCACCATCGAGACGTCGCGCTCGGACATGGAGCTGCTCGATGCCTTCGATGATTTCAAATACCCGAACGAGATCGGCCCCGGCGTCTATGACATCCACTCGCCGAACATCCCCAGCGAGGCACACATGGTGGACTTGATGCGCAAGGCCGCCGAGCGAATTCCCGGCGAGCGGCTGTGGGTTAACCCCGACTGCGGGCTCAAGACGCGGCAGTGGAACGAGGTCATCCCAGCGCTGACCCAGATGGTCAGCGTCGCGAGGACGCTGCGCGCAACGGTCGCTTGAGCAGCCCGGGCGAGCGCCAGATTGGACGCGCGCCAGGCCTCAATCGACGTCCTGAGGACGACATGCAACGCGGCAGATGTCCTGCCGCCAACACCGGCAATGTCCGACTGACCCCACGCCGGTCGCAGCCGAGCCTTTTTCCGCAGCCGAAGCAATACATCATGGGGACCGTCTATCTGAGCCTGGGCACCAATCTGGGTGACCGGGCCGGCAATCTCGCACGCGCCGTTACTTGCCTCGGTGAGTTGCTGGATGGACTGGTTCTCTCCCCGATCTACGAAACGGCCCCCTGGGGGCCGAGCGATCAGCCCGATTTCTACAACCTCTGCCTGCGCGGCGAAACCACCCTAACAGCACCAGCGCTGCTGCCCCTGCTCAAGGGTCTGGAGCGCACACTGGGTCGAGTCGGAGGCGGCGCCTCGGGACCGCATCTGATCGATATCGACCTGCTCTTCTACGACGATCTCGTGATCGACGCACCGGGACTGAGGGTGCCCCATCCGCGCATCCGTGGCCGCGCGTTTGTGCTTATCCCGCTGCTCGACCTGGTCAATGATCTGCAGCATCCGGGGCTAGGTTGTTCGATCCGCGAACTCGCCGCGGAAGTGGACGCAACGACAGTGCGCCGAGTAGCGTAACGGCTGCATCGACCCGCGATGTGCCGGCGCTGCCGAAATGACGGCAGCGCCTCGCACCGGTCATCGGCCGCGCACTTGCGTGCACTTGAAGTTAATACGAATCGTTCTTATTTTAGCGCCTGAGGGTGTCAAACGAGACGGCGCTCCAGGCCCACGAACGACCGGCGCGTCACGACGACAGCGGGTTGTCTCTCGTCAGGGCCGGGGGCCGGCCTCGCGCTCAAGCCACAGCGCGTACTCCCCTGCCCGCGGCCCTGCCGAGACCGAGCACGGCGCGGCCGCCGAATACGTGACGCGCCCCCTCATCTCGTGCTGATCCCGTGAGTCCTTGGGACTGTACGGCGTCAATTGATCGAGTCACGTCGCCAGCCGGTCGCCTGCACTCCATCGCACGCCCGGCCAGCCGCGTCCCTGCAATCCTGTAATGGAGGTGACCGGCATGTCCCTGATACACGGCAACGCGCCTGCAACCGCCGTTCAACCCCGCCCCCACCAGCAGAGCCGTAACAGCCCGGCGGCGCCTGCGGCGACGGAGCCGAGCATGCGCATGCCCGAGCCCGGCCCAAGGGCAGTTGCGATTTCGGTGACGCGTCAAGGCGCCGCCGCGCTGGCCGATACCGAGCGCGCACTACAGGAGGCCCGCGCGCGCATCCACGACCTTGAGGCCGGCAATGCATTGCGGGATCTCTGGGAGCAAGTGGGCGCATTGGAGGCCCAGTGCGACGCCGAGGCCCAACGCCGGATGACGGCCGAACGCACAATCGAGCGGCTGCGCGCGCAGCTCGCCGCGGCCCTTGCGGAGTGTGAACGGCTCGCCGGGTCAGAGGCCGCAGGCGACCGGCGGTGCCCGCCGAGCACGAACGCCAAGCCCCACCGCAACCCGGCGGCCGGAGATCCCGCCCGAGCTGCCCCGGGGGCGACAGGGCCCTGGCACGCCCCTGCAGCCCCGCTGCCGCCCCAGCGACGCGCCGGCATCCGGTCGGCGCAAGCCACTGGCACACTGCTGCCTGCGGTCCTTAGCACCGCGGCGATTCTGGCGCTGCTGCTCTGGGGCGCACCGAGCGGGGCCGCCGACATCGCAACCGGCCCATCCACAGCTGCAGTCTGCGCAGACGCGCGCGGGCAATCAGGCGCCGGCGAGGGTCAGGGCCGAGGGCCAAGCGGCGACGCGCAGTCCTGGCATCAGCGGTTGCGCCCCGGCCCTCGGCCCTCGGCCCTTTTCCCGCGCCGGCGCCTGGCACACGAGGCCGCGTGGGACATTTGACGCCTCTGCAACCATCTGGTGCGCTCAAGCAATCTAGGCCCAATGCGCCCTGGCCAGTGAGCCACGTGTTGCCGTGCCGCCGACCCGGCCGCTCGTCGGCCTGAGGCAGCACGTCGCTAGGACAACCAGCACAGGCATCCGCCGGTTGCTTAGGATCAAGAACGCAAACAACAACGCTTTGCATTCTTTACGCTGATCCCTTAGCCTCCGCGTTGGATTGGCGCCGGCGAGCAGCGCACATCGCAACGGCCGTTCCCCAAGCAAACCATCGGAGACACAGGATGAGTGACAAGTCTCAAGGCGCGCAGCCCCAAGCGCCTGGCCAACCACAGGCCGGCCAAGAGGCGGCTGGCGGGCCCGGCTACTCGGGCGCCCCGGCGGGGTCACCCGGGGCCTATGCGTACGCCGGCGGCGGCCAACCCAATGTCGCCAATCAGCAAGCGGCCGGGCCGATGTACGCCGGGGCCGCGGACGGGGCAGCGCAAGCAACGACCCCCTATGGCGGTGGCGCAATGGGGAGCGGTGCAGGCTATCCGCCGGCTTATCACGGCGCCTACTACGGGGCCTACGACCCCAACGCCCAACAGGCGATGCAGCCACCCATGCAGTGGACAGCGCCGATGCCCTATGGGCAGCCCGCCTATTCGCATGGCATGGCCGGTGCGGTTCCCTATGCGCCCTACGTGGTCTACGGTGCTGTGCAGCCCGGGCCATATCAGCCCATGCAGGGCGCTCCCGCCGGCATGGGCGCGGCCCCCTATGCGGCGCCCCCTGTCGGCGCGCATCACTCAGGCGCCGCCGGTGCGGGCCGCCAGGCGGGCATGTCGGAGCTGATCGACGAGCTGGCCAACGGCGGCAACGGACTCGCCAGCGTGGGCCGTCTGCTGAATCTCGAGGACTCAGAATTCTGGAAAGGCGCGCTGGTGGGCGCTGCCGCGGTGCTGCTCCTCACCAACGAAAGCGTGCAGGATGTCCTCTTCAAGACTGGTGCCAAAGCCAAGGAGGCCGTCCAATCCGGCGCCGACAAGCTGAAGCAGACGGCTGCCGGGGCCACCGACAAGACCAAGTCATAATCGGCTGCGCAGCAGGCCCCACTCTAACGCGAAGATCCGCGGCCGTGTCCGCCGACGTTGCGAAGACCCCGCGCCGCGCCGGGTGAGCCCGTTGCAGACGTCGCGACATCGGCGCGTGTATCACAGCCTCACTGAGACCCAACACCGTGAGTGATGACGATCTGAACATGTACCCGGCCCCTATCCCGCACGCGGGCGGGGATACCTGCGCCAATCTGCTTGGCCTCGCGGCCCTCGGTGCCGTGGTGGGCGGTGCTGCCGCGGCCGGTGCGAATCTGCGGCTGCTGCAGCGCCAGGAGCTGAGCGCACCAGCGGCACTGGCCGACGTCGGCCGCGCCGCGGCGGCGAGTGCGGCAGCCACCGCCGTCGCAGGTGCGGTGGCCACTGCCGTCTCCAGCCACGGCGTCACCCGGCTCGCCGTGCTGTTCGCCACCGGCGCGGCTGTGATGTACGGCCTGCAGCGCAGCCTCGAGCCGGAGTGAGGCCATGTCCGATCATGGCATGCAGCGACAACGTCACGGCGTCGCCAAAAACCTCGCGGAGGGCATCGGCGGGCTGGTGGTCGGCGCCGCACTCGTGCTGCTTACCCGCGGCCTGATGAAGCATCGCGCCCGCAGCCAGAGCCCGTCGGCGCCAACGGCTTCGGCTGCCGAGGCAAGCACTGAGACCATCCCAAGCGAGACCCCGTCATGAGCTATTACGTCTACCCCGTCGGCTTCGGCACTCAGCAGCCGCAGCCCGAGTACACAAACGCGCATCCTTCAGCGCCCTATCCGAGCAGCACGCTCGGCTACGCTGGCTCCGGCATCGGCAGCGGCGCACGACCGAGCGCCACCACCAGCCCCTTCGCCAACGTGGTGGAGCTCGGCAAGCTCGGCGCGGTTGTCGGCCTATGCGGCGCCGGTGCCGCCAGCCTGCATCGCCTCCAAGCCGGTGAGATCGATGGCCGCACGGCTGCACTCGAGACGCTGCGCGGCGGTGCCGTCGCCGGCGTTGCCACCGCGGCGGCAACGCTCGTGGCGTCCCGCTTCAGCCCGGGACTTTTGTCGCTCGCCGCCACCCTTGCGACCGGCACCGCCGTCGCCTATGCACTCACGGCGGAGTCTGTGCCGGACAGCGCCCTCGCCGCTGCCGATGCAACCTGATCGGCCCGCCGCCGAGAGCCCCTTTCACAGCAGCCCCGAGCCACGCCATCCGCATCAGCACAAGGACACACCGACATGAGCAGCCAGTACGATCCTCAGGCGCCGCGCTATGCCGGCATGACCGCGGCCGCCGCCCAGCCGCAGGCTTTCTCGCAGCAGATGCCGCATGCGGCCTACATGCCCCAGCCCGGCGCCCTGCCGAGTGGCGCTATTCACAGCGGCGCGGGAATGGCAGCCCCAGCTGCGCCCTACCCCGCTGCACTGGGCATGATGCAGGCGCCCGCGGCCTACCACACGCCGACCAGCCAACAGACGCAAACGGCACAGCCCTTCTTCAACTTCGCCAACGACCGCTTCCTGCGCGGTCTCCTGATCGGCGCCGCCGCCACCTACCTGCTCACCAACGAAGAGGTGCAGCGCACCGTCATCAAGGGCGCCGTCAAGGTCTGGACCACGGTGCAGGGCGGCCTGGAAGAGGCCAAGGAGCGCTTCCGCGATGCCGAGGCGGAGCTGCAGGCCGCCGCCACCGATCGCGATGATTGAACCTAGAAACGGCAGTTGACCACTTCCTCGCAGCGATAAGTGTTTGCGCACATTGAAAACGCGTGTCGACTGAAAGCGCACCTTCCGGGTGAGAGCGGCTACGGGCCCCATGGCGCGCCCCGCGCGGCGCCCAGCTGCGTTACAACTCGTTGGAATAGGTCAGCTATTCCGCCTCGTTGTGCCTTGCTGGACACCCCGCGGGACGCACCCTGGGGACCGTTCAACTACCGTTCCTAGGTTGAAGCGTTGCATGTCGGCAAAGGGGCCTAGGGGGAAGGGCGGAAGGCCGAGGCGCAACCGCTGATGCCAGGACTGGGCGTCCCCGCCTTGGCCCTCGGCCCTGGCCAGTGAACGAACCGCTGGCGTGCCGGCGCCCGCGTCGCTCGTCGGTCTGAGGCATCGCCTCGCTAGGATCTTGGCCCTCGCCGGCCGCAACCCGCCATCGCATCGGCGACCCTTGCGCTGCTTGGCTTGCACGTCCCACCTCAGTCTAACGTCCCGCTTCGCGAAGCCATGCCCCTGACCGACTTCCGCATCGTCCACGAGGTGCCCGGACGCCTGCGGCTGCGTATCCCCCGCATGGGTGAGCCAGCATGCGAGCCGGGCTGGCTCGAGGCCTGGATGGACGCCGCTGCCCCTGTGCTGGAGGCCCGGACCAACCCCGCTGCACACACCCTGATCCTCAGGTACACGGGCGGCAGCGGTGCGCGCGAAGCCCTGTTGCACCGGCTAGAGTCCTTTACGCCCGACGCCATGGCCGGGCTCGCCCCGGAGGGCGTCCGCGAGGCGGAGGTGGCGCCCATGATCACCACCCTGCTGACCTTGGCGGCGCTACCCTTTCTGACCCCGCCGATGCAGGTCATGCTGACCCTAGTGAGCGTTGGCTCCACGTTGGTCAAGGGCGTGGACACGCTCATCCACCGTGGCATCAAGGTGGAGGTGCTGGACGCCATCGCCGTAGGCCTCGCCGCCGGCAGTGGGAAACCATACACCGCTAACGTCACCGACCTACTGCTGCACCTGGGCGAGTACCTGGAGCATCGCACCGCGCGCCAGTCCGACCGATTGCTGCGCCGGTTGCTGCGCCCGGACCCGACCATGGCTTGGGTGGAGCGTGACGGCGTGCTGGTGCAGATCGCCGGCGATGAGGTCTGCGTTGGCGAGACCGTGGTCATTGGCCCGGGCGAGACCGTGCCCGTGGATGGCAACGTCGAAAGCGGTGCAGCGCTGGTGAACCAGTCCACCGTCACCGGAGAGGACTTGCCGGTGCGCAAGGAGGCGCCGGCACGGGTCATCGCCGGTTCCGTGTTGGTGGAGGGACGCCTGCGGGTCGCCGCTACGCGCGTCGGCGACGACACCACCACGGCGCGGGTGGCTCGCTTCATCCAAGAATCCCTAAGCCGCAGTGCCGACACCCAGCGCTTCGCCGATGAGCTGGCCGACAAGCGCGTCTATCTCACCCTGGGCACCGGGGCCGCGGTCTATGCCCTCACGCGCGACCTGACGCGGCTACAGTCGGTCTTTCTGGTGGATTACTCCTGCGCGCTCAAGCTGGGCACACCCGTTGCCTTCAAGTCCGGCATGCATCAGGCCGCCGCGCACGGCGTGTTGATGAAGGGCGGCGAGGCCATCGAGCAACTGGCCCTCGTGGACACCGTCGTCTTCGACAAGACCGGCACGCTCACCCACAGCGATCTCATCGTCACCGATGTGCATGTCTTCCAAAGCGCCGGCGGCTGCACGGAAGAGGCGCTACTGGCCCTGGTCGCCTCCGTCGAAGAGCATGCCAGCCACCCGGTGGCAGAGGCCGTGGTGGAGGCCGCGCGCGAGCGCGACCTCCAGCACATCTCCCACGGCGAGGTGGACTACATGGTCGCCCATGGCCTGAGCGCCGAGGTGACCGGTGGGAGCATCGTCGTCGGCAGCCGCCACTATCTCGAAGAGCACATGGGCCTCGACTTCGCCGACCACACAGGGCTCATCGAGGCCTTCCAGGACCAGGGCAAGATCCTGCTGTACGTCGGCAACGCGGACGGCCCCGTCGGCCTCATTGCCCTGCGGGACACGCTGCGCCCCGATGCCGCAGACACCCTCGCACGCCTGCGCAGCCTTGGCGTGCAGCGACTAGTGATGATCACGGGCGACCGCCGGCAGAAGGCGGAGGCCCTGGCCCGGGAGCTGGGCCTCGACGAAGTCCATGCCGAGATGCCCCCGGAGGCTAAGGCGAGCATCGTCGAGGCCCTCCAGGCCGACGGTGCCAAGGTCGCCTTCGTCGGCGACGGCGTCAATGATGGCCCGGCGCTCGGCGTCGCGGACGTCGGCATTGCCATGCCGCGGGGGGCGGACATTGCGCGGGCCACCGCCGACATCGTACTGATGGACGACCGGCTGGGCGCCATCGCCGACGCCCGTGAGCTTGCAGCCAAGACCCTGCGCCTGATCCGCGGCAACTTCACCGTCACCGCCACCGTCAATACCGGCATCCTCGCCGGTGCTGTACTGGGCTGGCTGTCGCCGGTGGCAAGCGCGCTCCTGCACAACGGCGCCACCATCGGCGTGCTGTTGAACGCCCTCAGGGGCGTGTCGCTGGACACCGAGACCCTGGCAAGCGCCCGCGCGGCGCCCGTCAAGGCCCTCGATCACCTGACGGAGACGGTGTAGCGCTAAGCAGGCCCTTGGGTGCTGGGCAGGCGGCCTCGTGGCTGGCGGGGCATCCTGCCCCGGATCGGGAAGGCCGGTGCATCGGCGCCCTACTAGGCCAGGTCGAAGCGGTCGGCGTTCATCACCTTGGTCCATGCGCTCACGAAGTCGTTGACGAACTTCTCCATGCTGTCATCCTGCGCATAGACCTCCGCATAGGCCCGCAGGATCGCGTTAGACCCGAACACGAGATCGACCCGGGTCGCCGTCCACTTCACCGCACCCGTCTTGCGGTCACGGATCTCATAAAGGTCGTTGCCGACCGGCTCCCAGACGTTGGCCATGTCCGTGAGGTTGACGAAGAAGTCGTTCGTCAGCACGCCTTCGCGGTCGGTGAGCACACCATGCTTGGTGCCGCCGTGGTTGGTGCCGAGCACGCGCATGCCGCCGACCAGCACGGTCATCTCAGGGGCGGTCAGACCCATTAGCTGCGTGCGGTCGAGCATCAGCTCCTCGGCACTGACGGCATAGTCCTGCTTCAGCCAGTTGCGGTAACCGTCATGGACGGGCTCCAACGGGTCGAAGGACTCGGCGTCGGTCATCGCGTCGGTTGCGTCGCCGCGACCGGGCGCAAAGGGCACGCTCACGTCCACGCCGGCGGCCTTGGCCGCCTGCTCGATACCGACAGAGCCGGCAAGCACGATGACGTCGGCAACACTGGCGCCGGTGTCCGCGGCGATGCCCTCGAGCACGTCCAGCACCTTGCCGAGACGCGCAGGCTCATTGCCTTCCCAGTCCTTCTGCGGGGCCAGCCGGATACGCGCACCATTGGCCCCGCCGCGCAGGTCCGAGCCACGGAAGGTCCGCGCGCTGTCCCAAGCGGTGGCGACCATGTCGCTCACGCTCAAGTCGCTGGCGGCGATCTTGGCCTTGACGGCGTCGACGTCGTAATCGGTGCGGCCTGCCGGCACCGGGTCCTGCCAGATCAGGTCTTCCTGCGGTACCCAGGGGCCGATATAGCGCGTCTTCGGGCCCATGTCGCGATGGATCAGCTTGAACCAGGCGCGTGCAAAGACCTCCGACAGGTAGTCAGGGTCCTGATAGAAACGCTCGGAGATCTCCCGATACGCCGGGTCCATCTTCATGGCCATGTCGGCGTCGGTCATGATCGGGTCGTAGCGGATGGACGGGTCCTCAACGTCGACGGGCCTGTCTTCGTCCTTGATGTCGACGGGCTGCCACTGCCAGGCGCCGGCTGGGCTCTTCTTCAGCTCCCAGTCATGCTCTAGCAGCATGGCGAAGTAGCCGTTGTCCCAGCGGGTGGGATGGCTCGTCCAGGCACCTTCGATGCCGCTGGTGACGGTGTCACGGCCAATGCCGCGCTTGGTCTTGTTGATCCAGCCGAGTCCTTGATCCTCCACCGGCGCCGCCTCGGGCTCCGGCCCCAATAGCCCGGCGTCGCCGTTGCCGTGGCACTTGCCCACCGTGTGGCCGCCGGCGGTGAGCGCGACGGTCTCCTCGTCGTTCATCGCCATGCGGGCGAAGGTCTCGCGCACGTCCCGCGCCGTCTTCAGTGGATCCGGGTTGCCGTCGACGCCTTCGGGGTTGACGTAAATGAGCCCCATCATCACCGCGGCCAGGGGGTTATCGAGGTCTCGCTCCCCGGAGTAGCGGCTGCTGGGGTTGTCGCTTGGGGCCAGCCATTCCGTCTCAGAGCCCCAGTAGGTGTCCTTTTCCGGATGCCAAATGTCTTCCCGGCCGAAGGCGAAGCCGAAGGTCTTGAGCCCCATGGACTCATAGGCGACGTTGCCGGCGAGAATGATCAGGTCGGCCCAGCTGAGCTTGTTGCCGTACTTCTTCTTGATGGGCCAAAGGAGGCGACGCGCCTTGTCGAGGTTGACGTTGTCAGGCCAGCTATTGATGGGAGCGAAGCGCTGATTGCCGGTGCCGGCGCCGCCGCGGCCGTCAGCGATGCGATAACTGCCGGCGGCATGCCAGGCCATA
This sequence comes from uncultured Thiohalocapsa sp., assembly GCA_964524185.1. Lineage (GTDB taxonomy): Bacteria > Pseudomonadota > Gammaproteobacteria > Chromatiales > Chromatiaceae > Thiohalocapsa. Next base: position 40,931 of record CAZGCI010000009.1, on the reverse strand, counting down.
CGGATCATCAAACCGCCGTAGTGGCCCCAGTCCGCCGGCCACCAGTCCTGGCTGTCGGTCATGAGGGCCATGAGGTCCTGCTTCAGCGCATCGAAGTCGAGGCTTGACACCGCTGCACGATAGTCGAAGTCCGTCCCCATTGGATTGGTCTTCTGATCGTGCTGATGCAGGATGTCGAGATTGAGCGCCTTCGGCCACCAGTCCATGTTTGAGGACGCCGCTGCGGTATGCGCGCCATGCATCACAGGGCACTTGCCGGCCGTTGAATTGACGTCTTGTCCCATTTTGACCTCCAATCGTCTTATGAGTGGTTACGTTCGAGCTCCAGGCTACTGCCAACCGATCCCCAACGTCCAATCATGCGATTGCTTGCCGCTGATCGCTCCTGCCTATGGCGGCCGGTCACAGGATGATTGGAGAAAGATGTCCGCCGCGGCGCTGCCCTTGTGACCCGGCGCTGCCCTCATGAAACGCAGCTTGATTGGCGTTCTCCGCGGTTGCCAAAATGTCCGAGCAAATCGCTCTCGCCCTAAGCGGACACGACCGCAACCGGATGCCCCGATTCGCCCCCGAAGCGACGGCGCAGCCGCGCGAGCAGCGGCTCGGAAGACCAGTCGCTCGGCTGCGACCCTGGACGAACGGCGCGCAACCGACCAGCGCCGGCACCCCAGCCGCTCGCGGCAGCCCAGGGTGTTGGACGCGTCCGTGCCCGCCTGAGCTCAGCCCCCCGCCAATCCAGCCACCAGCACTGCAGGGTTGAGCGCAGCAGCCAGCGCGCGAGCCGAACTTGCAGCCGACACAAGCGGCAGCGGGCGCCGGTGCATTGCTGCGGAGCACGGCGATCTGTGATCGCCGTCGGTGCGCGGCCGTTGGCCGGACTAGGCGGCAACCCGCCCGCAAGCAGCGGCGGCCATCTGCGTCCAGCCACCGGAGACAGCAACGCCGAGGACACGGCGGCGCGTAACCGCTCGGGATCAGTGCGTGCTGGATCATAGTGCAGCACCAGGCTCCCACAGGCGGCATTGGCCCGCACCGTCTGGACGCCCGGCTCGCGGCGCAGCCTGTCCGCCAGTGCCTGCAGCGAGCCCACGGCTCCGTCCCACCGCCCTCGGGTAGTGCTCTGGGCAAGGCTCTGGGCAAGGCTCTGGGCAGGCCTGTGGACGGCGCCAGCCTGGTTCGACGCGGGCGCACCGCTCAAGGGCGGCTTGATGCGAAAACGGACGCGTCCGGGCACCTGGTGCAGAAGCTGGACCATCATGGCTCACCTGTGTAAATCCACAAAAACCGCAGTAATATTATTGCGAAGTATTCGTATTGGCAAGGCACCAATCGCATGCGCAGCCGGCCGAGGAGAGATCTCGCGCCCATGTTCGCCAGGCTGGAACCCGCTATCGGTGGCGCAGCAAGCCGTTCAAGGTCGTTGAGTTCGAGGCCGTTTCAGAAACCTGCAGATGCAGATAAGCTTCGGCGATCCTCCCTACGCGAGCACCCCCATGGCCGAGCCAACTGCCGAGCAGGCGACCCTTCTTCTGGGCGATCGGCGATACGACCTGCCCATCCTGGTCGGGACGGAGGGCGAGCGCGCCATCGACATCCGCGAGCTCCGTGCGCGCACCGGTCATATCACCCTCGACCCCGCGTACGGCAACACCGGCAGCTGCGAGAGCGCCATTACCTACATCGACGGGGAGCAGGGCATCCTGCGCTATCGGGGCATCCCCATCGAGCAGTTCGCGGGCGGGCCCAATTTCGTGGAGGTTGCGTGGCTCCTCATCTTCGGGCGCCTGCCCTCGGAGGCTGAGTCACGCGGCTTCTCTGCGCTGCTGACCGCCCACGCCAATCTCGACGAAGGCATGAAGCACCACTTCGAGGGCTTCCCGCGGGCCGCGCCGCCCATGGCGATCCTCTCAGCCATGATTAACGCCCTGTCTTGCTTCCACCCGGAATTGTTGGAGCTGGAGGACGAGGAGCACTTCCGCCTGGCCGCGGCGCGCCTGATCAGCAAGGTGCGCACCATCGCCGCTTATGCCTACCGCCATTCCCTCGGTCGGCCCTACATCTATCCGGACCCGAAGCTGCGCTACGTGTCCAACTTTCTGCACATGATGTTCTCGCAGCCGTACCAGCAATCCATCTGCGAGGAAGCGGTGCGCGACGCCCTCAACCTGGTGCTGATCCTCCACGCGGATCACGAGCAGAACTGTTCCACCTCCACCGTGCGCATGGTGGGCTCAAGCCAGGCCAACCTGTTTGCCTCCTGTGCCGCCGGGGTGTGCGCCCTCTGGGGTCCCCTGCATGGCGGGGCGAACGTGGAGGTGCTTGGCATGCTGGAAGCCATCCACCGCGGCCGCATCACACCCGAGGAGTACGTGGCGCTGGCCAAGGACAAGGACAGCAAGGTGCGTCTGATGGGCTTCGGCCATCGGGTCTATAAGAACTTCGACCCCCGGGCCAAGCTGCTTGGCGCGGTGGCCGAGCGGCTCCTGGCCACGATGGACCAGGCGGACCCACTGCTCGACATAGCCCGGAAGCTGGAGGAGATCGCCCTGTCGGACCCGTACTTCGTGGAGCGGAAGCTCTACCCGAACGTAGACTTCTACAGCGGCATCATCCTGCGCGCCATCGGCATACCCACCAATATGTTTACCGTCATCTTCGCCATCGGCCGGATGCCGGGGTGGATCGCCCACTGGTGGGAGCAGCGGCAGACCGAAGGTGCCCGCATTGCGCGCCCGCGGCAGATCTACACGGGGCCGGTCCGCAACGACTATAGACCCCTGGCCCAGAGGCCTTCTCCGCATGCCTTGCCCGGGCGCGTGGACAGCAGTCAGTCCGACGCGCCGCAAGCGATTCCGGGTCGTTGACGCGCGCCAGGCGCTCACGCCTGCGTCAGTGGATGTGCAATGGGCGACGACATAGCCGGGTGCCTCGCGGACCGAATCCCAGCGCGGCGATGACCGAGACCGATCCGAACGGGCCGCCAACGGCTCCGCGCGCTACTCGCTGCACATACGTCAGGGACGAGCACCTAACAAGAGCAGTTGGACGGTCGTCAGGGTGTGTCCCGCCCAGTCGTTGGGATCAGGCAGTCTGGCGAGGCACAACGACGAGGAATAGTCAGTCTATTGCGAGGCGTTGTCAGAGGCCAGGCGTCCCGCGGGGCGTGCCCCAGTGGATGTCATTGGGCGGCCGTAGCGCGGTTCACCCAGTGGGTGACGCGAAGAACGCGCCTGGATCGCGACCGGAACAGACACTTGCAAACACGCGGAAGCGGTCAACTGCTCTTATTGGGATCATGTACGCTGTCGTTCGAGGGTGGCGCTTTGGGGCGATGAAGAACTACGAAACACGCGAAAGGCACGCAAGTGATGACCCGGACAATCCTGTCCAGGGAGCAGAGCCTTCAAATCAACTTTGGCCACTGCCCGAAGAACGAGCCGCAAGGGGTCGTCAACCAGCGACTTTCGCGTGTTTCGCGTATTTCGTAGTTTCAATGAGCAGTCAGTTGCTTGGCCGAAATGATCCCCCTGTGCCAGGCCTCTGGGCGCCAGCGCTGCTGGGCCGGGTTGTCTTTCAACGCCCAGCAGCCGGCTCCCGCGCCGCCAGGAGCCCCTGCCCACATCGGACCGCGGCGCGCACCACTGCTGCGCCGAAGCCGACTGCGTTGCCACTGTCGTTTTCTGCGTCCGGCAAGTAGATCTCGAGACCGATGTAGAGGTGACGGTCGGCGCAGCAGACCGCATCCGGAATATCGGGCCTGACCCGCGGCCAGGCTGTGCCGGGTGGCGGCGGCTGTCTGCCAACCGCCGCGTCCGCCGCACCGGTCGCGCCCGCTTGCGAGTGCTGTCCGGTCACGAGTTGCACAGCGCGAACGAGGTCCATGGCCCGCCGCTCCTCGGCGAGCATGTCCACGGGACCGCGCCGCTGGATGCACGCGAGCAGCCCGGTCTCGGCACAGAGCACATCGGCGCAGGGACCAGCCTCGTCGAAGCCGGTGTGTAGGTCCACCACCAGCCGATGGGCAGGCTTGATGTGCTCGACAATCTGCGCGTAAAGCGCACGGTGACGCTGCCGGTAGAGATCGCGCTCACCCGGGCCGGGGCGGCGGCCGGATAGGCCGTGCTCGATGCGCAACAGGTCGAACTGTCCCGCCGGCAGCTCGGCGGCCACGGCCTCGCCGAAGGCGCGCTCCTCGCGATGCACGCCTACCACCAGTAGGACGGGCGCCTTGGCCTGGTCTCGCCCGCCCTGAAAGAGGGTCAGCACGCCCATGGGCGGTCCACTTCAGTCGCCGCCGGCGGCGCCGAAGGCCTCGGACTGGTGCTCGCGGGCGGCGCCCGCCTGCGCCGCACGGCGCTGCAGCGGCGTTCGTTCCGGTGGGAACAGCAGTATCGCGACGAGCCCGTAGAGTCCGCTCACGGCGAGCAGGAAGAGGGATGGCAGCAGACGCCAGCGACGCATGCCGCGGCGGCGCAGCAGCCAATAGCCCAAGACGACGGCTAAAGCGATGCCGATGAGCGCCGTCTGCCCAGACCCGTGCAGCGACAGCTTGAGATAGCGGCTGTTCGGATCGTGCAACACCAGGCTGAACGGCAGCAGCGTATTCCAGACCTGGTCCACGATCCGCGTTTGCGCCATGGCCATCTCGCGGCTATATCGGTCGACCGGCTGGAAGTCCCGGTCCATGGCGACGGCGTGCACAGTGGTCTGATCCGAATAAATGGCCGTGCGATACAGCGGGTTGAAGATGATCTTAAGCGCCATGGTGTCCGGATCGTAGGCCGGCAGCGGCAGCGCTGTCAGGGCGTAGTTCTGCTGGCCCAGCAGGAACAGCCGGCCATCCCCGGCGAGCAGCAGGCCGACATACTCGCCGCGCTTGTTCTCGGCCACCTTGACATGGCGGACCGCCAGGCCCGTTGGCAGCGGCACCTGCGCCACCACGGGCGTCTCATCCACCCGCTTGAGGTGGAATAGACCGCCGGCGGCATCGAGCAGAAAATGGCCGGCGTCGAAGGGCTTGAGGATCGAAACCCGGCCGAAAGTGGCCCGCACCGGGAACGCAAAGCCCGCGGCGGCAAGGGCTGCGGTGAAGGTCCGGGTCAGCTCCGGGTCGACGCGGTTGGCATCGCTGTTGATGAAGGTCAGGCGCTCGCCCGGGCGCAGGATGTCTTCCGGAAAGCGCAGCCGTGCGCGGCCCGGATTGGACTCCAGCAGCGGAAACAGCTGAATGCGTGGCGCATGCTCGGGCAGCTCGTCCGGGTCCAGTTGCAGCACCTGGCGCTCCGCCTGGATGTCGGCCCTGTCGAAACGCCGGCCCTGCAGCTCGAGCGGCAGTCGGCCCCAGAGCTCCATGTTCTTGTAATAGATGAAGGGGATCAGGGCCTCGAAGGCCTCCCGTTCGTAGTCGTTGCCGGCGACGTCGCGGTAAATGAATTGATGCCCCTCGCCGAGCAGCTCCTTGTAGACAAAGCGCTCGATCACCGGGCTGTAGAAGAGATCCGTCTTACCAAAGCGGTATCCGAACAGCAGGTCCTTCGCCAGCGGCAGCCAAACCGCGAGCAGGAAGATGGTCAGCATCAGCAAGGACCAGCGTGCAATGGTGGCGGTCACAGCGATTCAGCTCCGGTGGCGATAACGGTGCGCGGGCAGGATGACGGCCGGCACGAAAAGCAACGACACCAAGGCCAAGGTCGGCAGGATGCGGTCATATTCCTGATAGCCGCGGTGCCGGTAGAGGAGTGCCAGCAGCGCAAGCCCGAGCGCCAGGTGAATGATCCGTCTCGGTGCCGCCGGCTCCAGCAACACGAGGGTGGTCCCGAAGTAGGCCACCCAGCCGCCGAGCAGCCAGGGCAGGGCCGTCAGCACCGCGCTCCAAGCGGCCTCCCGCGGGAAAAAGCTGCGCACAACGCCATACAGAGCAGCGATATCCAGGGCTGCCAGCAGCGCGCCCATGCCGGCACCGAAAGCGACCCAGGCCCACACCAGCAGATCGCCCCGCAACGGCAAGTGCAGCGACAGGCGAAAGCGCCCAGCGATCATCTCCGGCCCGAATTGCGCAACGGCGAGGACGGCGCCGGTCACCGCCGGCAAATACATGATTTGATCGTACAGCAGACGGCGCAGCTCGAAGGACCAGTACCAGATCATCTCCGAGTGCTCCGTCTGAAACAGGTGGCGCAGCGTGAGAAAGAGATAACCCAGCAAGCCGAGGTGCAGCAGCAGAAGCCCGAGCATGGCCCAGCGGAGCTTGAGCCATTCCTTCAAAAAGATCGCGCGCAGCATGCGTTTCAACCTAGAATGCCCGGTCTCCCCTCGTTCCTAGCCCCTCGTTCCTAGCCCCTCGTTCCTAGCCCCTCGTTCCTAGCCCCTCGTTCCTAGCCCCTAGCCCCTGATTTCAATACTTTCCCGTCAGCCCGATGAAGGCGTCTTCCAGTGTCATCGGCCGCTCAGCACCGAGCCGGACCTCTGGCCAGGCTTCCGCCAAGTGCTCGGCCAGGCGCTCGCGGGATGCAAAGCTGTAGAGCAGCGGCTCGCGCCCGTGCACATCCACGTTCTGTATCAGGCTATCCGGCGCAGGTGCAGCACCGCCTTGCAGCTCGAAGCCGAAGCAGCGGAAGTCGGCGCGAAAGTCCGCTAGCGGCATCTGCAGCACCGCGCCGCCGCGTTGGAGAAACACCACGTCATCCACCAGGGCCTCCATATCCTGCACCACGTGGGAGGTGACGAAGACGGTCTTGCCACCCTGATCGAGGTAGCGCCTGAGATAGTCCAAGAAGAGCCGCCGATACCCCGCGTCCAGCCCCATCGAATAATCATCCAGGATCATCAGGTCAGGGTCCTGGGCGAAGATCAGACCCAAGACGACTTGCGAGCGCTGGCCGCACGACATGTTGGCGATCTTATGCGCATGCGGCAGCGCGAGGCGGTCCACGAGGTCGTAGTAGAGGTCGCGGCGCCAGTGCGGGTAAAACGGGCGGTAGAAGCGCTCGATCTCGGCGATGCTCATGAAGTCGTAGGCGAGGTGGCCCTCGAACAACAGTCCGATGCGGGCACGCGTGGCCGGCGGCAGCGCGTGCGACGGCTGCCCGAGCACGCGGCAATGACCGCCGGTGGGCCGCAGATAGCCCATCAGCAGCCGGATCAGCGTCGTCTTGCCGACGCCGTTCTTACCGAGCAGGGCGACGACCCGTCCCTCTGGCACCCGAAAGCTCAGATCCGCGTAAATGACCCGGCTGCCGTAGCGGTGGGCGAGGTGCCTGACCTCGATAGCCGCGGGCCTGTCCAGCTGGGCGTGGGAGTGGACTGCAGTCCGCGACGCGGTGGAGGCGCGCCGCCCGTGGCGGCTCATCGACGCGGGCACGCTTGCGCGCCTCGGCGCAGCCATCAGTGGCGCCGGTGGATGCGGTCGATCGCCACCTCGATGGCGCTATCTGCCTGTGCCCGGCGCGTGGCCCGTTGTACGGCACACCCGGCCTTGCCCTTGGCGCAGCCGGCGCAGTCACCACGCCTCGCCCAGAGCTTGCGGTAGAGATACCACAGCGCGACGGCCACCACGACGCTCACCACGGCCCAGTCCAGCCAGCTCAGGGCCTGGTCGGCGCTGATGTCAGGGGCCGCCGGCGGCGGTTGGGACTCGGCGCGCAAAGGGGTGTCGCTGGGTTGGCTCATCATTCAGCTCCGCTGTAGTCTGCGCCAAGGGGCGTCTTCGGTCTGGTTGCGTCGTCGGCTGCTTGCAGCGCGGACAAGACCCCCCGGGGCAGCACGGCGGCTCAACCTTCGGCGAGGCGCTCGCGCAGGCGTCGGGTGGCATTGCGGTCGCTCACCAGACCGACGAGCAACAGCAGCATGAAGGCGCCCCAATACACCCACGACATCGCCTCGATGCCGCTCACGCCCGTGGCCGTGCCAATGCTGTACACCGTTGTAGCCACCGCCAGCCCGAGCACGGTCGGGAAGACGATGGAGAACAGCATCCACTTGTAGGACCCGGTCTGGACCTTCACCATGATGGTCGTCGCCAGGCAGGGTGGATAGAGCGCGAAGAACAGGATCATGGACACCGCCAGCAGGGACGTGGCGCCGCCGGCGCGCGTCTCGGCGCCCATGCGCTCCTCGAGCGTGGCGTTCTGGTCGTCATCCTGCTGAAACAGCACACCCAGGGTCGCGACACTGCTTTCACGCGCCGCAAAGGACGACAACAGTGCGATGTTGATCTTCCAGTCGAAGCCTGCGAACTGGGTCACTGGCTCCATGCCGCGGCCGATGGTGCCGAGGATGGACGTTGTAATGCGCTCCTCGCGCATCTCCCGGCGCAGCCCCTGTCGTGTCTGGCCCAGGGTACGTAGCTCGCGCCACGCCGTTCTCGCGTCACGATCTCCGGGGGGCGGCTTCACAATCGGGAAGAACTCCGGGTTGCGGGCCTGGAAGCGGTCATCGACGCGCGCGGAGCCGGCGGCGCCGCTGGCATTCAGCTTGGCGCGCCGGTAGTCCGTAAAGTAATTGACCAGCGGCACGAGGTTGTCGCCCAGAATCCGGTCACGGTAGGCGTTGCCGGCGAGCGCCGCATCGAATTGCGCCACGGCCGCCTGGGCCTGCTGCTCGAAGTGCACCTTGCGCTCTGCCGTCAGACCTGGCACGTGCAGCAGCGCGAAGATCACCACCGCCACCGCTAGCACCACGGTGCCCACCTTCTTGATGTACTGCCAGGTGCGCTCGAAGGCCCGGCGCAGTACGCCGGTGGCCGTCGGCAGATGGTAATAGGGCAGCTCCATGACGAAGGGCGAGGTCTCCTGCCCCCGCAGCACCGTATGCGTGAGCAGTTTGGACACCAGCAGCGCGAAGATGATGGTCATGGTCGAGATGTAGAACATCATCAGTGACTTATGCTCGACGAAGAAGATGCCGAGCAGCAGCGTGTAGAGCGGCACCTTGGCCAGGCAATTCATGAATGGCACGGTCAGGATGGTCGCGAACCGTGCACGCGTGTCCGGGATGCCCTTGGTCGCCATGACGCCTGGCACCGCGCAACCACCGGCGAAAACACCGCCCAAGATCAAGGGCAGTGTGCTCTGCCCGTGCAGGCCGAAACGGTGCAGGATCTTGTCCAAAATGAACGCGATGCGCGCCATGTAGCCCGAGTCCTCGATGATCGCAATGGACGCGAACAGAATCAGGAAGATCGGCACGTAGTTGAGCAGCGTATTCGCCGAGTCGACGAGCCAGAGCCCGAGCGAGCGGGTATAGGGGTCGACGAGGAAGTCCGCACTCGGCAGCACACCGGCGACGATCTCGCGAAACTTGGCCAACAGCGGCCAGGTGTAGGTGGTGATCTCGTAGCCCCAGACGATGGACACCTGATAGATCGCAAATACCGTCGCGATCAAAAAGAAGGGGGCAGTCCAGCGGTTGAGCACCACACGATCGATGCGGTCGGTGACGGTGGGCCGTCCACCGCCGGCACCCACCACGGCGCCGTTCAACAACGCCTCCACGGCCTGATCGCGGCAGCTCACCACATGGTCGGACGTCTCGGTGTCCTGCGCCGCCTCGAAGGCCTCCACAAAGCGCCCGGCCGCCTCCCGCAACGGCCGTGCGCCCTCCTCGCCGAGCCGGTCCACCAGCAGCTGCACGCCGGCCATGTCACCCTGTAGCAGTTGCAGGGCTAGCCAGCGCTTGGGCAGCCCGTCCAGGGCAGGCTCGGTGGCAATGTGGGCCGTGAGCTGGCCGACGGCGGGCTCCAGCGCGCCATAGTGCACGAGGGGTCGCGCCGGCGCTGTAGCCGTGGGCGGCGCCGCTTGCCGTTCCACCTCGGCGCGGATCGCCTGTCGCAACGGCTCCCGGCCCTCGCCCTTGCGGCCGACGGTGGCCACCACGGGCAGGCCGAGTCGCTTGGCGAGCAACGCCTTGTCCACCTGGATGCCGTGGGCCTCGGCCACGTCCATCATGTTCAGCGCCAGCACTGCTGGCAGCTCCATCTCCAGCAGCTGCAGCGTCAGATGCAGGGAGCGCCGCAGGTTGGACGCGTCGACCACATTCACCGTCACATCGGGCCGCTCGCCGAGCAGAAACTCCCGCGCCACCCGCTCTTCCAGGGAGAAGGATGTCAGGCTGTAGGTACCGGGCAAATCGACGGTGTTGACCCTGAGGTCGTCATCGGCGTAGAGGCCGTATTTCTTATCGACGGTAACGCCGGGGTAATTCGCAACATGCTGGCGTGCACCCGTGAGCACGTTGAATAGCGTGGATTTGCCCGCGTTTTGCTGCCCCGCCAGGGCGACCAGCACGCTCTTGCGCGCCTGCGCCTGCGCCGGGGGCGCGGGCGGACCGCGGTCATCGGCGCCGTGTGGATGACCGGCGGACGGCTGCCGCGGGCTCGCCGGCCCGCGTTGGCGCTCGCGCCGGCGACGCTGCTGGCCCTGCTGGTCGGACATGATTTCAGACATGGTCGGCGTCCTCAGGCGAAACCTCGATGGTGCGCGCCTCCGTGCGCCGCAATGACACGTTAGACGCGTCGAGCTTGATCTCGATAGGGTCATTGAGCGGAGCGCTGCGCACCACCGTGACCACCGTATTGGGCATCAACCCTAGGTCCAGCAAGCGTTGGCGCACAGCGCCCTTCGACCAGTGGCGGCGGATGCGAACGCGCCCGCCCGGCCGGATGTCGTTCAGGGTGATCACCGGCCCGCAGCCGCGTGCCAGACGGTCGAACAGGCCATCTGCACAGTGGTGCATCGACGGGGGCGGCCCGTTCGGACCCGAAGCGAGTGGTCGCGCATGGCGGTGCATTCCCAAGGGTGCTCGATGGCCCGAGCGGGCGTGCTGTACTGACCTGGCCCGGGCGCGGTTAACTGCGTCACGAGTTCACTGATGCTGCACAGTCTATGCCGCGGTGGGATGTAAAGCAATTGCGAACTACTGCTATTTACATTCCGGGAATTCTTGCATAGTCTTAGGGGCGATTGTCGCGTCCACCTGTTGCGGAGACGGCGCCTCGCCGCGCAGCGGGCTACGCACGACACGCGGCCCCAGGCCGCCAGCACACTCAACGGCACCATCGACGGAGACCTGCCTTGCAATCCTCACGCCCCGCTGTCCTCACCGCTGCCCTACTTCTGTCGTCCGCCACGTGGGCGCACACGCCGCTCTGCTCTTGCTACGACATGGGTGATGGCACCGTGCTCTGCGAAGGCGGCTTCTCCGACGGCTCCTCCGCCGCCGGCGTCGGAATCCGCGTGCTCGACAAGGCCGATAACGCCTTCATTGAAGGCGAGATGAGCGAGGATAGCGAATTCGAATTCGACAAGCCGGACGGCGACTACAAGGTCGTCTTCGACGCCGGTCCCGGCCATGAGGTGATTATCCTCGGCAAGGACATCGTCGAGTAGATCGCCAGCGCAAAACGCGTCCCGCACGCTGCCCTGAACAGCGCCCTCTTCGGCGCCCGCAGCGAGCGACGTTCCGCAGCACGCCTCCAGCCAGCCGCCGCCAGCCGAGCGTGTGCGAATCCGTACCGGCAGTCCTCTGCCGCATCGCCAACACAAACCCTCTCAGCAGCAATTTACACACACGGAGCACACCCCCATGAAGAGATCCGCTCTCATCGCCGCGGCGGCGGCAACCACCCTGGCAGGCGGCGCCCAGGCCCACTTCCAACTCCTCTACACGCCCGACGTGATCTTGGAGCAGCCAGGCGACATCCCACTGGCCCTGGTGTTCGGCCATCCCATGGAGAACGGACACACCATGAGCATGGGTGAGCCGGAGGCCTTCTTCGTCGTCTTCAAGGGCGAGAAGACAGACCTCAAGGACCAGCTCACGGCCGTGAAATGGGCCGGCCCCGGGGATGAGCCGGCGGACGCCTACACCGCAACCTACGGCATCAAGCGCAACGGCGACTACCTCTTCGCCCTCGTGCCGGCGCCTTACATGGAGGGCGCCGAGGACGTCTATATTCAGCAGATCACCAAGACCATCGTCAACAAGGGCGCAATGCCTACGGGCTGGAACGAGCCCATCGGCCTGCCGACCGAGATCGTCCCGCTGAACAAGCCCTACCAGGCCTTCGCCGGCGGTACCTTCACCGGCCAACTGCTCACCGAGGGCAAGCCTGCGCCCGGCGTTGAGTGCGAGATCGAGTACATCAATACTGACGTCGACGTCGCCGGGCACAGCTTCAGCAAGGAGACCAAGGGGCCGGTGCCGCCCACCGCCATCGTCGCCATCACCGACGACAACGGCCTGTTCACGTTCGGCATTCCGCGGCCGGGCGTTTGGGGCTTCGCGTGCTTGGGCTCTGGTCCCGTCAACGAGCACGAGGGCAAGGAGCTGTCGCAGGACGCCGTCCTCTGGATCAACGCCACCGAGCTCTGACCCGCCAGAACCGCGCCGCTGTCATCGGCACAACCGACGCCCTACACGGCGGCGCGCTCCGACCACGCAACGGCTTGACCTTGACGCTTTGCGCGATACGGGTCGGGTATTCATACGTTTTTTTGATTTATCATACCGCCCGCGAGCCGTTTGTTGCGGCGCAGCCACTCACCCGGAGATCCCGACATGCAGATACGCCCCCTTGTCAGCGCCTTGGCGCTCGCCGTTGCCGCGGCTGTTGCACCCGCCGCACAGGCACAGACCATCGAGCAGCGTTTGGCAACGCTGGAGCGCGAGAACGCGCGGATGCGCCAACAGCTCGCGGCCCAGGATGAGCGCATCCAAGGCGCCCCCGAGCGCGCCAAGGAGCTTGAAGAACAGCTCGCCGAGAAACAGCGCACCGGCGGTAACTGGTTCGAGAACATCGAAATCGCCGGCCTCATCGAGGTGGAGGCGGGCTACTTCGAACCCTTTGGCGAGCCGTCCGAGTCCGACATCGTGTTGGCCACCTTCGAGCTGGGCATCCTCGCCCGCTTCGGCAGCTGGGTCGAAGGCGGCGGCTCGCTCCTGTACGAAGAGGACGACACGGACCTCGAAGTCGATACCGGCTACATCACCATCTACAACCCCGACGTGGCACCGGTGTACTTCACCGGCGGCCAGATCTACGTCCCCTTCGGCGTCTACGAGACCAACCTGATCTCCGACCCGCTCACGCTGGAGATCGGCGAAACCCGCGAGACGGCCGCAATGCTGGGCTTCGAATACGCCGGCGTCGGCGGTGCCGTCTACGGCTTCAACGGCGCCAACAAGGTCAAGGGTGACAATCAGATCGCCAGCTGGGGTGCCAACTTGAGCTATGTCTGGCAGTCCGAGGACGTGGGGGTCGCCGCCACTGCGGGTTGGATCAACGACCTCGGGGACTCCGATACGCTGCAGGACACGGTGTCGGACAACCGCGACGACGCGTTGCTGGAGCTGATCGAGGGCGAGGAGCCCCGCGCCGACACCTTCAGCACCGACCCCACCGACCGGACCGGCGGCTGGACCGCGAGCCTCGGCGTCGCCGTCGGCCAGTTCAGTTTCATCGGCGAATACCTCGCTGCCACCGACGACTTCGACCCAGACAGCCTGGCCTGGAAGGACGGCGGTGCGAGACCCTCGGCCTGGAACATCGAGCTCGGGTACGGCTTCACCGTCTTCGGCAAAGACAGCGTGGCTGCCGTTGCCTACCAGGGCACCGACGAGGCGGTCAGCTTGGAGCTGCCCCAGGAGAGCTGGCTGGTCGGCTGGTCCGTTGAAATCTTCGAGAACACGGCACTGTCCCTCGAGTACCGCAACGATCGCGACTACGGCGAGGGCAATGGCGGCACCGGCGACAGCGGCAACAGCGTCGTCGCCCAGCTGGCCTTCGAGTTTTGATTCTTGACACGACCCGCATGCAACCCGTTGCGGGCCCCGTGCCCGCGGCGGGGCTGTCCGTGCGCCACAGCCCGCCCCGCCGCCTGCACCTGTGCAGCCAGGCCCAGTTCAGCACCGCCGCGAACGCCCCGACAGCTTGGCGCAAGACCCGCGCGGCCATGAATGCCTCCAACACGATCACACGAGATTAGCGCTGTACGGGTTGCCCCGCCCCAGAGATCCGTCATCGCCGGCCACCGAAAGGTCGGCATCCACAGCGAGCCTTCCGGCCTCGGCATCTGGCAACGGGTCGCGCAGGATTCCAAACTCGGGACCCGGAGGCATCCCCTGCTTGGAGCCCTGGGGCAGCGGCAGACACGCGTGGGGGCTGCCCTTTGCGCCCAATCCAGCGCGTCGTCGAGTCGCTCGTCGGCCTGAGGCATCGCCTCACTAAGGGTCGGGGTGGAGAGGTGCGCTGGTCATTGCTCAGCACGTCGCCTTGGGCGTGCAAATAGCACTGGCGGATCAGCGCTGACCGGCAGGGCGCAGCGTCGCCCCACACCCTGGATAGAGACGCTCAGCGCAAGTTGAACCGGATGGGTACGGTGATGGTCATCTGCGACTGGGTGATGCCGCTCGGGATGGCTGGAAACGGCGAGGCGCGTTTCAGCATGGCACCGACCTCCTGATCCAATAGGGTGTGTCCCGAGCTGGACACGATGCGGTGGGACAGCACGCGCCCCCGGCGATCGATGGTGAAAGACACCCGGACCGTGCCCTGCTGGCGCATCCGACGGGCGGCATTCGGATAACGTTTGTGGCGAGCGAGCCAGGCGGCCAGCTTGCCTTGATAATTCGAGACGTTGGCTGAGCCGCCGCCGGCGCCACGCGCTTTACCGCCGCCGCTGCCACCCTGGCCGCTGCCCCGGCCGGAACTGCCGGCGCCCGCACCGGCACCGCGACCGGCGCCGGCGCGCCCGGCGTCCGCACCACGGCCGCTACCGCTGCCCGCACCGGCGGCGTCGGGACGCGCTGGCGGGCGGCTGCGCGGCGGCGCCGCACTCGGCTTCGGCTTCGGCTGCGGCTTGGCCTGGGCTTTCGGTTTGGGCTGGGCTGGCGGCTGGGCTGGCGGCTTGGACTGGGCTCGCGCCGGCGCCGTCCTCGGCTGTGGCCTCGGCTGCGCTTTCGGTTTCGGCGTGGTCGCCGGCCGGCTCGGCGGCTCCACCACCTGTGCCTGCAGGGTCTCGCTGGCAGCAAGCGCAGACAGCGGGCTTGCCGCTCCCACGGCCGCCGCAGGCGCGGCACCCGTTAGCAGCGCACGCGCCGGACCGTCGCCGGCAGGCCCCGCTAGGCTGCCAGCCGCACTGAGCTGGATCGTTACAGGCTTCAACTGCGGTGGCTCTGGCGCACTCCGCACGCCCACCGCCACCAGGGCCAAGTGAGCCAGGGCAGCCGCAGGGACTGCGACTAGCCAATGGCGCGCACGAATCTCCATCAGCCCTGGCTCGCCGCAACCGTAAGCAGTCGCACCCTCCCAATCCCGGCGTCTTCCAGCAGGACCAACGTCTCCCGCAGGAGGGTGGCAGTGACCCCAGCGTCGGCCTTGAGCGTCAAGGGGGGCGCGGGCTCCGCAGTGGTATCAGCGGGCCGCGAGGTGCCCAGATGCGCCTGCAACGCCTCCCGCGACAAGACCCGGCCGTCCATGGCGAGGCGCCCATCCGCCGCCAGCAACAGCAACCGTTCGCCGGCGTTGGCGGAAGCCTCCTGCAGCGATTCAGGCGGCTCGACCTGCAGGGCCCCCGTGGCTTCGATCTGGCCGACAATCATAAAAAAGATCAACATCAGGAAAATAACGTTAATGAGCGGGATCAAATGCTCGTCATCCCGTCGCCGTGCGCGCCGGTGTGTGAATCTCATTGCAGACTCACCCGCTCGATGCCGGCGGCAGCGACAGCATCAATGACGTTTACTAGGGCTTGTAGGCGCACGTCAGAATTGGGCGCAATCACCACGGAAAGGTCTGCGCGACGCGCGCGATACTGATCAAGGACGGCCTGCAGGCCCGCCAGTTCCACCGCCGTCCCGTTGATGTCCAAGGTACCGTCCACCTGGACACGGAGCAGCACAGCCGGCGGCTGGCTCGCGTCGGCGCTGGTCTCAGTGACGGCCGCCATCGCGGTGTCCAGCTGCAGCACTCGCCATTGGTGGAAGTGGGAAGCGAGCAGAAAGAACAGCAGCAGGATGAACACGACGTCGATCAGGGGTGTCAAGCCAATGGCCCGACCCCCGCGTCGTGCGGGCAGATCAAGTTGCATAGCCGACCGCAGGCGTGCCGGTGTTTTGCGGCAATGCTCGTGTCGGCTCGGGGTTTTGCTGCAGGGCTGACCCTGCGGCTCTCAGCCCGCGCGTGAAGACCTGCGTTACGGCGTCTTCCATCTGGTGACCACATCGGTCGACGCGGCGCTCGAGCCAGGTATGCGTTAGCACCACCGGGATAGCAACGGTTAAGCCCACCGCGGTGGTCAACAGCGCCTGCCAAATACCGCCGGACAAGATGGCTGGATCGACCTGGCTGCCGGCGACCTCTAACTGCCGGAATGCCTCGATTATGCCGAGCACGGTGCCGAGCAGACCGAGCAGCGGGCTTAGCGTACCGATGACCTCCAGCGTCCGCAGATGACTGCGCAGGCGTTCCAGTTGGCTGCCGGCGATGCGGGCTAGTTCCTCGCGTAACAGGGCCAGGTCGACCCCCGGACGCCGCAGTCCAACGATGGCAACCTCAAGGAGATGCGCCACCGGCTGCCTGCTGCCGGCGACCGCGTCGATGGCGGCCTGATCCTCGCCGTTCTGCCAGCGTTGCAGCGCGGTCTTTACCGGTCCAAGCCGGTTCAGCTGAATCTGCTGAAATTGCCAGAGCTTGAGCAGGACGATGGCCAACGCGACCACCGACAGCAACGCAAGCACGGCGACAACCGGTCCGCCGGCAGCAAACAGATCCTGAACCCTGCCCTGGATGCCCGCCACGACATCCGCGCCCGGCAGTGTGTCGACCGCCCCGTACCAGAATGCCGAAACCGTATCGCCGGTGGACGCTGCAAGGTCTGCCGCCGGCGCCGTCATCGGGTCAGCATCAGCAGCGGCCGGCGCGGACTCTATCGACATATCGTCTGTGGTGAGATCGTTCATGACAGCAATTTCGTCCGCTATTTGAAGAAGTTCACCGGAAGTCGCGAGGACAGTTGGATGCGCGCCATACAGTCATCCAACGCGCCATCGGCACCCGCACAGGCGTTGACGTGATTGAGCAGGATGCGGCCGATGGCGTCGCACTGCAGATCCGGAATCTCAAACAGCTTGACGCTGGTCTTACCCGCGTCCAGCGGCGCGGCTTCCAGGCTGAAGTGCCGCAGGATGAAGCCATCGGTATCGAACAGCACGAGCTCCATGGCTAGGGACTGCAGTGGCACAACCCCCTGGTTGCGAAACACCAGGTACGGACGGCAAGCGTCCTCGGCTGGCTCGAGCTTGTTAAGCTCGACCTCGATCCTGTGGTCAGTCTCAGCCGCCGATGACGTCGCCGCGGCAACCGCCAAGCCGAAGGCGAGACGACGGGCGCGGGCGGTGACTGCATGGGGCAGCCGTGCGGGGCGGGCGTTTGGGGGGCCTTGCATGGGAAATCTGACAAAGGCAGCACGAGGTTGAGCCGGAGCCCGACAATGATGAAGCCGTGGCACTACAACAGCGCCGAAGCGAAAACGTTAACGTAGCACAAAGGCGAACGAAAGTCTTTCGCATATGCATATGCGAAGCGTCACTATCGCTCGAGCCACCGGACGGACAGGCAGCCACGGGCTGGCCTCGCGCATGCCCCGGTCGCACTCATCGTGTGGCAAACCCGATGGAGACAATGCGCGGCCGCGAGACCGCCCATCGGGTGCGCCCCTCCGCTCAGGCGACTTCAGTTCACGGTGAACACGCCGTGCATGACGGCCCAATGACCGGGGAAGGAACAGAAGAACGTGTAATCGGCTCCGGCCTCCAACGTGCTTGCCGAAAAGCTGATGCTGTCGCTCTCCCCGCCGCCAACGACCTTGGTGTGCGCGATTACCCGCTCGTCACCCGGCTTGATGTAGTCGTTTTCAAGTCCAGCGTTCATGCCCTCGATGGCGACCGGCTGATAATCCTCCGTCTTGGTCAGGGTCCAGTTATGGCCCATCGTCTTTGCCGGCAGCTGGCCGGTATGCGTAATCGTGACGTTGATGGTTTCGCAGCTCTGGTCGGCGACCATCTGCTGCATTTGGAAGGCCATCGTATCGTTGACCTCGACAGCGAAATCGCAGGCCGCGCGGGCGGTGCCCCCTAGTCCAACGGCCAGAACGGCAACAAGGCCGGCGGAGAGTGACGGTTTTTGCATCGGTTGTAGTCCTCAGATGTTGCGCTGGGAGCGCACGCAGGAATCTGCCATTGCGTGCCCGTGCTGCGGCCAGCATCAACGGGCGCTGTCCGGCGCTTTGGCGTTGCTGCTTAGAGCCCTTATCAATCGCACGCCCCGCGAGACCCTCGCCGAGCAGCACACTTCGAACAATAACGATAATACGACTCACCTGCTTTTACAACTACTGCCAAACCGGTGGTCGACGAGCACCCGATGCTTGTGTCACGCCCTCAGCCAGGGCGAAACCCGACGGAAACCCCCGGTTTTCCGGTATTGCATATGAGTCGCATTCGTCATAGTGTTACCGCCTTGGTATCCAACGCTAGGTGGCCGCGACACCCATGATCCAAGCCCAGTATCAGTTGCTGACAACGTCCCCCGTGGGTGAGCAGACCCGTATCGAGGCCGTCACCAGCCCGATGGCACAGCATCGCCTGCAGCTGCTCGGCATCGATGCCCGCGCGATCCTGCGCGTCGAGCACCGCGGGGACTATGGTGATCTCATCGTCGCGGTCGGCACGCGGCGCGTGCACCTGCCGGAACATTTGGCACGCCGCATACGCGTGTGCCAGACCGATGCTGAGCCCGAGACCAACGCTCAATTGCCGATTGCCCAGAGGCCCCGTCGGCGCCACACGGGGCGACGGCGGGCCTCCCACTAAGCGCGCCGAGCCCGTCCATACGCGACCCCACTCAGGAGCCTGACCCGTATGTTCATCGCCATGAACCGATTTCGTATCAACAAGGGCTTCGAGGCCCCCTTCGAGCAGATGTGGCGCGATCGCGAGTCGCACCTCGCGGCGCTCGACGGTTTCCTCAGCTTCCGGCTGTTGCGAGGGCCGGAGGACGGGGACTGCCGCCTGTACGCCTCCCATACCCAATGGGCATCCCGTGACCACTTTGACGCTTGGCGCCAATCCGAGGCCTTCCATAAGGCCCATGCCCAGGCCAAAGCGCCGCAGGGTACTTACGCCGGTCCGCCCGTGTTCGAGGGTTTTGACGTCGTACTGGAGGAGGCGGCCCATGTCGCCTGACCTCCAGCCTCAGAAGCAGTCCGGCACCCGACCCGAGCCCCGCGCGCACACCTCTAAGCACAGCATGGCCGCGCACCAGCTGGACGCCTTGTGGAGCCGCTGGCAGGCGCTGCGCGAGGAGCTGCCCCAGGTGCGGGCTCGGGACGCCGCCGCGCGCCTTGGCGTCACTGAGGCGGAGCTGGTGGCCTCCAACCCAGCCAGTCGCCGGCTCCGCTCGGATTGGGGCGGGATCATGCAAGCACTGCGTGACGTTGGACCCGTCATGGCGCTGACGCGCAACGATGGGGTGGTCATCGAGAAGACCGGTCCAGTGGAGGCGGTGGAGATCTATCCAGAGCACCGCATGGGTCAGGTCGTGGGTGCAGCAGTGGACCTGCGCTTGTTCCTGCGTCATTGGGCACACGGCTTCGCGGTGCGCGAGGCATCCCGCTCAGGCCCGCGCGAGAGCCTGCAGTTCTTCAACGCTGCAGGGCTGGCCATGCACAAGGTCTACCGGGTCGAGGACACGGTGTGCGACGCCTGGACTGCACTCGGCGACGCCTATCAAGACGCAACTGCGCCGCCACTGATCGTGACCGCTCCGCCAGCACCGCCGCCGGCGGCCCCCGACACGGACATCGACACCGAGGGTCTGCGCACCGCCTGGCACGGCATGTCCAATACGCACGACTTCTTCGGCGTGTTGCGACGCTTCGGCGCAGAGCGCAGGCAAGCGCTGCGCCTCGTGGGTGACGACCTGGCGCGACGCGTCGCCACCGACAGCTGCCGCGCGGTGCTGGAGCTGGCCCGTGACAGCGGCCTGGAGATCATGATCTTCGTCGGCAACCCCGGCTGCCTGCAGATTCATACCGGCCGGATTCGACGGTTGGAGACCGTTGGGCAATGGCTGAACGTCATGGATCCGGGATTCAGCCTACACCTGTGGCAGCCGGCCCTCACCGACGCCTGGCTGGTCCGCAAGCCGACCCGCCAGGGCGTGATCACCAGCCTGGAGTGCTACGACGCCGCCGGCGAGCTGCTGCTGCAGTGCTTCGGCAAGCGCAAGGGCGAGCAGGCAGAGTCACCGCACTGGCGCGACCTCCTGGGGACGGCCGCCGCCGCCGAGGACTTCGTCGGAGCCGGCCAATGAGCACCACAGAACACCCGGCTCGCATCAACGGCCGCAGCCTCAAGTGCCGGTTCGGGCTGCTGGCCCTCGCCCTCATAGCCGCCAGCGCCACCGCCCGCGCCGAGGCACCGCAACGGATCGTCGCCGTGGACGGTGCGCTGACCGAGATCGTCTTTGCACTGGGTGCCGCCGACCGGCTTGTGGGCGTCGATACCACCAGCCTGTATCCATCGGCCGCGGCGGACCTACCGAAGGTGGGCTACAAACGTGCCCTATCCGCTGAGGGGCTGCTGAGCCTCTCCCCGGATCTGTTGCTGGCCACGGTCGATGCCGGCCCGCCCGAGGTGCTCGAGCAGATCCAGCTGGCAGGCGTATCGACCCGTATCATCCCGGACGCACCGACAGTCGCGGGCCTGCACGCGAAGATCGATGCCGTCGCCGAAGTGCTAGACGCTAAGCCCGGGGCGGCCGCGCTGCGCGCGCGTATCGAGCGCGAGCTTGCGCAGGTGCGCGACGCCACCGCGGACGCTCCGTCGGTGACCGCCGCAGACCGCCCGCGGGTGCTCTTCCTGCTGCACACCGGCAGCGGCAACGACCTCGCAGCCGGTCGGGACACCGCCGCCGACACCGTGATTCGGCTCGCCGGCGGCGAGAACGTGCTGCACGACGCCTTCTCCGGCTACAAACCGCTGAGCGCGGAGGCCACCCTCGCCGCGGCGCCGGACGTGATCCTGATCACCGAGCGCAACCTCGAGGGCATCGGCGGCAAGGCCGGGCTATTGCAACGCGCGGGCCTGGCTGCGACGCCCGCCGGTCAGAGCGGACGCGTCATGGCCATGGATGGTCCGCTGCTGCTCGCCTTCGGACCAAGGCTCGGTGAGGCCACAGCGACGCTGGCCCGCTTGCTCGGCACCCTCACCGACGGCTCCTGATCCCACCGCAGACACGCTCATGCACAGCACCGCCATGTCCATCCGGGCCGGGGGCCACCTCATCCGGCAGCACCAGCGGCGGCGCTTAAGCCTACTGGCGCTGGTGTCGCTGGTGTGCGCTGTGGCGCTCCTATCCATTGCAGTCGGTCCAGTGAATATCCCGCCGGCCGACGTGCTGCGCACCCTGGTCAAACTCGCCGGGCTACCGGTCGGCGAGGTGCTGCCCCAGCACGAGGCGGTGATCCTCTCCATCCGCCTCCCCCGCACCCTACTTGGCCTCCTGGTCGGCGCCGGCCTAGCGGTAGCTGGCGCGGCAATGCAGGGGCTGTTCCGCAACCCGCTGGCGGACCCGAGCCTCATTGGCGTCTCCGCCGGTGCCGCTCTGGCGGCGGTGTCCGTGATCGTACTCGGCGGCAGTGGACTCGCCGTCGTAACGGCTGCGCTTGGCCCTTTCAGCTTGCCGCTGGCTGCCTTCGCCGGCGGCCTCCTGACCACACTCGTGGTCTACCGGCTGGCCAGCGGTGACGGGCGCACCTCGGTCACGACGCTACTGCTCGCCGGCATCGCCATCAATGCCCTCTGCGGCGCCGGCACCGGCCTCCTCACCTATCTAGCGGACGACCAACAGTTGCGCACCCTCACCTTCTGGAGCATGGGCAGCCTGGGCGGGGCCACGTGGCCCACGGTGGGCAGCGCGGCACTGCTCATCGCGCTACCTCTGCTGCTGCTGCCACTGCTGGCGCGCACGCTCAATGCCCTGCTGCTCGGCGAGGCCGAGGCCGGGCACCTGGGCATCGCGGTGCAGCAGATGCAGCGCATCATCGTCGCGCTGGCTGCACTGGCAGTGGGTGCAGCAGTGGCCGTGAGCGGCATCATCGGCTTTGTTGGCCTGGTGGTGCCGCACCTGCTGCGCCTAGCGCTGGGCCCGGACCACGGTTTTCTGCTGCCGGGCTCGGCCCTGCTCGGCGGCGCGCTGCTGCTTTTGGCGGACCTGTTGGCGCGCACGCTGGTGACGCCGGCGGAGCTGCCGATCGGTATCCTGACGGCGCTGCTCGGCGGCCCCTTCTTCCTGGCCCTATTGCTGCGTTGGCGGCGTACGGCGCCATGAGTGCACACGCCGACAATGCCATGCCCGGCGCGCCCCCGGGCGCAGCGGCAGCGCCGCCGTTGGCGGCGTCGAGCGTCGGTGTGCAGCGCCAGGGCCGGCGGCTACTGGCGGGGGTCGACCTGGCGCTTCGTGCCGGTGAGGTCCTGGTGCTATTGGGGGCCAACGGCGCCGGTAAGTCCACGCTGCTCAAGTGCCTGGCGGGAGAGCTCAGCCCAGACCAGGGCCAGGTTCTGCTCAACAATCGTGCCCTCGGCCACTGGCGCCCGGCGGATGTCGCCAAGCGCCGCGCAGTCCTGCCGCAGGCGAGTCCCCTCGGCTTCCCTTTTACGGCACTGGAGGTCGCGCTCATGGGGCGTATCCCGCACAACTGCGACCGGGGTACCTCAGGTGGCGCAGACCTTGCCATCGCCGCCGCAGCGCTGGCCGCCGCGGAAGCCGACCACTTGGCCGAACGGCGCTATACCACCCTCTCCGGCGGCGAGCGCCAGCGCGTGCACCTAGCACGGGTGTTGGCCCAGCTGTGGGAGCCCCTGCCCGACGACGAGCCGCAGTGGCTGTTGTTGGACGAGCCTACGGCGAGCCTGGACCTCGCCCACCAGCATAGCGTGCTGGCACTGGTGCGCCGTTGGGCGTCCCGCACCCAGGACCGCCGACTCGGCGTGCTCGTGGTGCTGCACGACCTAAACCTCGCCGCCCAATACGCCGACCGCATTGCGGTGTTGAAACAGGGCCGGCTGCTCGTCAGCGGCACGCCGCGGGAGGTGCTCAAGCCGCAGCCGATCCGAGACGCCTTCGGGCTGCCTGTGCGGGTGCTGCCGCACCCGGAGCTGGACTGCCCACTGATCGTGCCCTGCGCGCACGTCGCGGGTGCGGCCGCGGCTGCCTAACGGGCGCTTTGCCCAGGCTGCTATACCGCGACGGCACCATGACCGACCGCATCTCGCACTGAGGACGCAGCGATGTCTCCGCCCCGAGCCCCGAGCACGGATGCCGCCGCGCGTCCGACAGCACCCGCCGCACTCCCCCTCGCGGCATTCTTTGCTGAGGCGGGTGCCGATCCGCTGGCGACAGCCTTCCGCGGCCGACAGATGGTACATCCCTTCGTGGGACTGGAGCCCGTGCCGGAGCGCGCGGTCGCCGGCATCTGGCGCCGGCTCTGCACGACGCCCCGCAGCGGCCCATCGGTGGCGTACCTGCACATCCCCTTTTGTTCCAATCATTGCCTGTTCTGCGGCTTCTACCAGAACGCCTGGCGGCCGGAGGACGGCACGCGGTATGTGGACACCTTGGTGGAGCAGCTGCGGCGCGGCCGCGACCTGCCCATGCAAGCCGGGGGGCCGGTCCGTGCGGTCTACCTCGGTGGCGGTACGCCGACGCTCCTGAGCGCCCGGGACCTTGCTCGCGTCATCGAGGCCGCGCGTGAATACCTGCCGTTGGCCCCCGACTGCGAGATCACCGTGGAGGGGCGTATCCATGCCTTCGGTTTGGACAAGGCCCATGCTGCCTTCGCTGCCGGTGCCAACCGCGTCTCCTTAGGGGTGCAGAGCTTCAATGACGCGGTGCGCCGACGCCTGGGGCGACGTTGCTCACGCTCTGCGGTGGTCGCCAGCCTGGAAGCGCTGCTGCGCGCCGACCAGGGCGCCATCGTCATTGACCTAATCTTCGGTCTACCGGGCCAGGACGCTGCGGTCTGGTCAGACGACCTGGAGCAGGCCATCGCACTGGGCCTGGACGGCATCGACCTGTACGCGCTCAAGCAGATGCGCGACACGCCCCTCGCCCGAGCAGCGGCGGCCGAGCGGCTGGTGCCCGCGCCCGCGGCGAGCCTCGGCGATTATTACCGCAGCGGCAGCGAGCGACTGCACCGTGCACGCTGGGAGGCCCTGTCCTGCACGCATTGGCGCCGCGGCACCCGCGAGCGCAACCTATACAACCTCTTGGTGAAGGCCGGCGCCGATTGTCTCGCCTTCGGTGCCGGCGCCGGGGGCGCCATGAGCAGCCCCGCCGCAGGCTTCAGCTACCGCAACGTGGCGGCGCTGGATACTTATCACGAGCGCGTCGGCAGCGGCGCGCCGGCAGTGGCGGGCATGCTGCAGCAATCCCCGCATCGGCGGCTGTTCGACCGCATCAAGGGCGAACTTGAGCTCGGCCGACTGCACGTCACGCGCGTTGCCGCGGAGCTGCGGGCCGAGAACGGCCTCGACTGGGAGGCGCTCGCGGAGCCCTTGGTCGCGCAATGGCAGCAGGCAGGCCTACTCGCGCGCGACGGCGACTGGCTGGAACTGACCCTGGCGGGGCGCTTCTGGCAGGTCCAGCTCACCACGCGCCTGCTGCAGTGGCTGCAGCAGGCCCTGATGCGAGACGCACAATCTTCCTAACCCTAAGCGAAGCCAGCGAGGGCATCCACCGGTAGCGGCCCCACCGGTGACCCAGCGAGCAGCGTGAACACAACAGCCCAATAGGAGGCTCGACATGCTCAGCTGGCAACCCTCCCCAAGCAAGGCGAGGCCTGACACTGACGCGCAGCCGTGGCGTCGGCACGACCCACCCATCGGCCCAACGGCCGGCTGGCCAGACGGGCGGCGGTATGGCGCCGCGCTGCCCGCCGCCTTGCTGCTCTGCTGCGCCACGGACGTTGCGGCGCAGGGGGACGCCGACGCATCCCGCGCCGTTATGCTCGGCCCCATCACGGTCACCGCCACCAAGACCCAGCAGGACATCGATGTCGTGCCCGAGTCCGTGAGCCTGGTGGACCGTGCAGAGCTGCGCCGACGCCAACCGCAAGCGCTTGGCGAGGTGCTCGAAGACCTGCCCAACGTCGATGTCGGCGGCGGCCCGCGTGCCGCTGGCCAGCGCATCAGCATCCGCGGCATCGGCGACGACCGGATCCTGTTCCTGCTCGATGGGGCCAGACAAAACTTTGTGCGCGGCCACAATGCCCGACTGTTCGTGGAGCCCGAGCTGCTGCGCCGTGTGGAGCTCATCCGCGGCCCCGCCTCAGCGCTCTGGGGCAGCGGCGCCATCGGCGGCGTGATTGCGCTGGAGACGGTGGACGCCGCGGACCTACTCGCTCCCGGGCAAACCATTGGCGGCCGCGTCAAAACGGGCTATCAGGATGTGAACGATCAATGGCTGGGCGCGGCCGCGGCCTACGGGCGGGTCGATGACCGCTTCGACTGGCTGTTGGATGTGACCTATCGCGAGGCCGGCGACCTCCGCCAGGGCGACGGTCACGACCTCGAGAACTCCGGCTACGAGCGTGTCTCTGGCTTGGTCAAGGGCACCTGGAACATCGATGCCGCAAACACCCTAGGGCTCAGCTACCTGGGCTTCAACGAGGACGGCGAGGTCCCCTCCAATCCGCAGACGCCGACCGCGCCAGACGATGCGAACCTCGTGGACCGCACGAGCCGGCAGGACAACTTGGTGCTGCGCTACGGTTACGACGATCCAAACAACAGCCTCTTCGCACCGTCCTTGGTGTTGTACCGCAACAGCACAGACGTCTCCGAGGAGCTGGTTACGGACACGCGTCGGGACGACACCGAGCTCACCACCACAGGCTTCGACCTGCGCAACACCATGCGCTTCGCGCTCGGCGACAACCTGGCTCAAATCCTGACCTACGGCGTCGAGTACTACCAGGACGAGGCCGAGTCGAAGCGCGACGGCGCCCCGCGCGAGAGCTTCCCGGATGGCAAGACCGAGGTCACCAGCGTCTACCTGCAGGACGAGATCCTGATCGGCGAGCGCCTGACCCTGATCCCCGGCCTGCGCTGGGACGAGTTCGAGAGCAGCGCCGACCAGCCTGGCACCGACATCAACAAGGACAGCGCCTGGTCGGCCAAGGTCGGCGCTAACCTCGCGGTCACGGATTGGCTGTCCTTTCAGGCGAGCTATAACGAGGCCTTCCGCGCGCCGAGCGTCACCGAGCTCTTCGTGTCCGGTGTGCACTTCACGTGCGGCCCGCGCTGTCAGAACCTGTTCGTGCCGAACCCGGACCTCAAGCCCGAGAAGGCGCACAACAAGGAGATTGGGCTGCGGCTATTCAAGCAGGACCTGCTGACACCTGGGGATGCCGGACGTTTCCGCGCCGCCTTCTTCCGCAATGATGTCAACGACTTCATCGAGCGGCGGGTGGAGTTCGTCTTCCGGCCGGTGCCGGGCAACCCCGGCCCGGGCGGCGTCACCACCGCGGACAACGTGCGTGATGCCCGACTCGAGGGCTTCGAGATCGAGGCCGCCTACGACGCCCCGCGCTGGTTCGCCGACGTGGCCTACGCGCAGACCCGCGGCGACGACGAGAACACCGGCGAGCCGTTGGCGAGCGTGTCCCCGGACGAGTGGATCACACGGCTGGGTGTGCGCGTCCCGGCCCAAGGCGTGGAAGCAGGCTGGCGCGGCCGCTTCGTCGCCGCCCAGAACCGGGTTCCCGCGGGCATCGAGCCATCGACGACCTTCGACGTGCAGGACATCTGGCTCACTTGGAGCCCCGGCGGGCGTCTGGCGGGCCTGAACCTGGACCTAGGCGTGGACAATCTCTTCAACGCCGACTACACGCCCTACCAGGCGGTGCTCAAGGCGCCTGGGCGCAATATCAAGGCGACCGTCCGTTACGCCTTCTAACGACGGCCGCACGTGCCGCAACCACATGGCGGACGCGGCGCGTCAATACCTCGTCGCCGGCGACACGCTCGGGTGCAATCACGGACCCCGAAGCGCCGCAGCGCACCTGACCGTAAGTCGCTTTCAAATGAGAACGCGTCTCATTATAATATCAGTTACGCTTGTTCCGACCCAATGTGCAGGCACCGCTCGCGCATGCCTGCCGCCCACACACTGGAGCGCATCATGGCCCGCATCGGCATCTTCTTCGCTTCTGAGACCGGTAACACCGCCGAGATCGCCCGGCTCATCCAGCGCAGGCATTTACCCCGAGGCGTCGCTGCGCTGCACGACCTAGAGGAGGCCCAAGCAGCAGACCTGGAGGCCTACGACAGCCTGATCATCGGCACCTCTACCATGGGCTGCGGCGAGTATCCGACCGCGCTTGAGGCATTCATCCCCGAGCTCGACGAGGTTGACTTCAGCGGCAAGACGGTGGCGATGTTCGGCCTCGGCGATCAGTACGGCTATCCAGACGAGTTCGTCGACGCCCTGGGGCTGCTCTACGCCGAGCTACGGGAGCGCGGCGCCGACGTCGTCGGCTTTTGGCCCACGACCGGTTATGCGTATGCCGCGTCGCAAGCGGATCTGGGCGACGGTGCGTTCTGCGGACTGGTGCTCGACCAGGACAACCAGCCGGAGCTGACGCCGCACCGCCTCGCCGCGTGGGTGGAGGCGGTGCGGGGCGACCTGCTGCCGGCTACCGCAGAGCCCGACAGCGCCGTCCTTCCGCGCCCGGCCGCCATCACCGCCAGATCGGCCGCCGGGCGGGCTGCCTGAGCAACCTGCTGGCCACGCCATGACCAATCCACGACTGTTCTGTTTCGGCCTCGGCTATACCGGGCTGCGCGTGGCCCGCGTCGTCCAGGCTCGCGGCTGGCAGGTGGCGGGCACCTGCCGCGACGCCTCCAAGGCGGAGGCGCTGCGCCGGGAGGGTATCGACGCCCAGGTCTTCGACGGCCGCCAGCCCCGCGCTGAGGCCGCCGCCGCGATCGCCGGCGCAACGCACCTGCTCTGTTCAGTGCCGCCAGATGCGGTGTCGGACCCGGTGCTGCGTCTGCATGGTGCCGACATCGCCGCACTCGCGGCGCCGCCCCGTTGGCTCGGACTCCTGTCCAGCACCGGCGTCTACGGCGACTGCGGCGGCGCCTGGATCAACGAGGACCAGCCGCCGCAGCCGGCCACCGAGGACAACCGCCGGCGCCTTGCGGCCGAGCGCGCCTGGCTCGCCCTCGGCGAGGAGCTGGCTCAGCCGGTGACCGTCTTTCGCCCAGCAGGGATCTACGGGCCGCACGGGCGCAATCCCATCGATACGCTCTGGACCGGGCGCGCGCAACGCATCGTCAAGCCCGGACAAGTGTTCAACCGCATCCACGTCGATGACCTGGTTGCGACGATCCTGGCAGCCATGCAGCGGGCGGCGCCCGCAGACGGCACCGGCTCCAGGCTATACAACGTCTGCGACGACGAGCCCGCGCCCGCCGACGAGGTGCTGGTGTATGCCGCCAATCTCATCGGCGCGGAACCGCCGCCGCCGACGACCTTTGCGAGCGCCCAGCTGCCGGACTTCGCCCGCCATTTCTATCTGGAGAATCGCCGCATCCGCAACGACCGCATCAAGCGCGAGCTAGGCGTTCAGCTGCGCTATCCGACCTACCGGGAGGGCCTGCAGGCGCTGGTGGGAACCGCCCCCGTCGGCTGAGGCCACCAGCCGACGGCCCCTCCCTGATCCCGCCGCGACTTGCCACACTGCCGTTGACGCCGAGATGAACGGCGCGATCCGACCAGGGACGCTGCCGTCGCCCAGCTCTCAGAGCACAAGGGCAACCGAGACCCCGGGTCTGGAGGAGCACGCCATGGCGTCGGGGCGCGCCCCGGCCCTGTGCCCCCAAACCAAGGGCGTCCGGCTCGTTCAACACGTTCACCAACATCAGTCTCCGAGGTGTCGATACCGGCCGAGCCGCCAAAGTCACGCTGATGGAGGATGGCATCCTGATTGCGCCGGCGCCTTACTCAGCGCTAGCCGCGTATTTCAATCCGGCGGCGGCGCGCATGAGTGGTGTGGAGGTATTGATGGGATCAAGCCAGGTGCGCTATGGCCAGACCGACCTAGACGCCGACGAGACCTACCTGGGCCTAAACGACTCAGACTTTGATCAGGACCCGAACCGACGCTATTCCTCCACACGCTTCGACAACATCGAAGCCCGTCAGCAACGCTATGCCCTGCGCCACCTGATTGCGATCAACGATCAGGTCGATCTGGCGACCACACTGTATTACAACCAGTTCTCCAGAAATTGGTTCAAGCTCCACAATATCCGCAACGCCGCCGGGCAATCCATTGGCCTGTCGTAGGCCCTCAAAGACTCTCGCGGCGGGTTTGATGTCAATCACGACCGGGCAATGGACCTTCACACCGGGGATCCGCGTGGAATGGCTCAATATGGCCTACCACGACCGCGATACGGATACCCGCGGCACGGGTAGTCTGAACATGGTCGGCGGCGGACTGGGCGCGATCTACCGGTTCAGCGATCATTGGAACGTTTTCGGCGGCGTACACCGCGGATTCTCACCGCCGGGGCCGCGTGCCGCCATTCGCGGCGGCCTGGAAGAAGAGACCTCCCTGGCCTGGGAGCTCGGCAGCCGCTACAGCAGTCCGAATGGCGCATTCTTCGCGCAGGGCACCTTGTTCTCCAAGGATTTCGACAACCTTATCGCGATAGATAATGCCGGCGGCACCGGCTCCGGCGATGCGCAGAACCTTGGTGAGGCCGACAACAAGGGCCTGGAACTGGAACTGGGCTTCGACCCAGGCGTTGGGAACGGATGGACGTTCAACATGCCGAGCTTCGTCGCCCTGACCTACTCGGATGCCAAGCTGCGCTCTGACTCCGATTCAGGTGCCGAGTCCATCTTCAGTGGCGCCCGCAGCGGCAACCGGGTGCCATACCTGGCAACGGGAGCCGTGAGAATCGGCAGTCCGCCGGGACAAGAAGCAGCGATTCGACAGACAGCGGCGCGCGGAGCCTCTCGGAATGCGTCAATCATCTTCAGCCAGTCCCACTTGACCTCGAGTCGCCCAATGCAGATTGCTCGACCACTCCAGATGTTTGCAGCTGCGTCGAGGGCGGTAGGCGGTCACTTCTACGTTCCAAAGCGTCTGCAAGTGCCTGTTGGGCCAGTGTTGTCCCACTAACTTCACCCGGCGGGTCAGGCAAGCGGTAGCCGCCCAGTAACATGACCGAATGCACAGCAGCCTGGTCCCATCGAGCGAGCCACAGCACAACTTCCCATGCCTGCCACACAACTACCCTACTCGTGGGGGCGGCACGCTCGGTGCCGCGACTGGGCGGTCAGGACAGCATCATGGCCGAGTCGCGGCACAAACAGCAGTGCCGCTCCCACAGCAAAACGCCCGGTGCCGCTCCCCCAGCTAAACAGGTGATGCTGCTCACGGCTGCAGAGCACGCCTTGGCTGGTCGGTGCGCGCAAAAGATCCTCCACCCATGACTTCCGTTGTTGAGCTCTGCGAAGCGCTCACGAGCGCTGAAGACGATTGTGCCCGCGCCAAGGTGATCGCTGAGGCCTCCGAGCGCCTTGAGGATCGCTACCTGCACTTACCGGAGCTGGCCACGCAAGGCCATCTGCGCGAAACCGAGCTGCGCCAGCAGAAAGAAATCGAGCGGGTGCGCCTCCAGATCGCGCAAAGACGCGGCCAGATCCGCCGGGCCGAGGGCCCGCTGCAGCGGGTGGGCACCCGCGCAATGCGGAGCCGCCGGTTGGGTGAGCACGCCGACCTGCGAACGCCGCCCCGGCGGGCGGGTTATTGACCGACCGCACCGGCGGCGGCAGCATCAGCGGCTGTGGGCGTCAGTCACCGCAACCAAGCACGTAGGCAGCTGCGCCACGGACGCAAAGAGGAGAGCGCGTGCGAGCGGCACGCCCGGTGCCGCGACTGGGCAGGCACCTGACGACGGTCCCGGGAGGCGTTTTAGACTCGCTGCCCAGCGCCCGGTGGACTGGGCCTCGCGCCTGAATCAAACCGCTCATCCCGCCAGCAACGGGCAGACCCTTGTTCGAGCTTCGGAAGATTACCAAGACCTATGGCGCGCAGCCGGCGCTGGATGGGCTGTCGCTGCGCATCGATCCCGCCACCACGACGGCCCTGATCGGGCCCTCGGGCTGCGGCAAGTCGACGCTGCTGCGGGTGTTGATCGGTCTGGTCCGCGTCGATGCCGGCGCGGTGCTGCTCGATGGCGCGCCGCTGACGCCGGCGCGCCTGCCCGCCGCGCGGTTGCGCATGGGCTATGTCATCCAGCAGGGCGGGCTGTTCCCGCACCTGACGGCCCGCGCCAATGCGACGCTGATGGCGGCGCATCTCGGTTGGCCGCGGGAGCGCATCGCGGCGCGCCTCGACGCGCTGGCGACGCTTACGCACTTGCCGGCAGACGCACTGGACCGTTATCCCGGCGAGTTGTCCGGCGGCCAGAATCAGCGTGTGGCGCTCATGCGTGCGCTGATGCTGGACCCGGAGATTCTGCTGTTGGATGAGCCGCTGGGCGCGCTTGACCCCATGGTCCGCAGCGAGCTGCAAGACGAGCTCAAGCAGATCTTCGCGACCCTGAAGCGCACCGTCGTCCTCGTAACCCATGACCTGGCCGAGGCCGCCTTCCTGGCCGATCGCATCGTGCTGATGCGCTCCGGCCGGGTGGTACAGACGGGCCTGCTGGCGGATATGGTGCAGCGCCCGGCGGAGCCCTTCGTCGAGCGATTCGTGCAAGCGCAGCGCAGCCCGCTGGAACACCTGGCCGCAGCGCAACCCCGGGCAGATGCACCTGTTGGCGGCGGCAACGAGGCGCCGCGACAGAAGACGCCAGGCGGTTCGGCCGCGGACGGCGACGCATGAGTATCGCAAGGCAACGGGTCAGGGCCCGCCGCCTGGTGCCGAAGCGACCTCGCCCGGCACCCCCTCAGCGAGGCCAGGTGACCGCGCGGGCGTCGCCGCGCGCTATGCCGGGCGCATGGCGCCGCGGCCTGCTCGGCGCGCTTGCCGCGATGGCGCTTGCCGCCTGCACCGGTGCCGATCGGGACGTGTTGATCGGCAGCAAGAAGTTCACCGAGTCCGTGATCCTGGGCGAGGTGCTGGCGGGCCTGGTCGCCGACGCGGGGCTGCCGGTGCGGCACCGCCAGGCGCTGGGCGGTACGCGCATCGTCTACAACGCGCTGGTCAGCGGCGAGATCGACGCCTACGTTGAATACTCCGGCACGCTGATCCACGAGCTGCTCCGCGATGCGGGGCTGAACCAGATTCAAGACCCCGCCGAGCGGCGACGCCTGCTCGCCGAGCGCCTGCGGCGCGACGGAATCCTGCTCGGTGGCGCCATCGGCTTCCAGAACAACTATGCGCTCGGCATGACCAAGCCGCGCGCGGCCGAGCTCGGCATCGAGCGCATTTCCGATCTGCGCCGACATCCAAACCTGCGCCTGCGCTTCCCGAACGAGTCCATGCAGCGCGCGGACGGCTGGCCGGCGCTGAAGACCGCCTACGCGCTGCCGCAGCAGGACGTGCGGGGGGTCGAGCACGCACTGGCCTACCGCGCCCTGGCCGCGGGCAGCGCCGATGTGACCGCGCTCTACACCACCGACGCCGAGATCGCCTACTACGACCTGGCGACCCTGGTGGATGACCGGGGCTTCTTCCCGCACTACGACGCCCTATTGCTGGTGCGCATCGAGCTCGCACAGCGTGCGCCCAGCGCCCTGGAGGCGCTACGTCGCAGCGTCGGGCTCATCGACGGCGAGCGCATGACCGCGCTCAACGCCGCGGTGCAGCTGGAGGGGCAATCGGAGCGCGCCGCGGCGGCGGACCTGCTGGCGGATGTGCACGGCATTGTCATGTCGGCGGATAGTGATGGGCTGCTGGCGCGCTTGACGAAGACCACCGCAGTGCATGGCCTGCTGGTCGGCGTATCGCTGTCGGCAGCGGTGTTGATCGCCGTACCGCTGGGCATCGTCGCCGCCCACCGACGCCGGCTCGGCCAGGTGGTGCTCGCGGTGGTGGGCGTCGCGCAGACCATTCCCGCGCTGGCGCTGCTGGTGTTCATGATCCCGGTGTTCGGCATCGGCACCGGTTCGGCACTGGTCGCGCTGTTCCTCTATAGCCTGTTGCCCATCGTGCGCAACACCCACGCCGGCATCACCGGCATCGCGCCGTCGCTCCGGGAGTCCGCCGAGGCCATCGGGCTGCCGCCGCGCGCGCGGCTCTGGCGCATCGAACTGCCGCTGGCGCTGCCGATGATCCTGGCCGGCATCAAGACCGCGGCGGTGATCAACGTCGGCGCGGCCACCCTGGGCGCACTGATTGGCGCCGGCGGCTACGGCCAGCCCATCCTGACCGGCATCCGGCTCGACGACACGGCGTTGATCCTCGAAGGCGCAATCCCGGCAGCGGTCTTTGCCCTGGCGGTGCAATGGGGCTTCGAGCGGGCGGAGCGCGCGGTCGTGCCGCGCGGGCTGAGATCGGGGTAACCGCCGGCGATGATCGTCGAGCGCCGGCGGGCAGTGCTATGGTGTGGTGTGACACGGCGAAGGGCGAGCTGCCGCTCTACAACACCGGGCACCGACAGGAGGCATGTCGCATGACAACCGTGATCGACTCACCCGGCACCGACGCGCCCGTTCGGGCGATGGAGGAGCAGCGCATCCTGCTCGAAGGGATCTCTTGGGCGCGTTTCCAACAACTGTCGGCCTGCTTTCAGGACACCCGCGCGGTGCGGCTGACCTATGTGGATGGGAGGTTGGAGATCGTGTCCCCCGTTGGATCCGAACACGAGCATCGCAAACGAAGCATCAGCTATCTGTTGGAGGCCTACATGGAGCACACGGGCATTCGCTTTTACGGGCGCGGCGGCTTCACGCTGAAGCAGCCGGAGCGGGCCGCCGGCGAGCCAGACGAGTCCTACTGCATCGGCAAGGACAAGCCGATACCGGACCTGGTGATCGAGGTGGTGGTCGCGAGCGACGCGCTGAGCAAGCTGCCCCTATACCAGGCGCTGGCGATTCCGGAGGTCTGGATCTGGCGCAAAGACGATCTGCATGTGCACTGCCTCGAGGGAGAAGGCTACCGCCAAAGCACCAACAGCTGCCTGCTCCCCGAGCTCGACATCGGGCTGCTCGCGGCCCACGCCCGGATGCCGGACCAATACGACGCGGTCCAAGCCTTCCGCCGCGCCATCGCATGACCGCGCCGGGATGGGTGAGCTGGCCTTGGCGCGTCATCGTCGAAAAAAACGCCCGGCCGCGTCACCGATGAAGCGCTCGACGGCCTTTTCTAGGCCCCTGCCCGGAGCACCGGCAGATCGGCTCATGTAAGGGCGGCGCGCATGGCAGTCACCGCACTGTCTGCAACGCGGTGCGGTCCCATACCGGTACGACCTCGGTTACTGCGCCTGCGCGGACGAACATCCTGTCGCGGTACCACCAGACGACCAGCATCGCGAAGACGACGAGCATCCAGGTATCCCAGGGCTGCGCGTCGGGCCAGAAGGGGTTGATGAGCTGCCAGTGAAACAGCATGGGCCACAGCAGGCTGCCCCTTGTCAGATTGAAGAGCGGCGTCACGAGCACGGCGAGCGCTAGGTTGCCGACGAAGAAGGGTAGGAAGTTCCAGCCGCCGAAGACGGTCCCCGCGAGAAAGAACGCCGGCAGGTGCCAGATACCCCAAACCGCACCAATCAACAGCCCCGCCCAGATCGGTGCCATGTGGCGCTGCAGCAGGGGCTGAGCCACGCCGCGCCAACCGAGTTCCTCGATGGGACCGAGGAACAGCATCATGAACAGCACGGCGACGACCGGTGCCGCGCCTTCGGGCGGCAGCGGCACCAGCAGCGGCCCGCCCTGGATCAACGAACCGGCGACAAAGACCAGCGGCAGCCCGATCAACACAAACGCCACCCATCCCACCGAGCACCGCCAGAGCAGCAGCCGCCGCAGGAATCGCCGCAGGCCCGCGGTGCCGGCATAGGCATAGACCAAGCCCAAGGCCGCGATGGCCGGCGCCCAGGTTGCCAGGAGGAACAGCGGATGCGACCCGCTGATCTCGCCGAACCAGGCCGACGCGCGCGCCGGAGCGAGATTGTAAAACCCGAGCACACCCCAGGTGATCGAGAAGGTGACGGCCAGGAAGGGTAGAAGGGTCTGCGACGACATCGGGTCGTCTTTGCTGATCGGTTCGGCGCTAGCAATTGACACGGCCTGCAACCTGTAATAACTTGAACGCGAATGGTTCGTATTTAGGTTATTGTAAACGCTTGCACGCATTCGTGCAGCCGAGGCCGCCGGCCCGGTTGCCCCGGAACCACGGGCGCCGGCGAGCCGGCCGAACAGCGACGAACCAATGATCCCATGCACTAGCGTCCAGCAGGAGACCCCAAAATGTCAGCGTCCGACGCCGTCATCTTTTCCAATGAGCTTGCCCCGGCCCTTGACGAGGCCGTCCCGGTGGACACCTTGAAGGCGCGCATCGCCGAGATGGTGCGTGACTACGTGGCTCGCCGGTCACCGGCGCTCGCCCGCAGGATCGCCCGCGACAGCGGCGCCCTGGCGCTGCACCCCGCACTCAGCAACCAGCCGGAACAGCGCACGGCCTTTTGCCAGCTGAATCGCCACTGGTATCTGTTGGCCGCGCAATGCCCGCCGTCTGCCAACGGTTAGCGAAGCCCTGCCTCGGACCGACGGGCGACCAGGGCGGCGGCACGCCAGCGGGTCGTTCACTGGCCCGTCACCGTCTCCTTCCCCTAGCTCATCGCTGGATCACAGCCAACCGGAGCTTTTGTCATGTGCGAAAAGGTCAGCTTTGGCGATCTGCCCATGGACGGGATCGGTCCCCATCCATCGTTTCCCGTCTCGGCGCTGTCACGCCCCCCGTCGGCCGCGGTCGGCCGCCGGCCTGGGCAAGGCTCGCCGGGCGGTCGGCTCCGCTTGTGGGATCTGCCGCATAAGTACCACTGCCCCGTCATCGGCACCTGCCTGCACGTGGACGAGCTGCGCCGACTGGCGAAGAAATCCGGCTGCACCCCACAGCATGCGCTCAGCGACTTCGAGGTCCACGTGAGCTTCGTCGCCGCCGCGGAGAGCAAGAACCCGTTGTCGCAGGCAGTGCAACGCACGCTGGAGCAAAAATATGCGCTCATTATCAAGCGCTTTGCTCGGGCGCGGGCGCCGGCAGACCTAGAGCAACTGTGGGATGAGGCGCTGGCGAACGGTGAGGTGCAAGGTGCCTTTTGGGCGGTGATGTCACACGCCCACGCGCCCCCGGAGATGCGCACCCTGGCCTACGAGGACGTGCACATGCTCTCCCACCAGATCGGTGCGGGCCTGAATGCAGACCTGAAGGCCCTGGCCGAAACGCGCGAGACGCTCAAGTGCGTGCGGCGCGACAGTGCGGCGGCAGAGGCGCGCAGCGAGCGGGCGCTGGCCGACAAGACGGCCCGCTTGGCCGAGGCACGGCGGCGCCTGGACGCACTGCGCGGGGTGGAAGCGGCGCTGGCGGCGGCGCAGACAAAGCTCGCCGCGCTGGAGTCCGGCGCCGAGTTCAAGGCCCTGCGCACCCAGGTGGACGCGAAGGATCAGGAGATCGCGGCCCTGCGCAGCACCGCCCGGGAGCACGCGGCAGAGGTGGCCGACTACCAGCAGCGCCTCGCGGCGAGCGCGGAGCAGTACACTGCGACAGCCGCGGCGCTCGCGGACCGGGAGGCATCGCTGCAGGCGCTGGAAGCGCTGCTGACACGGGCGCTGTCTGTGGATGAGTGCGACTGCAACAGCGATTGTGCCGCCTGCCCCAATGCCGCCCAAGGGCGTCTGGATGCCATCGACCTGAGCGGCAGGCGCATCCTGTGCGTCGGCGGACGCGGCTCCCTCAATGCCCATTACCGCGCCATCGTGCAACGGTGCAACGGCGAGCTGCTGCGCCATGACGGCGGGCTCGAGGACAATCGTGCGCGGCTGGAGGCCCTCCTCGCCAGCGCCGATGCGGTGATCTGTCCGCTGGACAGCGTCAGCCACGACGCCAGCCTGCGCACCAAGCGCTTCTGCAAACGCCACGGCAAGCCCTGTGTGATGCTGAGAGGCTCCGGCATCGGCGCCTTCGCGCTGGCGCTCTCGCAGGTCAGCACCGCTGCGCACTCCTTTGGGGAGCCGGGCGCCGGTCCATGCCTGTTGCAGGCCTGACGGCGTCGGCGCCTGCGGATCGCCATCCGCGATGGCGCGGTCAAGCAATGGAGCTCGGCGGCCGGGGCATTCGCCACTGACGGATGCGCCAACGACTCAAGCCGGCTGTGGCCCAGGAAGGCCGTTGGCGACGACATAGGACGCAACGTTCTCGCAATCGGCGTCGCGCTCGCGGATGGTCGTCACGCGGCGCAGGTCTGCGGTGAGCCGGTCAGGTGTCACCGTCAGGCGCAGATAGCCGCGATGCTGGCCGGTGGCGTAATGGATGTGCGGGTTCTCGCGCAGGGCGGCCTGGATGCGCTCCTCCGGTGGCGGTCGGGAGGTGATGGAGGTAGCGACGAATTCGCTGGCCACAGGCGGCGCGGCCGCGTCCGCGAAGTCCTGCTTGAGGTCTGTCACCCAGAATGAGTGCACGTCGCCGCCGAGCACCACCGGGTTGGCGCAGACGCCGTCGGCGAACTGGTCCAACAGCCGCTGGCGTGCAGCCGGGTACCCGTCCCAGCCGTCGGAGTAGAATACCTCGCCCGGCCCTTCGCGACCATCCGCGTGTGCCATCAGGGTCTGTTGGCCGAGCAGGTTCCAGCGGGCCTCGGAGCCTCGCAAACCCGCTGCGAGCCAGCGCTCCTGGCGCTCGCCCAGCAGGGTCGCCTGCGGATCGAGTCGCTCGTCGCAGTCGCTGGTGATGAAATTGGAGCCCGCGTGCCCGGGTTTTGGGCAGGGCTGGGGGCTGCGATACTGGCGATCGTCCAGCATGTGCAGGCGGGCGAGCCGGCCGAAGTCCAATCGGGTATGGATGCGCATGTGCGGGCCGAAGGGGACCATGCCCCGCGGCAGCGGCATGTGCTCGTAGTAGGCGCGGTAGGCGGCGGCGCGACGGGCCAGGAACCAACCGGGCTCGTCGTCATCCTGAGAGAGGCTGTCGGCGTAGTCGTTGTCCACTTCGTGGTCGTCCCAGACCACGAGCCAGGGGCAGCTGGCGTGTGCCGCCTGCAGGTCCGGATCGGACTTATACAGGGCATAGTGTCGGCGATAATCCGAGAGCGTATGCGGCTCTTCCACGCCCTGGGAGCGCACATGGTCGCTGCCCCAGGAAGACTCGTAGATGTAGTCGCCGAGATGCAGAAAGAGGTCGAGGTCGTCCGCCGCCACATGCCGGTACGCACTGTAGAAGCCGTGCGCGTAGTGCTGACAAGAGCCGACGCCGATGCGCAGCTGGTCCGCCATGGCAGCTAGCGGCGGTGCCGTGCGGGTGCGGCCCACCGGACTGGTGGCGTCGCCCACGTGGAACCGGTACCAGTACTCGCGGCCCGGCTCCAGGCCATAGGGCTCAACGTGCACCGAATGCGCCCAGTCTGCCGTCGCATACACCGTCCCGGCGGCGGCAATGTGTCGGAAGCTCGCGTCCTGCGCGACCTCCCAGCGCACCGGCACGGCGGCGGGCGGCATGCCGCCGGCGGGTGCCCAGGGCTCCGGTGCCAGGCGGGTCCAGAGCACCATGCCATCCGGTCGCGGGTAGCCGGATGCCACACCGAGGCTGAAAGGGTC
The DNA here is from genome assembly GCA_964524185.1 of uncultured Thiohalocapsa sp. Lineage (GTDB taxonomy): Bacteria > Pseudomonadota > Gammaproteobacteria > Chromatiales > Chromatiaceae > Thiohalocapsa. The sequence continues at coordinate 2,101 of CAZGCI010000009.1, read as the reverse complement.
GCGAGCGAAGCCGGGCGCAGCGGGGGCAATCGTGGCGGCGCCGGCGAGCGGCAGGCCCACTAAAGCCTGTAACAGATCGCGTCTACGCCAGCCGGTGGTGTTTCGCATCGGTGGTCTCCAAAGGGAGCGGTGTGCGGGCCATCGTCGCTACGGTACCGAACGACTGTGACGGCCTGATGTCCGCCCTGCTTCAGAGGCAGGGTCCGCTGGCCCAATCCTGGTGCCCGCGGCCCGGCCAGCACTGCACCTGGCGACCGGCCCAGATCAGCTGCCAGTCGCCGCCGCTCGGTGCGAATTCCAGACGGTGTCGCTGGCTGCGTACTGAGTCGTCGGGCAGGTCCGTCTGGGTGAAGAGCACCACCTGCTGGTCGGCGGTTGCGGACAGCAGCTCCACGACTTCGGCGTAGTTGCCCTCCACGGGCTCGCCGATGCCATACAGGCTCGGTGCCAGCGTCAGGGGATCGGGGCCGCTCGTCTCGCCCGGGGGGAGCGCGACCTCTACAAAGGGGACACGGCCAGGGTCGGTGGACAACACGACGGGGGCGGTGTCCGGCGGCGGACCGGCACAGCCCGCCAAGAGTGCCGCGCCCAGCCACGCGACGCGCGAGGCGCGGGAGCGCACCTGTAAACCAGTCGAGGGCCGCGTAGCCGACGTCGGCGAGGTTGCAGGATTGGGCATCATGGCTCTTTCTAGCGAGGCTGAGGTTGCAGATCCAACAGCGGCCGTGACGCGGCCCAGGAGAAGGGCCAAGGGGAGATGCGCTGGTGGCTAGGGGTTAGGGGCTGGGGGCTAGGGCCGACGTCCGTCCGGCGTGAGCCGATATCTTCGGCCCTCGCCTTCCGCCGGTCGCGCCGCTGCCGATGGCTCACGCCGTTGAGCCATCGAGGTCCCGTGCTCATCCGGCCGTGCTGTACTCACTCTTGGAACCCGTGAGGTCCCAGGCAAAGGTACAGTCCAGGTGGGAGAGCACGGAGATCAGTCCGCTCTCGCCGTCCTCCACCATCACGGCGATGGGCGCGCGCTTGCCGAACTGCTTGTTGCCACGCTTGACCCAGAGATCGCGCATCTCCGGGTTGCGCGGAAAATAGGTCTGCAGCGCTTGCTCGATGCGCAGCAGGTAGGCCACGCGCCGATCCACCACCGCATCTGCCGGAAACGCCTCTTCTTCGCGGAATCGGGAGATGTTGCGCGCCTTGACGCTGTCGGGCAGCTGCAGCAGGCGGATCATGTCCTGGGCGCTCAGATTCCAGCCCTCCAACAGGCTCATGACCTTGCGGGTCATGCTTTGGCGTTCTTCGATGGTGATTTCGGACATGGACATTGACCTTGGTTTGACTGTGGCGAGGGCGCCGGATTGGACGGCCCCGGCGCGCCGAGGGATGACCATCGCGGCAGTTGGGGCGCAGCTGGGCGTGCAGTTGGCAGTGCACCGGCGGCCGAGGCACCGCCTCAGTGGCGGCGCCTCTCCCAGCGTTGTAACAGGCGAGGTGCAGGCGAAAACCCAGCATTCAACCAGGTAATTGCCCTGATCGGCCGACGAGTTCCCGCCTAGAGCCGCAGCCTCAGTTGCCCGGCGCGACCCGCGCCGCATCCAGCCCAATGCCGATGGGGCCCCGCGGCAGCCAGACCTCCAACAGCTGACCGTCGCGGCGCACGCTCACAGGCACCAGCTCACCGCGGGCGCCGGCGCTGGTCGCGTCGCGCAAGTCCTGGAAGTCCAGCACGGGGGCGTCACCATAGCGCTCGATGATGTCGCCCGGCTGCAGGCCACTCTCCTCGCCCACGGAGCCCGGGATCACCGAATCCACCGCGACGCGGTTGGTCTGGCCCGTCTCATAGAGATAGCGGTCATAAGCATCCAGGCCGATGGACTCTTCGATGGAGACCTGCTGCCCGTTGAGGCGGCGCAGTTCCTCGCGGTAGCGCGATGTGCCGAGCCAGCCGTCGCGCGCCGCCTCGTCGCGCAGCTCCAACCGCGCCAGAGACAGCTGAGAACGTCGCCAAACCAGGTCGTCGGCCACCTCCGACGTCACGCCGGCGCGCAGCAGGGCGTCGCGCTCTTCCGCCGGCGACGCGGGCCGGCGGCGGATATCGGCCGCC
>CAZGCI010000008.1:55688-68908 GCA_964524185.1 uncultured Thiohalocapsa sp. | reverse complement strand
TCTCCATGGAGATGGGCTCCTTGGCGATCTTGAGCACCTTGCGGACCTTCTCCTCGGGCATTTCCATGCGCTCGGAGAGCTCCTCCGGCGTCGCCTCGCGGCCCATCTCCTGGATCATTTGCCGGGAAATGCGGTTGAGCTTGTTGATGGTCTCGATCATGTGCACCGGGATGCGGATGGTGCGCGCCTGGTCCGCGATGGAGCGGGTGATGGCCTGGCGAATCCACCAGGTGGCATAGGTCGAGAACTTGTAGCCGCGGCGGTATTCGAACTTGTCCACCGCCTTCATCAGGCCGATGTTGCCCTCTTGGATCAGGTCCAGGAACTGCAAGCCGCGGTTGGTGTACTTTTTGGCGATGGAGATCACCAGGCGCAGGTTCGCCTCCACCATTTCCTTCTTGGCGCGGCGGGCCTTGGCCTCGCCGATGGACATCTTGCGGTTGATCTCCTTGATCTCGCCGATGGTGAGCACGTTCTCGCGCTCGAGATCCTGCAGCCGGCGTTGGGCACGCCGCACATCGCTTTCCACCTCGGCCAATCGCGCCGACCAGGCATGGCCTGCGTCGATCTGCTCGCGGATCCAGTCCGGGTTGGTTTCGTTGTCCGGAAAGGTGTCGATGAAGGCCTTGCGCGGCATCTGCGCATGGTCCACGCACAGCCCCATGATGGTTCGCTCTTGGCTGCGCACGCGCTCGATGCTGCCCCGAAGCACCTCGACCAGCTCGTTGAACATGTTGGCCACGAGCTTGAACTGCATGAAGTCTTCGGAGACCTTTGCCATCGCCGCGCGCGAGGCATCGTGGTCACGGCCGTGCTCGCGCAGCAGTGCAACGAACTCGTCGAAATGGGCCCGCAACGAGGCAACGCGGCGGGCGACCTCCTCCGGGTCGGGCCCCGTGTCGCCGGCCTCCGCGCCGTCGTCATCGTCGTCATCGGTATCAGCAGTGTCGGCCTCGGCGGCGGCACCCTTATTGACCGGCGCGGCGGTCTCATCGTCAGTGAAACCGGACATGACGTCCGATAGCCGGCGCTCGTCGCGCTCCACTTGATCGAACATGCTGAGCAGCAGTTCCACCGCACGCGGGTAGGTCGACAGCGCCGCAAGCACCTGATTGAGGCCGTCTTCGATGCGCTTGGCGATGCGCAGCTCACCCTCGCGCGTCAGCAGCTCGACGGTGCCCATCTCACGCATGTACATGCGTACAGGATCAGTGGTGCGACCGAACTCGCTGTCCACGGAGGCGAGCGCCGCGGCGGCGGCCTCGGCGGCTTCATCGTCGGCAACGGCCGAGTCATTGCTGAGCGCGTCAATTTCAGCCGGGGCGCTCTCGTGCACCGTGATCCCCATGTCGTTGATCATGCGCACGATATCTTCGATCTGCTCAGGCTCGATGATGCCGTCCGGCAGGTGGTCGTTGACCTCGGTGTAGGTCAGGAAACCTTGCTCTTTGCCCTTGGCAATCAACTGCTTGAGTTGCGAGGCCTGCTGCTGATCTTGATCCATACGGATACCTGTTCGACGGTTGAACCGGGCGGGGCCGGACTCGGTGCCTAATCCGGTGTGGGTGCTTGACAGTGGTAACGGGCAGCCGCGCCCGTGCGCGACGCCCGACCTCCACAACGGCAGGCTGTGCTCACGCCGACATCGGCCGATGCATACCGGCACCGCACACACCCGTTGCGGCCGGCGACTCAGTCGAAACGGCCGCCAGTCGGAATTCGGCTACCCAGAAGTGTAGATGCTGCGGGGAAACTCACCAACATAACAGATTTGCGCTTTTTCTTATATCCCAAGGCACCAGCGGTCGGCGCCCCGTCTTCACCGAGCATGCCCCTGGAATGCCGCCGGCATCCCCCGACAAGCCGGACCCCGTCAGGCCGGACAACGCGCCCCCTGCGGGGTCAGGGATCCTCTGTAGCCCCCCCGTCACCGCGCGCGCGCCAGCGCCGGGCGATCTCCGCGGCGCGGCGCTGGGTGGCGGCGTCCCGGTTCAACCGCTCGATGATGCCAATAAGCTCTGCGTTCCGGCCGTCCGCCGGGATCAGCTCGATGAGCCTTGCATCGGCGAGTCGGCGCACGGTGCGCTCGTCATCCGTGTCGCGCCAACGCTCGGCAAGACTCGCCGTCGTGATGCCCGGGTACGCGCTGGCCACGTCCACCAACTCGGCCAGAAGCCGAATCCCCGGGCTGTCCAGCTCGCGCCATGTGGCGGGCTGCTCCGCCACCAAGGCGGTCCTAGCTGGGTCGTCCAGCAGCAGGGCAATGGCCCGACGCAACGGCGTCAGCGGCGGCGCGGCAGCGAGAGGCTGCGGCCGGCGCGGCTGCGGACGCTTGCCGCCGCGCAGACCGGACTGACCCGTGCGCCGCGCGAGCTCCGTGGTCAGCTGCTCGCGGTAGCTGCCGGGCGGCATCGTGCCGAGAAGCCCCCGCGCCACGTCGGCGAGGCCCGCCCGGCCCTCCGGCGTGCGTGTGTCATGGTCAGCACCCAGATGCTCAAACAGGAACGCAGACAGCAGCTTGGCCTCGCTGAGCCTGCCCTCGAAGGCGGCCTTGCCCTCCCTGCGCACGAGCGTGTCGGGGTCCTCGCCCTCAGGCAGAAACAGAAAGCGCATGGGCTGCTGCCCGGTGGCCAGCGGCAGGGCAACTTTGAGCGCTTTCCAGGCCGCAGCACGGCCGGCATTGTCGCCGTCGAAGCAAAACACCAGCTCCGGGGCACCCCGCAACAGGCGCTTGATGTGCTCCGGCGAGACCGCGGTGCCCAGCGCCGCCACTGCATAGGGGATGTCGAACTGGGCGAGGGCAATCACGTCCATGTAACCCTCCACCAACAGCAGGCGCGGCGGACTGCGCAAGACCTGCTGCGTCTCATGCAGCCCGTACAGCTCCCGTCCCTTCACGAAGACCGGCGTCTCCGGCGAATTGAGATACTTGGGCTCCCCATCATCGAGCACCCGACCACCGAAGCCCACGACACGCCCGCGGCGGTCGCGAATCGGGAACATGATGCGCGCGCGAAAGCGGTCGTAGCGCCGACCATCGCGCTCGGACAACAGCCCGGCGGTGAACAACCGCTCGCGCTGCTCGGCGGTCTTGCCGAGCGCATCCAACAGGAAGCTCCAGCCCGATGGCGCCAAGCCCAGCCCATAGCGCTGCACCACCTCCCGGCTCAGGCCCCGGCGCTTGAGATAGGCCACCGCGACCTCCCGCTCCGGGTGCTCACGCAGCGCCCGGCGGTAACACGCCGCCGCCTGCTCCAGCAGCTCATAGAGGGGTCTTGGGTCAGGCCCCCGCGGCGCGCTGTCGGCCTCCGGCAGCGGCAAGCCGGCGCGCTGAGCAAGCTCTTCCACCGCCTCCGGAAAGCTCAGACGGTCCAGCTCGATCAGAAAATCGATGGCGTTGCCGTGCGCCCCGCAGCCGAAGCAGTGGTAGGTCTGCCGGGCCGGGGTGACGACGAAGGAGGGCGTCTTCTCCGTATGGAACGGGCAGCAGGCCTTGAACAGGCCGCCGGCCTTGCGCAGTGGCACACGGGTGCCGACGATCTCAACGATGTCGGTGCGGGCGAGGAGCTGGTCTTTGTATTCGGGCGTGATGCGGCCGACCATCCTCACCACCTCACGGCGAAAGCGAGTCGCGGCATCATGGTCGCGGCGCCGGGCAGGGATACGTCATGCGGCTCGGGGGGCCGCCTGGCACTCAGCGCCCAACCGACACTGCCCGAGCCGGCCTGGGCCGAGCGGAGAAAGACCGGATCGAGCGGACCTTAGCCTGCGAGGCGGGCTTTCACGCGCTTACCGACCTCACCCATGTCGGCGCGGCCTTGCAATTTCGGCTTCAGCATGGCCATGAGCTTGCCCATGTCCCGCACCGAGGCCGCGCCGGTGGCCGCAACGGCATCGTCGATGAGGGCCTCGACTTCGGCCTCGGAGAGGGCTTCAGGCAGGTAATCCTGACAAACCTCGATCTCGAACCGCTCGATCGCGGCGAGATCCTCGCGCGCTGCGGCCTCGTACTGGGCGATGGAGTCCCGCCGCTGCTTCACCATCTTCTCGATCACGGCGAGCACGTCGGCGTCGGTTAGCTCGATGCGCTCATCGACCTCGCGCTGTTTGACGGCGGCATTGATCAGTCGGATAACACCGAGGCGCGGTTTGTCGCCGGCCTTCATTGCGGCCTTCATGTCGTCGGTCAGACGCTGCTTGAGCATCACGGCTGCAGGCTCTCAGGTTCGCGAAGCGGCGAGGGGCGCATAGCCGGGCTATGTAAGCCTCGCCCCGACAAAGAAAGCGGGCGAAAGTGGAAGCAAGGTGCGCAGGTTATTTGCGGACGGTCCCTTAGTACGGGCGTTCCCAGCGCCGCGCCTCGCGGGAGAGCTTCTTGTGGTGGCGCTTCACGGCGGCGGCCTTTTTGCGCTTGCGCTCAGACGTGGGCTTTTCATAGAACTCGCGGCGGCGGACTTCCGCGAGGACGCCGGCCTTTTCACAGGAGCGCTTGAAACGCCGCAGGGCGACCTCGAAGGGCTCGTTTTCTTTGATTCGGACGCTGGGCATGAAGAATCCTTGAAAGTGGCACGAGGATAGCGTGCGGGACCAAGCTCGTCGGCGCTGCCCGCCGTTGGGCGAGCCTTAAAGGGCATGGCGCAGCTCTAGTCATCGCATGCGTAATCCCGCATTATGCCTGCTGTTCGTCAGCGCTGACAAGCGTCAAGCGGCGGCCGCTGGGGCCCCGCCGGGCGCAGCGGCAGCGTGCCAAGTCCAACCAGCCCCCTCGGCATGCCCCATGCGCGTCCTCGGCATCGAAACGTCCTGCGACGAGACCGGCGTCGCGATCTACGACGGTGACGCCGGTCTCATTGCACATACCGTGCATAGCCAGGTGGACCTACACGCGACCTACGGCGGTGTGGTGCCGGAGCTGGCCTCCCGCGACCATATCCGGCGGCTAACGCCGCTTATCCGGTTGGTGATGTCCGACGCGGACACCAGCCCCGCGGATCTTCACGGCATCGCCTACACCGCGGGCCCCGGATTGGTGGGTGCGCTGCTGGTCGGAGCGGGACTGGGCCGGAGCCTCGCCTGGGGCTGGGGCATCCCGGCCATCGGCGTGCACCATATGGAGGGACACCTGCTGGCGCCGCTGCTGGAGACGCCGGCGCCGGCTTTCCCCTTCGTTGCCCTACTCGTCTCAGGCGGCCATACGCAGCTGGTGGCAGTGGCGGCGGTGGGCCGCTACCGGCTGCTCGGGGAGTCCGTGGACGACGCCGCCGGTGAGGCCTTCGACAAGACGGCCAAAATACTAGGTCTCCCCTACCCCGGCGGCCCGGCGCTCGCGAAGCTCGCCGAGCACGGCGAGCCGGGCCGCTACGTCTTCCCCCGGCCCATGACGGACCGCCCGGGCCTCGACTTTAGCTTCAGCGGGCTCAAGACATTCGCGCTCAATGCGGTGCGCAACGAGCTGGCGAGCCGTCCCGACACCGAGCAGGCCCGCGCCGACATTGCCCGCGCCTTCGAGGACGCGGTGGTGGACACGTTGGTCATCAAATGCCGCCGCGCTGTGGCCGCCGCCGGCAGTGACCGGCTCGTACTCGCCGGCGGCGTCAGTGCCAACCGCCGCCTGCGCGAGCGGATGGACGCCATGATGACCGCGCGCGGCGGCCGCGCCTTCTACCCACGCCCGGCGCTGTGCACCGACAACGGCGCAATGATCGCCTACGCTGGGCACGAGCGCCTGGCGGCCGGACAAGTGGAGCCGCTGGCCTTCACGGCGAGACCCAGATGGCCGCTGGAGGAGCTGCCGGCAATTTAGGAGCCTAGCCCCTAGCCCCTGACCCAGCAATGGTCATTCGCCGCTCGCACCTTCCTTCGCGGGTGCGCCGATCCGGTCCTCCTGCCCGCGCAGGAGCTTGCGAATGTTGCTGCGGTGGCGCAGGAATAGGAGCCCCGTGATCACCAGCTGCATGCCAATGAACTCGGGCTGCGGCCAGAGCACCCAGACAACCGCTGGCGCAAGGGCCATGGAGATGAGCGCGGACAGCGACGAGATCTTGAGCACCTTGGCCACGAAGAGCCAAACGGCCGCTGTGACTGCGCCGATGGGCCAGTAGAGGCCGAATTGCACGCCGAGGGCAGTGGCCACACCCTTGCCGCCGCGGAAGCGGAAGAACACCGGGAACAGATGCCCCGCAAAGGCGGCGATGCCCGTCAGCGCCAGCGTCAGCGGCACGGCGCCGACGGCGTGCGCAGCCAGCATGGGCAGCACGCCCTTCAGCATGTCGCCGGCGAGGGTCACGGCCGCCGCCGGCTTTGCCTTGGGCCCACCGATGCGCAGCACGTTGGTGGCGCCGGGGTTGTTGGAGCCCTGGGTGCGCGGGTCTGGCAGCCCCATCAGCCGGCAGACCAGGATAGCACTGGAGATGGAGCCCAGCAGATAGGCGACCAGCACCAGCCCAACGGAGACGAGCAGCGACGTGTCCATGGCGCCGCATTGGACCGGCTGCGCCCGCCGCGGTCAAGCGCCGCCCACTCGCCAGCGCCCGTGAGCGCCGTCCCGCTTGCGAAATGACAGAACTGTGACAACCTTCAGGCTCCAATCCAAGCCCGAGCCACTCACCTCTTGCCTAATGGCCCCTGGCCCAATGACCCCTACCCCAATGGACATCGTCTTTCTGCGCCAGCTGCGCATCGAAACCGTCATTGGCATCTATGACTGGGAGCGCACGATCAGGCAACCGGTGGTGCTGGACGTCGAAATGGCAACCGACGTGGATCGGGCCGCCGCCAGCGACCATATCGAAGACGCGCTCGATTACAAGACCATCTCCAAGCGCCTAAAGGAGTTCGTCGGCGGGTCCGAGTTTCAGTTGGTGGAGACGTTGGCGGAACGGTGCGCCGCACTGATTCGCGAGGAGTTCGGTGTGCCCTGGGTGCGCATCCGTCTGGACAAGGTGGGTGCCATTTCCGACGCCGAAGGGGTCGGCGTCGTCATCGAGCGGGGCACGCGGCCCGTTTGACCCGCCCAAAACCACCGGCGGCAAACGCGTGGTGCGCGCCGCGCACTTCACATCGTCGCAGGAAGCTCAGGACCCCAGGGCTTCGCCGGCTCAATCGCCGGCAGCGGTGATCAGCGCCAAGCCCCGTCGAGCCAACAGCTCATCCACCGGAACGGCAACATAGCCCTTGGCGGGATAGTCGGCGTGCACCACCCGGCCATCCCAACCGATCAGGTCCAAGTCGATGACGCGCGGCCCCGCCTTCACGCCGCCCCGCTTGCGGCCTAGACGATCCTCCACCTGTTTGAGGAACGCCACAAAGGCCTGGCGATCCAAGCGTGTTCCCACCAGCCAAGCCCCATTGAGAAAGTCCGGCTGCGCCAGGTAACCCTCAGGCTTGGTGCGAATCACCGTCGCCTCGTCCAACAGGTGCTGCTCGTCGGCCACGATGATGCGCGCGCGCTCGATGTTGGTCTCCGGCTCGATGTTGGAGCCGACGGACACCAGCGCCTGATGCAGTGCTGCGGCGCTCATACCCCGCCCGGCCAGTTTTCGGTGTTGCGCCCCACTTGGAACATACCCTCACCGCCGTCGACGGTGAGGATCTGGCCGGTGACGAAGTCGTTGGTGACCAAATACCGCAGCGCCTGGCAGAGGTGCGCCGGACTGCCTTGACGCTGCAACGGGATACCATCCAGACGCCAGCGCAGGTACGCGTCGGTGCGGCTCGACATGGGCATGACCACCCCGGGGGAGAGGCCATTGACGCGGATGCGGGGCGCGTACTCCAGGGCGGCCATCCGGGTCAGCTCCGCCAGGCTCTTTTTCGATAACAGGTAGGCCGCGTAGTCGTACTGGGCGTAGGCGACCTTGTTGTCGATGATGTTGACCACACAGGCGGTGTCGACGCCGGCTGCGAAGGCCCGCATCAGCTCCATGGGGGCCACGAGATTGACCGCGAACTGCTCGTACACGGTTTCCGGCTGCGTGCTCGCCAGATTCCCGGCTGCATAGCGGGACGCGCTGTTGACCAGCACCGATAGGTTCGGCAACGCCTCTCGTGCCTGCCGCAGCAGGCCGGCCAGTTCTGCGTGCTGGGAAAGATCTTGCTGCAGAGGCACTGCCGCCGCCCCCAGCGCGCGGATGGCGGCGGCGGTATCTGCCGCTGCGCCCTCAGAGCTGTGGTAGTGCAATGCGATGTCATAGCCCATGTCAGCGAGGGCCAGCGCAAACTCGCGGCCGAGCCGGGTGGCGGCACCGGTCACGAGGGCAGCAGGGCGTTCCGAGGTGGTCATGCGGCGATCAGTCCTTTAACGAGAAGGGGGTGAAGTCGGTTCCGCGGTCATAGATGTCAACGCCCTCGGCGCGTTTCAGGAACCCCACCACACGGTAGGTGACGGGTGTCATCAAGGCCTCCAGCAACACCTTGAAGGCGAAATTGAAGGCGATCACCGCGAGGATGCTCTGCGCGGACCAGATGCCGAGGAAGGCGATGGGGTAGAACAGCAGACTGTCGGCGCCTTGCCCGGCGATGGTGGAGCCGATGGTGCGTGTCCACAGGTATTTGCCGCGGGTCCAGACCTTCATCTTGGCCATGACGTAGGAGTTGACGAAATCGCCGACCCAAAAGGCGATGATGGACGCCATGACCACCCGGTAGGTACCGCCGAAGACGACCTCCAGTGCCGGCTGCAAGGTCTCGTTGAAGGGCTCCTGCGGGTCCGGCGGCAGCCCGATGATGACGGCCGACATCACGGAGGCGAACACCAGCCCGCCGAAGCCCGCCCAGATCACGCGGCGGGCGCGGGCATAGCCGTACACCTCGGTGAGGATGTCGCCGAAGATATAGCTGATGGGGAAGAACAGATTACCCGCGCCAAAGCTCAGGCTCTCGCCGATGCCGGGCACGGTGAAGGGCAGCGCAATCTCGCACACCTTGGCCGGGCCGATCAGGTTCGAGCACAGCAGCACGATCACGAACGCCGCCATGATCAGGTCGTAGTACAGGAAGCGACGGCCGTGCGTCACGGCAGCAGCCATGCCAGTGTCGATGCCAAGGGTGCTCATGCGGAGCTCCGGTGTGGACACAGTCGGTCTCGTTGCGGCCGGCCGCCGTGCACGGGCCGATGCGGAACAGGGCTTGCTCGTCCGGTCCGATTACTGGTCGCCGCTCGGCAGCCCGCCGATGCGCAGAAGCTCGCCGACGATCTCGCCCGTGTCATCGGCGCGGTCCAGATCCTCGGCAGGTGTCCAGGCGTAGTCGTTTTCCAGTCGGTAAGAGCCGAGGTGCTCATGGGGGGGAGCGCCGCGCCAGTCGGCCGGCGACAACATGGAAAAAAAGGTTCCGCCGCCGGCTTTCCGATAGAGATGGTAGATCTTGCCCGGGATGCGCTTGAAGGCGCACTCGGCGTGGGTCAGCGCCTGCTCATCGCGAGCCTCGCCGAGTACCTTGCGCGCCTCCGCCTGGAGCGCCTTGATCTGGTCGGCGATCACGCGCAGCTTGGCGCCCGTGCGTGCGCTCAACATGGACTCGGCGCGGGCGATCTCCGCAGCCAGCTCAGGCGCCTGGAATGCCGGCGCGAGCCGGCTCACGGGATAGGGAGAGCTGCGTGCGTCACCGCGGTGCAGCAGGGCCTTGTCATCATCGCTCATGGGTCTCGTCCAGGGTCTATCGTCGGTCGGTGCAGTAGCGTCGGGGCGGGGGCTACTGCTGGATGGTGCGACCGCCGTCCACGGCGATCACCTGGCCGGTGATGTAGGGCGCGTCTCGCACCAAGAACAGCACCGTGCGGGCGATATCCGCCGGCGTGCCGGCCCGCGCCAGGGCCGTGCGCTCCAAGATGGTTTCCTTCGCCGACGCCGACAGCCCTTGATCCGGCCAGAGGATGGCGCCGGGCGACACGCCATTCACCCGCACCTCCGGTCCGAGCTCCCGGGCCAGCGAGCGCACCATCATCGCATTGCCGGCCTTGGCGATGGAATACACGGGATGCTCAGCGTGCGGGCGCTCGGCGTGGATGTCCACCAGATTGACGATGCAGCCACCGACGGCCGTCAACAGGGGCGCCGCCGCCTGCGCCAGGAAAAAGGGCGCCTTGAGGTTGGTCCCAAGGAGCTCGTGCCAGTGCGCCTCCGTGGCCTCGGCAAGCGGCGTCGGATAGAAGCTCGAGGCGTTATTCACCAGTGCGTCCAGGCGGTTGTGGAAGCCGCGCACCGCGTCCATGAGCACACCCGGTGCCTGGGGGTCCAGCAGGTCGGCACGCGCAAGGCACACCGAGTCCGGGCGGCCCGCCTCCAGCTCTGCCTTGAGCGCCGCGGCGGCGTCTCTGGAGTGGCGATAGTGCAGCACCAGATCGAAACCGGCCGCGTGCAGCGCCGCGGCGATGGCGGCGCCGATGCGCTGAGCGGCGCCGGTGATGAGTGCCACCGGCTGCGCCGGCCGGCGGTCTGGGCTCGGATGTGGCTCGGCTTGGGTCAAGCGTGTGATCCTCCAGGGTTTCAGTGCGGCGGCAATGGCAGGTGTGACGGGATAAACTCCCGCCACCGCAAAATCGCGTCGCGCCAGCCGCTTCCGCAACACAGCCAGCCCATGACAGACCCGCACTCCCCAGCAGCGCGCGCAGACCCATCAGCCGCGGCCGCGGCACACAGCGCGGCGCTCGTCGCGTTGCTGCGCCAGGAGATTGCTGCAGCCGGCGGCGCCCTCCCCTTCGATCGCTACATGGAGCTCGCCCTCTACGCGCCTGGCCTCGGCTACTACGCCGCGGGCAGTGCCAAGCTGGGGCCGACCGGCGACTTTGTCACGGCACCGGAGCTCTCACCCCTCTTCGGGCGCTGCGTTGCCACCCAATGCGCAGAGGTGCTGGGCGCCCTCGACGGCGGCGACATCCTGGAGCTCGGCGCCGGCAGCGGCGCCCTCGCCTGCGCGCTGCTGCCGGCACTGGCCGCAGCGCAGCGGCTGCCGGAGCGCTACTACATCCTGGAGCCGAGTCCAGACCTTGCCGAGCGCCAGCGTCGGCTGCTGGCGGCGAGGCTACCGACACTCTCGGCGCGGGTCGTCTGGGTGCAGGAGCCGCCCGGCGCGCTGCGCGGACTGATCCTCGCCAACGAAGTGGTGGACGCCCTGCCGGTGCACCGGTTCTGCATCCCACCGGGCACGGCATCCGAGCAGGCTGGCGAGGCCGTTCAAGAAATCGTGGTACAGGTACACGGCGAGGGCTTTGCCGAACGCCCGGCAGCACCGCTGACGCCGGGGCTCGCGGCCGCCGTGGCTGCCCTCGGTTTACCGCAGGCGACCCTGGCGCACGGGCTCTGCGGGGAGATCAATCTGCGGCTGGAGCCCTGGCTCGCGCTGCTCGCTGCTAGTCTCGAGGCCGGCATGCTGCTCATCATCGATTACGGCTATCCGCGCCATGAGCTTTACCTGCCGGAGCGCCAGGCCGGCACCCTGCTCTGCCACCACCGCCACCAGGCCCATGCGGACCCCTATGTTCACATTGGTCTGCAAGACATCACGGCGCACGTGGACTTCACCGCCGTGGCCAGCGCCGGCAGTGCCGCCGGGCTGGCCGTCGCCGGCTACACCACACAGGCCAACTTCCTCATCGGCTGCGGACTAGACCGCCATCTGCAAGCGGCCGCCGCGGACCCAGCAGCCCTGCTCGACCTCGCCGCCGGCGCCAAGCAGCTCGTGCTGCCAGCGGCCATGGGCGAGCGCTTCCAGGCCTTGGCCCTCACCCGCGGCGTCGAGCCGCCCGCAGCCGGCTGGTGCGGCTTTGCGCTGCGCGACCTACGCAGCCGACTTTAGCAATCTAGGGTCACCCTATAGATAGGTCGGGACGACGGTCTCGAGGTCGGTTGGGTGGATGCCGAGCTGCAACAGGCCATTGTGCTCGTCGCAGACGCTCGGCGTTTGCAAGGACAGGTAGTTGTCCAGGGTGATGGGCGCCCCGGGCAGCTTGTCGAAGGCCTTGGCCATCAGCTGCGAGCGCTGATCGTCAAGGCCAATGATCCAGACCCGCTTGCCTAACTGGCGGGCCGTGTAAGCCATCAGCTCCTTCAGCGTCAGCACGCGCGGGCCGCACAGGTCGTAGCGCTGAGCAATGCTGCGCTCGTCGCCGAGGCTGCGCACCATGGCCTGGGCCACATCCTCTACCCAGACGGGCGCGAACTGCGCCTGCGGACACGCCAGCGGCACGAGGCCGGGCGCGATGTTCAGCAGACCCCGGAAGCGATTGAAGAAGCTGTCGCCGCGGCCGAAGATCACGGAGGGTCGAAAGCTGGTCACCGCCAGCGCGGCGCTGTGTGCGACCTCCTCGCCCTGTCCCTTGGAGCGCAGATACGCGCTACTGCCCTGCTTGGCGTCGGCATGCAACGCGCTCATGTGCAAGAGCCGGGTCACGCCGGCCGCCTCCGCGGCAGCGACGACGCGGGTCACCAGGTCCACATGCACCGCCTGAAAGCTGGTCGCGCTGGACTCGTTCAAGATACCGGCGAGGTTCACCACCAGCGAGCAGCCCGCGAAGAGCGCTTCATAGTCAACTGGGTCCGACAGCTCGTGCAGCTCCACACCCGGGTAGAGCTTCAGGTCCCGGTGCCGGAACGCGCGTCGGGTGGGCACGATGCAGTGGTAGCCGGCGTCGCGCAGACGCGTGAGCAGGTGGCGGCCGACGAAGCCGGTACCGCCGATGATGCAGGCTCGCTGTCGCTTCATAGCTTGCAGATCCAGTGCTTGGTGTTGTTTGGGCCGTCGCCCTGTGCGGCCGCATCAGGGGCCAGAAGGGGCTTCCGCAGGCGGGAGAAAACCGAGAGCCGGTCGCGCAACACGCGCGCGGCCCGATCAGATGCTCGCATGGCGCCGGTCGGCTGCAGCACACGGCTCCGCCTGGCCGTGGCGTTGGGTCCGCGTGGGGCTGGCGCACGCGGCGCGCTATTATGCCGCAACGTCGCCGGCCGGGGCGCTCCTGGGGTGCCCGCCTGGTGGGTTGGCGCACCAACAGCCCGCCGCATCCCGCCAGCGGCGCCCGCCGCCGCCAACCACCTCAAGCAGCCTGCCGCATGGAGCCCTTCAGCCTGTTCGCCTTCGCCGCCGTCGGCGCCGTCGCCGGGCTGCTCGCCGGTCTGCTCGGCATCGGCGGCGGTGCAGTCATTGTGCCCGCCCTGTTGATACTGCTGCCGGCTGTCGGGGCGGGCAGCCCCTGGACGGCACACCAGGCTGTGGCCACGTCGTTGGCG
>CAZGCI010000008.1:49537-55678 GCA_964524185.1 uncultured Thiohalocapsa sp. | reverse complement strand
GGCGGGGTCGGCGTCAGCGCTCGCTCACCACCGCCGCGGCGCTGTCCACTGGGGCTTGGCGGCGCGGCTCGCGCCCGGCCTCATCGTCGGTGCCGCCGTCGGCGCACTGCTGGCCGGGTGGCTGCCGGGGCTGTGGCTCAAGCGGCTGTTTGCCGGCTTCCTGCTGCTGAGCGGCGCACGCATGCTGCTAACGGCAAACGCCTCCCCGCGCCTGCAGCCCGCGCCGAGCGGCCTGGGCCTCCTCGGCGCCGGCGGCGGCATCGGCGCACTCTCCGCACTGCTCGGCATCGGCGGCGGCACCCTGCTGGTGCCGTACCTCACCAGGCATGGCGTGGTGCTGCGCGAAGCAGTGGCCACTTCCAGCGCCTGCGGCGTGCCGCTGGCGCTGGCGGGGTGCCTCGGCTTCGTGCTCACGGGCTGGGGGCGTGCTGGGCTGCCGGCGCAGAGCCTCGGCTTCGTGCTTTGGCCCGCCGCGCTCGTCATCGCCGCCGCGGCGGTGCCCATGGCCGGCGTTGGCGCAGGGCTCGCGCACCGGCTGCCGACGGCGGCGCTGAAACGGGTCTTCGCGGTGTTCTTGCTGGCGGTGGGTCTGCGCCTGCTATTGGTGTGAGCAGCGACCTCAGCGCTCGGCACCGCCCGCAACGCCATCGCCCCCGGAGCTAGCGCCCCCGAAGCTAGCCCCATAACTAGCCTCGTCATACCAAAGGCGGCGGTAGAGATAGACCTGGCCCTCCGGGTCCCGGAGCACTAACCGACCCTGGTGCTGCGCGAACTCGTAAGGCCGGGCGATATCATGCTCGGGGTCGTACATGGCGACCCGGTCGCCACGCTGCTGGATGAGCCCCTCGATGTAATCACCACGCGGGGCGTAGAGCCGGAAGCGATGCGCCTGCACGATGAGCAGCCCACCATCCCGGCCTTCCCAGATACCGTCGAGGCTGGTGCGCTGCCAGCCCGGCACGCCCGGCAGCTGCTGCATCCCGGGCATCTGCTGCATGCCGGGCATCTGTTGCATCCCAGGCATCTGCTGCATCCAACTACCCATGTCCGGCATTGACTCGCCACCGGGCATGCCGGACCAGGGGACCTGTCCCATCCCGAAGGGCGTGCCAAACCCGGGCATGACGCCCGGCGCGGGCGCGACATCCCCATCACCGAGCAGGCCCATGGCGTCCATCATGCGCGCCATGGCCTCGCCAAACACACGGGCGCTGGCGGATACATCTGCGGCCGCGCCCTGCTCGGACAGGGGAACTGCCAACAGCAGCAAGGCGCAAATGGCCGGTAGCAGGCGCAGACGGCGCTTCGGGGGGCGGCGATGCATTGCGGGCTGGAGCGTGGTGTCTGGCTGCTGCGCGGCGGCGCCGGGATTGGCGGCAACTCGCCAGCATACCAGAGGCGGTAGCGCCGACCGGCACCGCAGTCACGAGCGCGGTTCGCCGGACCCCTCGGGGGCGACCGCTCTGCGCGGCTGCACCGGTGCAAACAGGGCGCCGAGGCGAAAGCCGTCCAGGCCCAGCCGGTGGGCGTAAATGACCCGGTAGGTCAGCACCCGGCGCACATACTCGCGGGTCTCGCGGTAGGGAATGGCGATCATCCATAGATCCGCCGCCAGGGTCTCCTCCGGCAGCCAGCGGGAAACCGCGCCCGGCCCTGCGTTGTAGGCGGCGGTGGCAAGCACCTGGTTCCCGCCGAAGCGCTGGCGCATGGCCGCGAGATAGCGCGTCCCCAGCGTGATGTTCAGCGCCGGGTCGATGAGGTCCAGGCGCCCGGGCGGTGGGCGACCCAGCGCCCGCGCCATGTCGGCGGCGGTGCCGGGCATGAGCTGCATGAGCCCCACGGCACCGGCATGGGAGGCCACCTGCGAGTCGAACACGCTCTCCTGCCGAATCACGGCGTAGATCCACTCCGTCGGCACGTCCCACTGCGCGGCGCTGGCTGCCACCAGCGCCGCGTGGAGGAGCGGGAAGCGCAACGCAATGTCGTCCCAGTAGTCACTGCGCGCAAGGGTAAAGATGGCTTCGGTGACCAGGCCAAGCCGCTGCGCCACGAGCGCAGCGGCGCGCAACTGCTCCGCATCGGCGTGAGCCGTCAGCTCGCGCCATTCGCGGGAGACGTCGGCCACGCGCCCGAGCGCTTGCAGCTCGCGGATGCGCCGGACGGCGCCGGTGGACAGGAGCCGCTCCACCGCTGCCGGGTCCGCCGGCGTCGGCCGCTCGCGCAGCGCCGGCTCGCGGCCCAGCAACTCTGCCGCCCGAAAGCCCCACAAGTCGCGCTCTGCGGAGGCCGCCGCCAACGCATGCGCCGCCCCCACCAGGTCCCCCCGCTTGGCCAGGGCCCGGGCAAGCCAGTATTGCCACTCGCCGCGCCGCCGCTCCTGCGGCGGCAGCGCCTGCACCCAGTCGGCGATCTCAGACCAGGCCTGCAGGCGCAGCGCCGCCTGCAGGCGCTCGAGCTGCAAGTCCAGGTTTTCCGGAAGCGCGCGCAGCTGACGCAGGAACGCCAACGCCGAGGGCTCGCCGGTCCGCGCGAGCCCGGCACCGATGGCGATGACCGCCCGATCCCGCGCCGGCGCCGGCACCCGCTCCCGGGCCTCGAGCACGGGCCAGTCGGCGGCGGCACGCCCCGGGTCTTCCCGGGCGAGGCGCTCGACACCCACCAGCAGCGCAGCGACGCGCAGCGAGGGGTCGTCGGGCAGCTCCGCCGCCGTCAGGGACTGGGGGTTGCGGTAGAGTGCAACCTGCTGATCCAGCCAGCGCTGCTGTGGCGCCGGGAGATAGCGGCGCTGGTAGGCCGCGACGCCCGGATTGCGGCGTGCGAGCGCCGCCTCGACGCGCTGCCAGACCAGATCCGGCGTCAGGCCGCCGGCGGCGTGCCAGCGCTCGAGCACCGGATCGCATGCGTCGGGCAGCGATGCGCCGCTCAGGTAAAGATCCTCCAGGCTGACGAAGGCCTCCTGCTCACGGCCGATCTCCACCAGGCTGCTGCGCCAGCGGCACTGCCGCGTCTCGGAGCCATTGTCGGCATAGTTGCGGACGTAGCCGGCGTGGTCGCCGCGGGCATGCAGCGCGTTGAGCCAGAGCCGGCGCAGTGTCTCGCCCGGTGCGGTGCCGGCGTACTCGTCGATGAAGCCCTCGATGTCCCCTCGGTGCTCGGCGGAGAGCTGCCGGCGCAGCTCCGCAAGCCGCAGGTAGGGCCAGAGCGCATAGTCCCGCAGGCCCTCGGCCAAGTCGGTAAAGCCCGCCTCGTCGCCGGCAGCCAGTGCCCGCTCCGCGGCCAGGAAGGCCCGCCGCGGGTCCGTATTGTCCAGCGCTTGCGCCTGCCGTGCCGACAGCAGCACCATCAGCGCCGCGGCCAACAGGAGACAGCAGGCCCGCGCACCTGCGGCTGCCAGGCGCCCCGCGGGGCTTGCCCCGGCGGATGTTACTGGGCGGTTGGATGTCACTGGGCGGTCGAGGCGCCGATCGGCCCGCAGCGGCCGAAAACCCATGCGTGACGGGTCTATGAGCATGTGCATATGCTTTGACGCAGTCGACTGCTTTTGAGGATGACCGGTCGGCGCCATTATTGCCGGCGCGCGGGCGGGCGGGACTCAGCACGCGCTGGTGCCGCAGGCCAACCGGGGGTCGCCCCGGCCGCAACCCAGGCGCGCCACCCCAGCCCGTAGACCAGAGGACAGCCGATGTCGAGCACCCCCAACGCCGCCGATCTCACCAGCCTGGTCCGCCTTGCGCGCGAGGCCGCCGAAGCCGAGATCCTACCCCGCTTTCGGAGCACCGCCAGCACCACCAAGGCGGACGGCAGCTTGGTCACCGACGCCGACCTCGGCGTGCAGCGCCGCCTCACTGCGGCGCTGGCGCAGCGCTGGCCAGGCGTATCCCTGCTCGGTGAGGAGATGGACCCCGCCGAACAGCAGCGGCTGCTGGACGCCGGCGGGCCGTTGTGGTGCCTGGACCCGTTGGACGGCACCAGCAATTTCACCTGCGGCTTCCCGGGCTTCTGCATCTCGCTGGCGCTGATCCACAACGGCCGCGCCGAGCTGGCCGTGGTGCTCGACCCGCTGCGGGATGAGTGCTTCACCGCCGCCCTCGGACACGGTGCGCACCGCGACGGCACCCTGCTGCAGCCCTTCAGCCCCGGCCCAGCCCTCGGTGACTGCGTCGCCGTCGTGGACTTCAAGCGCATCCCGCCGGCGCGCGTGGCACCGCTCTTTCGCACCGGCGGCTTCCGCTCCCAACGCAACCTGGGCGCTGTGGCGCTGGAGTGGTGCTGGCTCGCCGCCGGGCGCTTTCAGCTCTACCTCCACGGCGGGCAAAAGCTCTGGGACCATGCGGCTGGACGGCTGGTGGCACAGGAGGCGGGCTGCGCCTGCGCCCTATACGCGCCGCACGGCGACACCCCCATCAGCGGCATGACACTCGGCAAGCACCTCGCGCTGGCGGCAACCAACGCGGACCTGTTTGCACAGTGGCGGGAGTTTGTCGGCCTGCCCATGCACCGTTGAACAGACCTGCCCAGAAACCCGGCCGCGGCGAGCACGGTAGCAATAGGCCGCATCAGCCCGCAGTTGCTGCACCCAGAAACCCGACGCAGCGACCAGGAGCAGCACCATGACCGACGCCATCACCAACCAGGATATGGATCTCAGCAGCGGCATTGCCGCCTTCGAGTCCAAGCAGTTCTCCCGCGCCACCGGACTGCTCGCCCCGCTCGCCGAACAGGGCAATGTCGACGCCATGTACCGCATGGCCATCATGGCGCAGAACGGCTTGGGCATGCTGCCGAACCCGCTCCTCGCCTACACGTACATGAAGCGCGCCGCCGAGCAGGGCATGGGCCTCGCTCAGCACGGCTTGGCATTCATGTACATGGAAGGCGAGTGCACCGACAAAAATCCCGAAAAGGCCATCGACTGGTTCAAGCGCGCCGCCGATCAGGGCCTCACGGGCTCCATGACCACGCTGGGCATGATGTACGAGCAGGGCAACGGCGTGCCGAAAGACATGGACGAGGCGCGCAAGTGGTATCGGGCCGCCGGGTTCGACGACAAGTAGGCTTGGCGACAGCGACAAGCGCAGCCGCGGACACGAACGCACCCGCACCGCCCGACGCGGGCCAGCCCGCCAGGCTCAGCAAATCCGCGGCAACTGCTCCCCGGCGAGCCAGTCGACGATGCGATTGCCGCCGAAGGCGGTCTCCATCTGCACGAAGTGGTGGGGATCCTCGAAGACCTCACCGATAATGGCGGCATCGCGGCCCTTGGGGTGGGCGCGCATGGCGGCAACCAAGGTCTCGGCCTGCGCCGCTGGACAAATGGCGATGAGCTTGCCCTCGTTGGCGACATTGAGCGGGTCCAGCCCGAGCAGTTCGCAAGCGGCGACAACCTCAGGTCGCACCGGGATGGCGGGCTCGCGGATCTGCATGCCGACTTGGGACTGCTGCGCCAGCTCGTTCAGGGTGCTCGCCAAGCCGCCGCGGGTGGGGTCACGCAGGCAGTGGATAGCCGGCACGGCGGCAATCATCGCCGCAACCAGGTCATGCAGCGCTTGGGTGTCGGACTGGATCTCGGTCTCGAAGCCCAGGTTCTCGCGCTTCGACATGATGGCCACACCATGATCCCCCATGCTGCCGGAGACCAAAATGGCATCCCCGGGCCGCGCGTTGCTGCCGGCGATGTCGATGCCGTCGGGCACCACACCGACCCCGGTGGTGGTGATGAAGCAGCCGTCTCCCTTGCCGCGCTCCACAACCTTGGTGTCGCCGGTGATCACGGCGACACCCGCGTCCCTGCATGCGCCGGCCATGCTCTCCACAATGCGCGCCAGGTCAGACAGCGGCAGCCCCTCCTCCAGGATGAAGCCAGCCGTGAGATAGAGGGGCTTGGCCCCGCACATGGCCACGTCGTTGACGGTGCCGTGCACGGCCAAGCTGCCGATGTCCCCCCCCGGGAAAAACAACGGCGAGATCACGTGCCCGTCGGTGCTGACGGCGAGCCGACCTGCCGGCGGCGCGAACAGGGCCTGGTCGTTGCCCTGGGCCAGCAGCGCGTTGTCCAAGTGCTTGCGAAATAGCTCGTCGATGAGCTGGGCCATGGCGCGCCCGCCGCTGCCGTGGCTCATGTCGACGGCGCCTTGCTTGAGT
>CAZGCI010000008.1:33219-49527 GCA_964524185.1 uncultured Thiohalocapsa sp. | reverse complement strand
CCCGGCGTAGCGCGGCCGGGCGCTGTCTGAGCCCGCCACTAGACGGCGGCCGTGTCGGCAGCCGGTTGGGCAGCGGCCCGGGCCTTGGGCTCGCGGAAGCGCCCGTAGCTCCAGTAGGCGGCACAGGCGCCCTCGGACGACACCATGCAGGCGCCCATGGGGTTCTCCGGCGTGCAAACGGTGCCGAAGAGCTTACAGTCGGTGGGCTCCAGGGTGCCGCGCAGCACGCTCGGGCACTCGCAGCCCTTGATCTCCCGACCCTGCCCGGGCGCAACCGCAAAGCGTTGCTCGGCGTCGAACTCCGCGTAGGCATCGGCGAGACGCAACGCGCTCTGCGGCAGGTGGCCGAGGCCGCGCCACTCGAAGCTGTCGCGGGCGGCGAACACATCGGCCATCAACCCCTGGGCCTTGGCATTGCCGTCGCGGGTCACGGCACGCGTGTACTGGTTCTCGACGGTGCAACGGCCGTCGTTGATCTGGCGCACCAGCATCAACGCGCTCTGCATCACGTCCAGCGGTTCGAAGCCGGCGATGACCACGGGCCGCTGGAACTCGGCGGGCACGAATTCATAGGGCCGGCTGCCGATGATGGTGCTCACGTGCGACGGCCCGAGAATACCGTCCAGCTGCACGCCATCCGGGCCGGCACTGGCGAGGATGGTCTTGAGCGCCGGCGGCGTCAGCACATGGTTGCAGAACACCGAAAAGTTGCTGAGCCCCTCGCGTTGGGCCACCTTGAGGGCGACGGCCGTCGGCGGCGTCGTCGTCTCGAAGCCGATGGCGAACAGCACCACCTGCCGCCCGGCAGCCTGCCGCGCAATGGCCAGCGCATCCTGTGTCGAGTAGATCATGCGGATATCCGCGCCGCCCGCCTTGGCCTTGAGCAGGCTCATGCGCTCACTCGCCGGCACCCGCATGAGGTCGCCGTAGGTGCACAACGTCACGCCGTGCTCCACCGCCATGGCGATGGCCTGGTCGATGCGGGCCATGGGCAGCACACAGACCGGGCAGCCCGGGCCGTGCACGAACTTGACGTTCGCCGGCATCAGGTCTTGTACCCCGTAGCGATAAATGGCGTGGGTATGCCCGCCGCAGAATTCCATCAGCCGATAGTGTCGGGCCGGGTCGGCCTCGGCGGCGATGGTGCGCGCCAGCCTGCGCGCGAGCTCGCCGTCGCGGAATTCGTCGATGTATTTCATGGCCCCTCTGCTCAGCGCTGGTGCGTTCATCGCGGCGTCTCCCCCATGGCGAGGTCCTGGTCGAAGTCCATCGGCTCCAGCTCGCCGGCGGCTTGGATCAGCGCCAGCGTGCGTGCGGCCTCCTCCGGACTCACCTTGTTCAGCGCATAGCCCACGTGCACTAGCACGTAGTCACCCACCGCGGCGTCGTCCACCAAGGCCAGAGAAACGGACTTCTTTACGCCGCCGAGGGCGACGACGGCCTGATCGGCATCGGGACCCAGCTCAAGGATCTGGGCGGGTATGGCAAGGCACATGGGCTTCTCCGCGCTGTAGTCGTGCACTGGGCGTAGTGGCCTTTGGGCGGCCAATGGGCTTGGCTGCCGGCACCATCCGTCAGGATACCGACAACCGGTAGTCGACGCAGGGGTCCACGGCCGTCACCAGGAGCCGATACAAGGGCTCCCGACCAGTAGGGTCCCCAGACCGGGGATCAGACACCAATCCCCCCGCGTTGGCGATGGCGTTGAGGCCGGCGGCGACGACGCCTGCCGGATGGAAGTTCCACTCCGTCGGCGCCAGGATCCGGTAGCCCCGCACGCAGACGGCGTCGGCGGCAGACCCGGCGTCCACAACCACCCGATGCACGAGGAGCCCCCGGGCCGCCGGTGCTGCGCCTAGACCGACGCGCACAGCTGGCTCCGCGGCCACCGCCAGCGCCGCAGCCGCCGGCACGTCCATGGCCTCCGGCGCTGCCAGCAAGGCAGTATCGCGCGCCAGCTCCGCCAACAAGGCGCCGAGTCTCGGCAGCAGCCCGTTGCCGTGGCGCGCGGCGAGGTCCGCCACCAGGCCGCCACGGCCGAGCTCCCGGGCAAAGGGCGTGGTCTCCGCCGGTGAGCCGTCCAGCGTGGGCTGGGCCACGAAGTGATCGGCATCGGCGGCGGCCAGCGCCGGCGCCAGCCGTTGCAGCAGCCGGCTCTCGGGGCCGCCGTCAGTGCTCGGCAGCGGACCAACCTCCGAGCGGCCCAACTCCGCCAGCGTGCAGCCCGGCCGCCCTTGCGCCGAGGGCGCCGTGAGCGCCTGCACCAGGGCCGCGCCCGTGCTCGGGGTCACCGCGGCCCAATCCTGCAGCGCTGCCGCGGTGGCGGTGGTGGCGAGCCACTCCGCCGGCATAGCCCCGAAGACCTGCGCCGCGGCCGTATCCACCAGCAGCCGGCAGGCGGACGCGACCCCATCCGCCGGCGGCCGGATGCCGCCGGCGCCAGGCAGGAACGGATCCCCGCCGCGGGTGAGTGCGGCGCGCAGTTGCAGAAAAGCGCGCATGACACCCGCCATGGCGGCCGCACGCTCGGCACTCAGCGCCGACAGGTCCGCCGCCGGGGCCGTCTGCAGACGGGCTAGGGCCATGGGCCAGTCCAGCAGGAGCCGCCACAGGTGCTCCTTCACGGTCTCGGCCCGCAGCAGCAGGGCGCGGGCCCAACGGGCGGAGGGCGCAGGCACCAGCCCCAGGGCAGCTTCGCAGGCGTTGGCACAGGCCACAGACTGGGCCGTGCCGCAAACACTGAACAGCAGCGGCAACTGGCCCGTCACGGTGGCGAGCGACTTACCGGCAAACACCCTAGGTGCCATCAGCGGTCGGCTGGAGCCGATGCACACGGCGGGGCTGCCGCCCAGCGTCAGGCGGATGTCGATTTGGCCGGCGAGGTCGGACACGGGTAGGGCTGTAACGTTGGGGGCGCCTAAGCTGTTGACCGACGAGTGTAGATGACGATCCCCCACCACATGGCCATGTAAACTGCGGGCTTTCACCAACCTGCCCCCGCCGATGCCCTCGACACCCCAGCGGACCCTGTCGGACAACGCCCTTGCCGCCCTGCGCGCCCCCATCCGCTTCGAGGCCGGGCTGGCCGACCGGCGCCTGCGCTTCGAGTCCACCTGGGGCCTCTTCTCACCGCGGGAGATCGACGCCGGCACGGCGCTGCTGCTGCGCCACGTGACGGTGGCGGAAGCGGCCGATTGCCTAGACCTCGGCTGCGGTTACGGCGCCATCGGCTGCGCACTGGCGGCGCTGGCCCCCGCCGGGCGCACGCTGATGGTGGACAAGGACTTCGTGGCTGTGGAGTTTGCCCGGCGCAATGCCGCGCTGAACGGCCTGGGCAATGCCGAAGCACAGCTCAGCAACGGCTTTGCGCACATCGAGCCGGCCCGGCGCTTCGACCTCATTGCGAGCAATATCCCCGCCAAGGTAGGCAAGGAGCTCCTGACCATCCTGCTCCACGACGCCCACGCCCGGCTCAACCGCGACGGGCAGCTCTATGTGGTGACGGTGAATGGGCTGAGGGACTTCATGAAACGCCACTTGCGAGAGGTCTTCGGTAACTACGACAAGCTCAAGCAAGGTCCGCACTACACGGTGGCACTGGCGCGGCGCTGACGCAGGGCATCGTGACAGGTCACCCCCGCGCCGCGGCCCAAGCCGCCGCGAGGCCGTCCAGCCCGTCGCGACCACACTTGAGGCCCGCCAGCCGATTGGCTCGCGCCAACAGCCCAGTCAGGGCGGCATCGGCGGTGGCGGCGGCGAGGCTGCGGTCCTGCGCACAGCAGGCAAGCAGCCCGTCGATGACCGCCGCATTGAAGACATCCCCGGCGCCGAGGCTGTCCCGCAGCACGGGCGGCGGGTAGGCCGGCGCGAACACCGGTGCCTGCGCGCCGACGGCCAGCCCATAGGCGCCCTCCGCACCCCAGGGCAGCAGACAGAGCTGAGCAGTCGTGCGGCCGACGACGCCGCGCAGGAAGGCCCGCGGATCCGCATCGGCGTCGTCCGCCACGGCCTGTACATAGGCCCGCGCGAAGATCAGCACATCCGCACCCGAGAAGAGCGCCTCGATGCCCTCCCGCGGCTTCTCGATTTCCACGGACACGGGCAGATCCGGACGCTCCCGCCGCACGCGGGCCATCATCTGCGCCGTCTCCTGGGGGTTGCGGCCCTCGAAGTGCATCCAGCGCCAGCCAGCCAGCGGCACGCCGGCGAAATCCGCCGCGGTCAGCTCGGGCAGATCGCGGTAATGGACGATGGTGCGGCTGCCGGTGGCGCGGCTCAGCGCAATGTAGGAGGTGGGCGTCACCCCGCCGCTGAGGCGCTTGGCATGGCGATGATCAATGCCCCGCGCGGCCAGCTCGGCGGTGATGACCTCAGCACCGCCATCCCCCGCCAACGTCCCCACCCAGGCGCAGGCGCGGCCGAGCTGGGCCAGCACGTCCAGGGTGTTGGCGCAGTTGCCGCCGCGCACCCTGCGCTGTTCCAGCGCGCGTACCTCGGCATCCTCGGCCGGGTACGCGGCCACGCGGTTGACGATATCGAGCGTCGCGATGCCCACACCGAGGACAGCCCCGCGCTGCGCTCCGTGTTGCGTAGAGTCATCCGACATAGCGCCCGTCCGCACGCGTGGGCGCAACAACCGCCCCCACCCGCCGCGGCTCAAAGCGTCGGCACGCCCCGAGTGCCCCCGCGGAGCGGAAAGAAACTGGACCGCGTTGGTGCGTCACGGGTTGCTTCGCCTCCGTTGCCGCAGCGTGTCATGAGATTTCGATGTACTCGCCATCCTACTGTTGGCCAGGTACGCCAAAAAGACGAACGGTACCGGAAAACACGGCGCCCCAGTCCGCACGCGTGGGCCGGAAAACCATGCCCACCCAGCAGGCCGCATGCTCCCCAGCCCGCAGCGGCGCTGCCCGGGGCTGCCAGTGAAGAAACGACTCAACAATAAGCAGTCCTTCTTCTCTTAACTCCGAAACACGCGAAAAGCGCGTAAGTTCCGGTGATGCACGCAAGATCCAGATGACTTTCGCGTACTTCGCGCTTTTCTTGGTTTGCTTCCGTCTGCGGTCATGTTCATGTCGTTTCTGAACTGCCACTAAGATCATCAAGCGGCATCACCGCCCCGGACGGCGCAACCCGCCGCTCAAGGGGCCCGCCACCGCACACAGCCCCCGTCATCCACGATCATCCACTGTCGCTGCCATGCCCCGCGCCATCGTCGCCGCCGGCCATCCAGACACCGCAGCCGCGGCGGCGGCGGCGATCGGTGCCGGCGGCAACGCCTTCGATGGCGCCGTGGCGGCGCTCGCGGCCGCCTGCGTCGCGGAGCCGGTGCTCGCCTCCCTGGGCGGCGGCGGCTTTTTGCATGCGCGGCCCGCGGGCGAGACACCCTTGGTGCTCGACTTCTTCACCCAGACACCACGCAGTCAGGCGCCGACCGCCGGGCTGGACTTCTACCCGGTGCACGCCGACTTCGGCGACGCCACCCAGGAGTTCCACATCGGCCGGGGCGCCATGGCCACGCCTGGCGCAGTGGCGGGGCTGTTTGCGATACACGAGCGCTTGTGCCGCTTATCCATTGCCGATCTGCTCGCGCCGGCGCAGTCCCTCGCCAGACGGGGCGTCACGGTGAACGCCGTGCAGCGCGGCATCGCTGCCATCGTCGAGCCCATCCTACGGGCAGACGCGAGCACCTTCGCGCGGTTCGCATCACCGGCGCAGCCGCAGCGGCTCGCTGCCGTCGGCGAGCAGGTGCCCTGGCCGGATTTCGCAACGGCGCTGCAGGCGCTGGCGGACGCAGGTCCTGCCTTGCTCCACGGCGGTCCTTGGGCGGAGCAACTGGCGGCGGACTGTGTGGCGGGCGGCGGGCATCTCACCGTCGCCGACTTGTCCGGCTACCGGGTCGAGACCCGCCCGCCCCTGACGCTGGACTACCGCGACGCGCGCCTATTCCTCAACCCGCCGCCCTCCGTCGGCGGCGCCCTGTTGGCGCTGACGCTGGAGCTACTCTCGGAGATCCCCCTCGACAACACCGCCTTCGGCAGCCCCGCGCACCGCCTGGCGCTCGCAACGGCCATGGCGGCGACCGCCGACGTCCGCGCGGCCCTCGCCCCCGGGCAACTGCCGGGCGCCACGGAGCGCGCCGGGCAGCGCGGCCGGCTGTCGGCCCGCGTCGAGGCGCTCGGGCTGCAACCCCTGCTCTTTCGCCGCGGCACCACGCAGATCAGCATCGCCGACACTGACGGCAACCTGGCGAGCCTGACGCTCTCCAACGGCGAGGGCGCCGGCTATGTACTGCCCGGCACCGGCATCATCATGAACAACATGCTGGGGGAGTCGGACCTCGCCGGCGGCGGCTTCCACCAATGGCCCGCGGATACGCGCGTCGGCTCTATGATGTGCCCCACGCTGGTGGCCCACGCCGAGGGCGGCTGGACAGTGACGGGCTCCAGCGGCTCCAACCGCATTCGCAGCGCCATCCTGCAGGTGCTGGTGAACCGCATCGACCTGCAACTGCCACTCCCGGACGCCGTGTCCGCCCCCCGGCTGCACCTGGAGGACGGCGCGCTGAGCCTTGAGCCGCCGGTGGCGGAAGGTACCCTCCAGGCGCTCGCGGCGCACTGGCCGCGACTGCAGGTGTGGCGGGCGCAGAACGTCTTCTTCGGCGGCGCCCACAGCGTGGGCATAGACGCCGCCGGCAACCTGCACGGCGCCGGTGACCCACGCCGTGGCGGCGTGGTGCGCCTGGTGGCCTGAACGGTCTGACCGGCCTGACCGGCCCTGCAGCAATCCCGGTGCTGCTCCGGACGCTGGCCGGTGGATCGTCCGGATTCAGGGCACGCTTGGCCACAAAAACCGTGCCCACCCAAAGAAGTAGCTTCAAGCTTACCGCCTTGTGGTGGATCGCGCGCTCGTAAGCAGAAAACCCTAGGGCGTCGCGCACCCCTATTGCCTGACGGCTGGCCCGCGCGCGATGAGTTTGGTTCCAGCAATAGCCAGTGAGCAGCCATGCTTCAAGCCCTTCTGCATCAGCGCTGCATAGCTCCAAGGCCCCGCCTTGGCGCGCTACCCAGCCGAGGCCGCTGGCCGGGCGGCCCGCCGGCCCCGGTCCAGTCGGTCCAGGACGAAGAAGGGCGCGTAGAGCACCGCAAAGGATGCCAGGGACGCCCCCACCAGGCCGAGCCAATACCAGGGCCAGGGGCCGAACCAGTCCAGCAGTGAGGCGCCGGGGGGCTTGGCCATCAGGTAGAAGAAGTTGGTCCCGAGTGCGAGGTTGACGCCGAACACCAGCACCGCCAGCACCAGCGTGGTGAGCGCGACGCGGACGATGGACATGGGCGTCGGCCGAAGCCCGAGCGCCAGTGTCGCGTACAGCACGCCCACGATCAGGAACCCGTGCCCGGCGAAAAAGGCCAGAAAGGCCGGATCCGGAAACCCCGCGCGCAGGTCTGGTGTCGCCAATGCCTGCGTGGTGCCTGCAAGCGCCCAGAAATAGGCCAGCTCGAAGGCACGCGGCGAACGCGTGACCAGCGTCCAAACCGTTGCGAACACGGCCATGGAGCACAGGTGCAGCGGCAGGACCTCTGCGGAGGGCCCCAGGCGCCCGAGCTTCAGCGCCAGGCCCAATGCCTCCTGCACCACCATCAGCACGAACAGCACCAGGGCAACGGGTTGCACGGCCGAGGGCACAAGGCGCCGAACGGCGAGCGGCAGCGTGACGGCCACGACGACGATGAGCGCAACGGCCCAGAGGTGCGCAGGGCCAAACAGGACAAAGGTGGCTTGGGTCGGCATTAAGACGACAGTCGAACTCGGAGTGGGCTGACCTGCGGCGGGGGCTTTGGCGCCGAGACTGTGGTCACCCGAGGTGGCTGCAGGCGCTGAGGTGTCGGTCTTGTGCTGACGTTAGCTTATCGCATTGGCAGCAGGCCACGCGCGGGCCGGCGAACCGTGCCGGCCGGATACGGCTGACCCGTGTCCCACGCCACAGGTGCGCCAAGGCGGTCGAGGATGCCCCTGGTGTGACTCCCAGCCAGCCCCGAGGCCTATCCGCGCCTTGGGATTCCCGCCGCCGAGGCGCATGATTCATGCACGTCGCATCGTCCGCCCGTTTGCCAGCGCCGGCTGCAGGCTGAGCGCAGACAACCGATTGCGGGCAGTCCCCGCGCACTGCGCGTCCACCCGGAGATGATGGTGAAAAGACTCGGTTTGGCCTTGCGCAACGCACTCCCGGGCGTGGGCACTGCGTCCCGCCGCCCGCCCGAGACGGTCGAGACGGTCGACCTCGAGCGCCTGTTGGGCACCTGGTTCGAAGTGGCGAGGCTGCCCAGTCTCGAGTCCGACAGCCCTTGGCAGCGCGCCGTGAACGTCACCGCAACCTATGCGAAGGGTGCCGACGGGCGCATTACAGTGCACACCGTCTCCTATAACGCCAAGGCGCGGCTGCGCCGCAGCGAGGTCAAGGGCACCGTCCAGCCTGCGGATTCGAGCAATGCGAAACTGGTGCTCAAGTTCTTCAAGCTCATTCGTGGCGATCTCTGGATCATCGGCCTCGACCCCGACTACCAATGGGCACTGATGGGCACACCGAGCCGAAAGCGGTTGTGGCTGATTGCGCGGGCGCCGTCCATCGACACCGCGGACTATGACCAGGCAGTGGCCATCGCCACGGCACAGGGCTACGACGCCGCGCGACTCCAGCCAACCGCCCAGGGCGTTGCGGTATGAGTTGCCGCCCGAACCGGGACGGCGCGTCAAGCGCAGCGCACCCAGCAGGAACGCCGCAACAGCCACAGCAGGCAAGCCACCGCGGACAGGTATCACCACCCCATGAGCTTATCACCCACACTCCTTCAGGCCAGCGAGCTGGGCATTCGCCTGGAAATCGTCAACGGCCTCCCGATTTGGGAAGCGCAACCGGTCTATCGCCACCAAAAACACGTCGAAAGGATTGTGCAAGGCAGCGATAAGACGGGCGCGACCCCATCGAGCTATGACTGCGCCCATGCCGTAGGTGTCTATGTCCAGTTCCCTAATGGCCTGAAGCGGCCGGATATCTCGATCTTTTGCCGAGAGCCCAGTGAAGAAGAGCAAGACTCGGCGTTAACCATGCTGCCCGAAGCCGTCATTGAGGTCGTCAGCAAGGGCTCCGAAGCAAAAGATCTGGACATTGGCCCGCCGTTTTATCTCTCGCGGGGTGTCTAAGGAGGTCATCGTCTTCGATCCGCTGACGCTGTTGGTTCTGCATGTCCGAAAAGATCGGACCACGCGCCAGGTGTCCCCTGTTGACGTTGAACTGGAGTGTGGCTGTCGGCTTTTGGTCTAGCACAATCCAGGCACTGCTTTCACCTTCGGGCACGTCCGGGCGCAGCGGGCTGATCGATCCCGCCGCCGCGGCCGGGCGAGCGACAAGCCGTCATAGTCCCGCGTTACACTGAGTCCAGTGTCGCCGGGGCCAGTGTCGCCGGCGATGCCGGCGCGTACCCCTTAGACACCTCAGGTGAGGCGACATGAACGAGCTGAACACCGCCGAAGCGCTGGCCACGTCATCGCTGGGCGCTGAGCTGACGCCGGACGAGTGTGCGGCCCTTGCCGCCGTGATGGGGCTGGAGCCGGTGCTGGCAAACCAGACACTTGTGCGGGAGGACGAAGCTCGGCGCACCTTGTTCGTGTTGGCCAAGGGCCGGCTCAATGTCTGCAAGACCGTGAACGGCCAAGAAGAGACGGTTTACCAGATGCGCATCGGCGAGTGCGCCGGCACGCGCGCCTTCGTCGACGGCTCCCCGCGCAGGGCCGCGCTCTGCACCCACACCGACAGCGTGGTGCTGACGCTGGAGCCGGACGCCTTCGAGGGCCTCGTCGAGGCGAACCCAAGGCTCGTCTACAAAGTGATGCGCGCCATCTTCCGTATCACGCATTCGAACCTGATGCGGGTCAACCTCGAGAGTGCAGAGCTGCGCAACTACGTGATGAAGACGGGCGGGCGCTATTGAGCAACGTGTACGGCCTCCAGGATGACCCTCACATGAGCCCAACCGTGCGCCCCGCGCCGCTGCCGCAGGATCTGCACGTGCATAGCACGTGGTCGGACGCGGACAGCTCCGTGGTGCCGGAGCAGACCATCGCCCTCATTGCCGCGCTGGGGCATGCGCGGGTGCGCGGCATCAGCGATCACTTCGAGATGGTCGTCGACCGCTGGGATGACTACCGCGCCGAGGTCATGGCCGCTGGACTCCATGTCGGCATGGAGGTGAACGGCCACGAGTGGGTGCCGGCGGCGCT
This sequence comes from uncultured Thiohalocapsa sp., assembly GCA_964524185.1. Classification (GTDB taxonomy): domain Bacteria; phylum Pseudomonadota; class Gammaproteobacteria; order Chromatiales; family Chromatiaceae; genus Thiohalocapsa. Next base: position 39,249 of record CAZGCI010000008.1, on the reverse strand, counting down.
GGCGGCGGACTGCGACTACCGCATCTTCCACTGCTACGACCGCGACGCCGACTATCGCGCGCTGGAGACGCTGCTCGCGGCGGGGCAACCCATCATCGTCGCCCATCCACACGCGCTCGGCACGGACCTCGACCGGGTGCCGCCGGACTGCCTGGTGGAGATCAACAACCGCTACATCTGGCGCTGCGAGTGGCAGGCCGAGTACGGCGCCTACGTGAACCGCTTCCGCTTCGTCATCTCCTCCGACGCCCACCAGCCCAATTGGCTGAACCAGACCGTCGCGCGCCATGTGGCGGCGGAGCTCGGCATCCGCGAGACGCTGGTGTTTGGCGCATCAACCTCGCGGCCGGCGGGGACACCACTGCGATCGCGGTGAGCGCTGTCCAGCGGGTCAGCCGGGCGAGCGCAGCGTGAGGGTGTCGCCGCGCTGAATCAGCTCGAAGCGCCTCAGGTAGGTCATGCCGAGCAGGACCTCATTGCCCGGCATGTTGGGCATGACCACGGCACGAACGTCATATGCGGTGAGGCCCGCGACATCCACGCTGTCCAGTCGGGTGGTCCAGGTCCGCACCAGCCCGTTGGCAGTCTTGCTCATGCCGCCCGGGCGCAGCGGCAGCCCCAGCCGCTGTGCCAGCGCCAGGGGCAATGCCACGGCGGTGGCGCCGGTATCGACCAGAAAGGTGACCCGCTCGCCATTGATGCTGCCGCCCATCACGTAGTGACCCATGCGGTTGCGCTGCAACACGACGCTGGGCACGCCGGCGGCGTCGACACGCAGGGCCGGCTCAGGGTTGGGATTGAACTGGCGTTCCAGGTAGTTTTGAAACAGCAGCACCAGAAGCGCCAGGCCCACGACCCAGGCGGCGATCAGCATCGCCTTGCCGAGGCGCGAGGGCATGTCACGCGTGGAGGGAAACTCGTTCGTCATGCCCCCTAGGTGGGGACGGCCGACACCCGTGTTGAGCCCCCGATGACGAAAGGGCGCAAGCCCTGTTGCGGAAGGGGCTAGGGGCTAGGGGCTCGGGCTGGGGGCTCGGGCGCGACCGCTGACCGCTGGGGGGGCGCCTCCGCGCCTTGGCCCTCGGCCCTCGGCCCTTGGCCCTTCGCCCTCGGCCCTTGGCCCTTCCCCCTGGCCCGTGAACGGCGCCCCAGTCGCCCTTCGGTCTGAGCCGCCGCCTTGGTGGCCCCTGGCGCGCCGGTGCGCCGTCAGTAGGTCACAAACTTCGGTAGCGCCTTGGCCTGTTCCACCCAATCTTCCACTTGTCCTGCGGCGGGCGGGCGTTGGGTGAGCTGCTTGGCCTCGTTGGTCTCCAGCAGCTTGACGTGCAGGTTGTCTGGGCGACGCGTGGCGAGCTCCTTCACGGTATCCACGCCCGCCGCCTCCAACAGGTCTGAGTAGACGCCGGAGACGCCATTGATCCGGGACAGATCGGCGCGGTTCACCAGCTCCAGCACCACCGATGTCTCGCAGCCGCATTCAGCCGCCAGCGCCTTGCGCTGCGTGGGGCCGGCCGCCGCCTCCACCAGGGCCACGTTGTCGAGAATCCCCTTCTCGGTCAATACACTGAGGACGGCGTCGGTCATCCCTCTGAGCTCTTTGACATGGGTGGGCATGGCGGTCTCTCCTGCTGTTGCGTCGGTTTGGGGCCGATGCCGGTGGTGGGCATCGGGTGCGACCAGCCCGTTTGCGCACACGTTCTGCAAACGGGCTCAGGCCTGGGCGTTGGTGTCAGCCGTTTCCCGGCACTCGGGTCAGTCGACCGGTACCGCTTCAGGCGTTTGAAGCATAAATGATTTTTTCCCGCACACAAGCTTAGACTGCGCGGGGCGCGAGCGAGCGTCCTTGACAGTCCCGCCGGCGGCTCCGAGCATGCGGCGGCCAGCCTCCATCCGCACACGCGTTTGCTGGCGCGAAAACCTAACAGCCGCCTCTGCCCGCCATGTTTCCAAAGCTCACCCTGCTGCAATGGCTCGTCTTCTTGCTGGGTCTCATCTTCTACGGCTTCACGGTGTTCGCCGTGACGCGCGACTACTACTTGCGCCATCCGCTGCGCCCGCCGGCGCTCGCGCAGGCCGGTGCGCCGAGCCAGGCCCAGGGGCCGGATATGGCGCAGCTGGGTCAGCAGATGCGTGCGGCGCTGGCGGATGACGGGGCCGCCACCGCGGCAGCAGTCGCAAGCTCGGACCCAGACGTGCTGGCCCGGGAGGCTGATCGCCTGTTCAGCGCACAGCGCTATGCCGCGGCGGTGCCGCTGTACCGCCGCCTGGTGGAGCTGACGCCGGATGACGTCGGTGCCAAAAACGACCTCGGCCTGGCGCTGCACTATGCCGGCGACAGCACCGCGGGGCTTGAAGTGCTGCAGGCGGCTGCCGCATCAGCCCCAGACGGGCAGCGCATCCATCTGAGTCTCGGCTTCGTCGCCCTGCAGGCCGGAGCGCTAGACACCGCAGAGCAGGCCCTGACTCGGGCGCGTGATCTGGACCCGACGTCCGACATCGGCGCCGAGGCCACGCGGCTGCTGGGCGTGCTGCAAGCGCGCGCCGGCGGCTGACGGAGCGGCATGCGTATCCGCCTCATCAGCATCGGCCAGCGCATGCCGGAGTGGGTGGATGCCGGCTTCGACGACTATGCGCGCCGTCTGCCGCCCGAGTGTGCGCTGGAGCTCAGGGCCGTGCCCGGCGGCCTGGCCGGCAAGGGCCGTGGGCGCACCGGCCAGGTCGCCGACGGGGAGCTGCCGCGGCTGCGCCGCGATGAGGGCGAGCGACTACTGGCGGCCGTGCCGCCGCGCGCGCGGGTGGTGGCACTGGACGTCCGCGGCCACGCCTGGAACAGCGAGCAGCTGGCCAACGCACTGGCGGGCTGGCTCGCGGATGGTCGCGACCTTGCACTGCTGGTGGGCGGCCCGAACGGATTGAGCGAGGACTGTCTGGCCCAGGCAGAGCAGCGCTGGTCGTTATCGCCGCTGACCCTGCCGCATCCGCTGGTGCGAGTCGTGGTGGCGGAACAGCTCTACCGGGCCTGGAGCCAGCTCCAGGGCCACCCCTACCATCGTGGCTGAAGACTGCATGGCATCCAACCCACGCCAACACGGGCCGGCCCCGACTGCAGCAAAACCGCTCATCCTGGCGTCTAAATCTCCACGGCGATTGGCGCTGCTGCGACAGATCGGACTCTCGCCCGCGGTGCAATCCGCCGACGTGGACGAGGCCCCGCGCGCCGGTGAGCGACCGGCGGACTATGTGCTGCGGATTGCCGTCTCCAAGGCGCGAGCGGTGTCCTCCAGCCTCGCGGCGGGTGCCGGTGGCCAATCGATGTCAGCCACCGTGCTGGCGGCCGACACCGCGGTAATCTGCGATGATCAGATTCTCGGCAAGCCCGTGGATGCCGACGACGCCGCGCGGATGCTGGCACTGCTCTCGGGGCGCGAGCACCGGGTGTTGACGGGGGTCGCCGTGATCGGCGCCCACGAGCAGACGGCGCTCACCGAGACGCGGGTGCGCTTTCGGCACATCCACCCGGCAGAGGCCGCTGCCTACTGGGCCAGCGGCGAGCCTAGGGACAAGGCAGGCGGGTACGCGGTGCAGGGACTCGGCGCCGTGTTCGTCGTGGGCATCGACGGCAGCTGGTCCGGTGTTGTGGGGCTGCCGCTCTACGAGACCGCCGAGCTCCTCGCCGCCGAGGGCATTAGCGCCCTGCCGGCACCCCGTGTCTATGATTCCGCAACCCTGAGCCACTCCTGACCCGTGAGCGAAGAAATCCTCATCAACGTCACTCCGCCGGAGACCCGGGTCGCGGTGGTGGAAAATGGCGTGGTGCAGGAGATCATCATCGAGCGGGCCGAGCGCTGCGGACTCGTGGGCAACGTCTACCGCGGGCGCATCTGCCGGGTGTTGCCCGGCATGCAGGCTGCCTTCGTGGACGTCGGGCTGGAACGGGCGGCCTTCCTGCACGCCTCCGACATCGTCGGCAGGGACGGCGAGCCGCGCAGCGAGCAGATCATGGACCTCGTGCGGGAGGGGGATCACATCGTGGTGCAGGTGGTGAAGGACCCCATCGGCACCAAGGGCGCCCGACTCACCACCAACATTTCCCTCGCGTCGCGCTACTTGGTCTTCATGCCACGGCTCGGCAACACGGGCGTATCGCAGAGGATCGAGGACGACGAAGAGCGCAGACGCCTGCGCGAGATCTTGCAGCGCTACGTCGACGAGCATGAGCGCGCCGGCGGCTTTATTGCCCGAACTGCGGCCGAGGCCGTCGACGACGCGGCCCTCTGCCGCGACATGGCCTTCCTCGCCAAGCTATGGCACGGCATCAAGGAGCGCTGCGATACCAGCGATGGCATCGGGGCAATGCACGACGACCTGCCGCTGGCACTGCGGGCACTCCGCGATCTGGTGACGCCGGAAGTGGAGCGCGTGCGCATCGATTCCCGCGCCACCATGGACAAGGCCCTCGCCTTCGCGACCAAGTACATCCCGGAGATCGTCGAGCGGATCGAGTACTACGTCGGCGAGCGGCCGCTCTTCGACCTCTACGGCGTCGAGGATGAAATCCGCAAGGCCCTGGAGCGCAAGGTGCAGCTCAAGTCCGGCGGGCATCTGGTCATCGACCAGACGGAGGCCATGACCACCATCGACGTCAACACCGGCGCCTTCGTCGGCCACCGCAACCTCGAGGAGACCATCTTCAAGACCAACCTGGAGGCAGCCCAGGCCATCTGCCGCCAGCTGCGCCTGCGCAACCTGGGCGGTATCATCATCATCGACTTCATCGACATGACCGACGATGAGCACAAGCGCCAGGTGCTGCGGGCGTTGGAGAAGTGTCTGGCGAAGGACCATGCCAAGACGCACATCACCGAGGTGTCCGCACTCGGCTTGGTGGAGATGACGCGCAAGCGCACCCGCGAGTCCCTGGAGCACGTACTCTGCGAGCCCTGCCCCTGCTGCGGCGGGCGCGGCTCACTCAAGACCGCCGAGACCACCTGCTACGAGATCTTCCGCGAGATCCTGCGCGAGGCACGCCAATTCGAGGTCGAGACCCTGCTGGTGCTCGCCTCCCAGGAGGTCGTCGACCGGCTGCTGGACGAGGAATCCGGCCATCTCGCGGAGCTGGAGGAGTTCATCGGCAAGCCGATCCGGTTGCAGGCGGAGGCCCTGTACACCCAGGAGCAATATGACGTCGTGCTGATCTGACCGGCGCCGTGCTGGTCTTCCCGCCTCAGATGTCCGAACAGCAGATCGCTCGCCCACCCCACCGACGGCGCCCCAGCGCGCCGCCCGTCCAATGGTGACCCGGTTCCTGCGCACCCTGCTGCGGCGCCTAACCGGGCTTGCTGCCGCTGCGGTGATCGCCGTCGCGGTGCTGAGCCTGGTCCTGCGCCTCGCCCTGCCGCATGCAGACGGGCTGCGCACCCTCGTCGTCGAACGCCTGAGCGAGGAGCTCGGCGCCGACGTGGCGGTTGGTGCCCTAGAGCTGCGCCTGCGCGGGCTGCGCCCGGAGCTGAGCCTCGACGACGCGGTGCTGCATGACCCACAGAGCGGCGAACGCCTGCTCGCCCTCCGGGCGCTGCGGGTGGGCCTGGACCTGCGCGCCTCCGTGCAGGCAGCGGCACCGCGCATCAACGCCGTCACCCTGGTGGGGGCCCGCTTCGAGGTGCAGCGCGGCGCAGATGGACACATTGGCGTTCGCGGACTCGGCCAGCTCGGCGGTGGCGATGGCGGTGCCGCCGCCTTCTTCCTGCGCGAGGGACGTTTCAGCCTGGCCGACAGCGACCTCTATTGGACCGACGCCGCCAGCGACGCGCCGCCACTCAGTTTCCACATCCACCGCGCCGAGCTTTGGAACCAAGCGGGCCGCCATCAACTGCGTGTGCGCGCTCTGCCGCCCGGCGACGCCGGCGGCGAGCTGACGCTGCTCGCAGACCTGCACGGACCGCCGCATCGGCCGGACACCTGGTCTGGGCAGGTCTATGCGGACTGGCGTGGCGGGGACCTCGGCCGGTTGCTCCAGGGGCGCTTACCGGC